>NZ_LYSQ01000030.1:0-54584 GCF_001728955.1 Aeromonas sp. DNP9 | reverse complement strand
GGCAGTATCCAAGCTGTAGCCTTCGCTGTCGGTCGCAGTGGCACTGTTGCCCGCCGCATCGGTGGTGGTGACGCTGGCGTTGATGGTACGGTCGCCATCAGCGGCCAGGTCGCTGCCAGCCACCAGGATGGTGAAGCGGCCATTGGCGTCCACCGGACCGGTGTATGCGGTGTTATTGACGGTCAGGGTAACGATGTCGCCTACCTTGAACTCGCCGCTCACGGTGCCGCTGACCGGGATCTGCTGACCCGCCTCGGCGGCGTTGATGACGTCGTCGTCGGTGATATTGGCATCAAGCGTGATGGCCAGGTCAGGGGCCTTGCTATCAACACTGCCATCATCGGTCGCGGTGCCGGTGTTGCCAGCCGGATCGGTAACGCTGGCCGTTACTTGATAGCTGCCTTCCGCCAGCGGGGTGGTCACATCTACGCTATAGCTGCCACCCGGTTGCACGGTGGAGGTCAAGGTCTGCTGGTTGCCGTTGGCATCGGTCACCACCACGGTGACTGTGCTGCCAGGGGCTGCATTGGTTGTACCCGTGATGGTTGGAGTGGTGTCAGTGGTGTTGTCCGGCGCATCGACAGTGATAGTCGGGGCGGTCACATCCACGCTGCCGTCATCGGTCGCCGTTCCGGTATTACCCGCAGGATCGGTCACTGTGGCTGTGACGGTATAAGAGCCTTCAGCCAAAGGGGTCACCACATCCACGGTGAAGGTACCGCTGGGTGTGACAATCGCGGTCAGGGTTTGTTGATTACCGTTTGCATCGGTGACCAGCAAGGTCACAGTGCTGCCAGCAGGAGCATCCGTGGTTCCGATCAGGGTCGGAGTGGTGTCATTGGTGTTATCTGGCGCAACTACGGAAATGGTGGGCGGAGTCAGGTCAAATGCTTCATCCTCGCCAGCAGCACCCAACGGTGGCTCACCGTTGGCGTTATAGGTGGTATCGAAGGTGGCTTCAGCAATGGTTGCGGAACCGGTACGATCGATGGTGACAAAACCGCCGTTGCCACTGGCACCGGCGACGCCCCCAATACCGCCACCACCGGCGGCAGGAGCACCACCTGCTGCAGAAGCTTCAAAGGCCTGGGTCGGGTCAGCGCCACCCAAAATGGCCTGTTGCAGGGCATTGATATCATCAGGAGTGCCAGCGGCACCATTTTGCGCCAGCTGGGGAGCATCCCCCTCTTCGGCAGGCTCACTCTGCTCGCTGGCTGGTTGCACATTGAACGACAGTCCGCCACCCATGAAACTGGCGCCATCCGGCGACATGATCACCGCCCCTTTCGGCAGCACATCACCTTCAGCCAACAGCTTCCGGCTGCCATCAGCGGCAACCAGATAAATTTGTCCTTTGAGTTGGGTTACGGTTACGCCCTGTTCCAAGGTAACGGCATTGGTGATCATGTTCTCTCCTGAATCCTGATTTGAATGCAATAAGCCACAGCCTACTTTGCAGACTAAGGGAAAAAATAACCAGCTCGAAAATTCGAAAGGATAGACCGATTTGAGGCTGAACTGTTCAGCCAGACAGAAGTGTGTAAAACGAGGTTGCGAGAATGGCAAAAACCTAAATTATCAATAGATTACAGAGTAATGACGGGAGCATGACAAGGCATGCTCCCGTCAGGATTAACCCTAGGCTCCCGCCCAGAGGATGATAGCCAGCAGCTGTGGCGAGATGATCCGCAGGAACATCACCAGCGGGTAGACAGTGGCGTATGAGAGCGCACTGGCGCCACTGGTCGGGTGCATGGCGTTGGCAAAGGCCAGCGCGGGAGGGTCTGTCATGGAGCCGGCCAGCAAGCCGCACAGGGTCAGATAGTTCATCTTGCCGTAGAGGCGCGCCAGCACACCGACCACCAGCAGCGGGATCAGGGTGATCGCCATGCCGTAGAGCATCCAGGCCGGGCCATCACCGTTGATCAGGGTGTCGACGAAGCCAGCACCGGACTTGAATCCGACCACCGCCAGAAAAAGTACGATGCCGATCTCCCGCAACGCCAGGTTGGCACTGGGGGGCATGAACCAGTAGAGCTTGCCGATGCTGCCAATCCGCGACAGGATCAGCGCCACCACCAACGGCCCGCCCGCCAGACCCAGCTTGAGGGCGGCCGGGAAACCGGGCAGATAGAAGGGGATGGAGCCGAGCAATACGCCAAGGCCAATCCCGATAAATACCGGCAACATCTGCACCTGCTGCAGCTTTTGCTGCACGTTGCCGACCACATTGGTCACGGCCTCGATGGCGTCGAGACGGCCAACCAAGTTGAGGATGTCACCAAACTGCAGGCTGGTCTGGCTGGTCGGCACCAGTTCGATACCGGCACGGTTGAGACGGGAGATCACCACGTCATAGCGCTGTTTGATATCCAGATCGCGGATCTTCTTGCCAAGAACCTGCTCGTTGGTCACCACCACCCGCTCGACGCGCAGGTCGGTACCACGAGTCGAGAGCGAGGTCTCCACCTCCTCCCCCAACACCAGTAACACCTTGTGCAGCGCGTGACGCTCACCGACCAGATGCAGCAAGTCACCCAGTTCGATACGGGATTCCGGCCGTGGCACCATCAGCTCGTCGCCACGCTTGAGCCGTGAACAGATGACATCAGACTCGTCGAGACTCGGGATCTCGCTCAGCATCAGGCCGTGCATATTGGGGTTGCGCACCGCGATGTTGATGGTCTGCAAGCTCTCTTTGGTTTTACCGGTTTGCAGCTCGAACTGGGCGGCTTCATCGTCGATTTTGATGCGAAAGAAGACCCTGACCAGCCACATGGTGAGCAAAATGCCACAGATGCCAAACGGATAGGCAACCGCATATCCCATCCCCATCAGGCCGGTAGAACCGGGCGCGGCGCCCAGCTCGGCCAGGATCTGCTGGCCCGCACCGAGGGATGGCGTATTGGTGACGGCTCCGGAGAAGACCCCCAGAATGACCGGCAACGGCACATCGAAAAATTGATGCAAGCCAGCAGCCACCACACAGCCAAGGATGACCAGCAAAGCGGCAAAGGCGTTGAGTTTGAGACCCGAACTGCGCAATGACGAGAAGAAACCGGGCCCGACCTGGATACCGATGGTATAGACAAACAGGATCAGGCCAAATTCTTGAATAAAATGGAGTGTTTGCTCATCAAGCGCCAGATTTGACACTCCGGCAAAGTGACCCACTATGATGCCGCCGAACAGCACCCCACCGATCCCTAACCCAACGCCATAGACTCGCCAGTTTCCCAGCCAGAGCCCTAGCACTGCCACCAGCGACAACATGCTGATGGAAAGCGCGATTTCACTCATTTCGTGCATCCTTTGCGAATTGAACTGGCCCTAGCTTGTCAGCAAACGCTGATGCCAACTGTGTGATACCGCACGAATTTATCCTTTTACGCGCTAAAAATACCAATTAAGGGCTAGTTGCAAGACGTTAGGCGACGTAGCCGTAAATGGCCATAAAGTGACAAACGCTGCCACCCAGCACAAAGAGATGCCAGATGGCGTGGTTATAGGGGATCTGCTTGGCCACATAGAAGATGACCCCGAGACTGTAGATAAGGCCGCCAAGCCCGAGCAGCAGCAACCCCTCACCGGCCAGATGGATGTAGAGCTGATAGATGACCACCAGCGACAGCCAACCCAGCATCAGGTAGGTAAAGAGCGACAACTTCTTGAAACGGTTGATAAACACCAGCTTGAACACCACGCCAGCCAGCGCCAGGGCCCAGATCACCACCATCAACCCCTTCGCCAGCGGCGTGTCGAGTGCAACCAGCAGGAAGGGGGTATAGGTGCCGGCAATCAGCAGATAGATGGCGCAGTGATCAAACACCTTGCACCAGCGTCTGGCCCGTCCTTCCGCCATGCTGTGGTAAAGGGTCGAGGCGAGATAGAGCAGCACCAGACTGCCGCCATAAAGGCTGTAACTCACCAGCGCCTGCGTGCCCTGCCCCCATCCCTTGATGAGCAACAACACCAGCCCGACAATCCCCAGCAACAATCCCGCACCGTGACTCAGCCGGTTTGCCAGCTCCTCCCGGGGGGAGTAATCCATCACACCACTCATAACATCGACTCCACAATAACTGTGGCTCACTCTACCCAGCGCCATTTCGGAGTACAAGTGTTCGCTTAAAAAATGGGGTGGCTGTCACCCGCCCCCCTTTGGTGTATGCTCTGCCGCCGATGCCCGAGACAAGGGGCATAGACACCTACCCCGGTGACCTGGTCTGGAGAACCTGATGAAGTTGACTGAGCTGTTTACACAAGCGGATCCCGCCTTTGGCGAGGCGATGAACACCTTGCTGGAGAGCTTCCACCACTCCGACGACAGTCAGGCCCCCTATCAGCGCGACCTGTTCACCCACCAGCTCGATCAATCCCGCATGCCTGCAGTCGGCCAACCTATCGAGGAGTATCTGGCGCGGCTGGCTACTCTGGTACCCGGCGCCTCGCACCTCACCTCGCCACGCTACATGGGCCATATGACGGCGCCACTGCCGGCCTATACCGCCGAGCTGTCGCGCCTGCTGGTGATGCTGAACCAGAATCCGATGAAGATGGAGTCCTCCCGCCTACTCAGTTTTCTGGAGCGGGAGGTGCTGGCCAAGCTGCACCGCCTCATCTATGGCAGGGACGACGCCTTCTACGGCGAGCAGATGCATGCCAAGGATGCCGCCCTCGGCGTCATGACCAGCGGCGGTACCATCGCCAACGTCACCGCGCTGTGGCTGGCCCGCAACCGCGCCTGCGGCGACAACCTGTTCGCCCTCTATGAGCAGGGCTATCGGGGCGCCGTCATTCTGGGTTCCCGGCTGATGCACTACTCCTTCGACAAGGGGATGGATCTGCTGGGACTGGGCGCCCGCAACGTCTGGCGCCTCGAGACCGACGAGCAGAACCGGCTCAGTCTGGCTGCGCTGGAGCAGGCGCTGAGCCAGTGTAAAGAACAGAAATTGAAGGTACTGGCGCTGGTCGGCGTAGCGGGCAGTACCGACTTTGGCTCCATCGACCCCCTGCCGGAGCTGGCCGCCATCGCCGAGCGCGAGCAGATCCATTTCCACGTGGATGCTGCCTGGGGCGGCCCGACCCTCTTCTCCCCCCGCTATCAAGGTCTGCTGGCCGGCATTGAGCGAGCCGACACCGTCACCCTCGATGGCCACAAGCAACTGCTGGTGCCGCTTGGTACAGGCATGCTGCTCTGCCGCCAGCCCGACCTGATGATGGCGGTCAAGCGAGAGGCGCCCTACGCCATTCGCACCACCTCGTTCGATCAGGGCCGCTTTACGCTGGAGGGCACCCGCCCGGCCAATGCCCTCTATCTGGATGCCGCCTTCCAGCTGTTTGGCCAACAGGGTTACGCCCATCTCATCGAGGCCAACTACGACCGCGCCCGGCTGATGGCAGAGCTCATCGAAAGCGACCCAGCCTTCGAGCTGATGTCGGCGCCGGTGATGAACCTGCTCTCCTACCGCTGCATTCCGCCCCACCTGCAGGGCAAGGTACTGGACGAAGCAGCCAACGCGCAGATCAACGACTTCAACGTGGCGCTGCAAAAAGCCCAGCGGGCCGAGGGGCACAGCTTTGTCTCCCGCACCCAGCGCGCCGTGGTGCGCTACGGCGCCCAGCCGCTCACCCTGCTGCGCGCCGTGCTGCTCAACCCGCTTATCGAAGAGCGTCATATCCGTGAACTGCTGGCCGATCAGCAGCGACTGGGGATCTCCATTGCACGCCAACTGTTTGGCGACAGCGCGGAACCGGCGTAAAAATGAGCGGTCTTATTCATTTGCCGTTGTCCGCCATGCAGGTAGACTGGGCGAAATTTGCAGGCCATCTTTGAGGACTAGGCGCCAACAATGAAGCAATTTATTGAATTTATTCCACTTATCGTTTTCTTCGCGATCTACAAGTTCTACGACATCTACATGGCTACCGGCGCACTGGTAGTGGTCACAGGTCTGCAGCTCGCCTATAGCTGGATCCGCTATCGCAGAGTCGAGAAGATGCAGCTCTTTACCTTCCTGCTGGTCGGCTTCTTTGGCGGCCTCACCGTCTTCTTCCACGATGACACCTTCATCAAGTGGAAAGTGACTGTCATCAACGTACTGTTCGCACTGGGTCTGCTCATCAGCCGCTACGGCTTTGGCAAGAATCTGATCAAACAGATGCTGGCCAAGGAGCTGCAAGCACCCGATAAGATCTGGGACACAGTCAATCTCGGCTGGGTCGGCTTCTTTACCGTCTGTGGCCTGCTCAACCTCTACGTGGCGTTCAACCTGCCGCAGGAGATGTGGGTCAACTTCAAGGTGTTCGGCCTGCTGGGGATGACGCTGGTCTTTACCCTGCTCAGCGGTGTCTACCTCTACCGTCACATTCCGGCTGATCAAAAAGAACAGCTGAAAAAATAACCACCGCCAGAAAAGGATTGTCTTATGTGGTATCTCATCTACTCCGAAGATGTTCAGGGCAGCCTGCCGCTGCGCAAGCAGGTTCGCCCCGCCCATCTGGCTCGCCTGCAAGCCCTGCAGGATGAGGGGCGGCTGCTGACTGCCGGCCCCAACCCGGCCATCGATGCCGAGGATCCGGCCGATGCCGGCTTTACCGGCAGCACCGTCATCGCCGAGTTTGCCTCGCTGGCTGACGCCAAAGCCTGGGCCGATGCCGATCCCTATGTGGCAGCTGGCGTCTATGCCAAAGTGACCATCAAGCCGTTCAAAAAGGTCTTCTGACCGCAAAGCGAATAGCGAAATAAAAAAGGCCGGACTGGAAGTTCATTCCAGTCCGGCCTTTTTGCATCCCGATATCTCGTTTATGCCTTGGCGACAAACCAGGGATTGAGGATATCGGGCTTGTTGTAGGCAAGGGGTGAGCCATCGAGCTGGGTGACGCTGCCCCCCGCCCCCTCCAGCACCGCCTGTGCAGCGCCGGTATCCCACTCGCAAGTAGGAGCAAGGCGCGGATAGAGCTCGGCGCCCCCCTCGGCAATGATGCAGAACTTGAGCGAACTGCCCATGGAAACCAGCTCGATCTCGCCAAAAGGAGCCAAGAAATCGAGGGTCTCCTGCGACAGGTGGTTGCGACTGCCCACCACCCGCCACGCCTCACCTTCACGATGAGGCCGGGTCTGGATAGGCCCGCGCTTGCCATCGGCGATGCGCCAGGCACCGAGACCCTTGCCGCCATACCAGAGCTTGTCCAGCACAGGCGCATAGACCAGCCCCCAACGCGGCGCCCCCTCTTCGATCAAGGCGATATTGACGGTGAACTCGCCGTTGCGGGAGACAAACTCCTTGGTGCCGTCGAGGGGATCCACCAGCCAGTAGCGGGACCAGCCGTGGCGCGCCGCCATCACCTCGGGCCCCGACTCCTCCGACAGCACAGGGATATCCGGAGTCAGCCGTGCCAACGCCTGAACGATCACCTCATGAGCCCCCTTGTCGGCCGCCGTGAGCGGGCTCTCGTCGCTCTTGTACTCCACCGCGAAGGGCTGGCTGTAGATGGCCATGATGGCCGCTCCCGCCGCGCGGGCGACAGGTTCAAGTTCGGTGATATCGGGGTGGTACATAACAGGCTCGATCAGTGAGTGAGAAACCCAGTCTATCGCGTTTGTCATCAACCGCTTATAGCTGATTGTACTGGATTATATTGTCCCTGCTTCTCCTGCCCCTTGCTGCCATCGGCCGGTACCAGCAGCACTTCGATACCGGCATTGCGCAGGCCGGAAAGGATATCGGCAGGCACGGCATCGTCGGTGATCAGGGTGTCAATACGCAGGGTATCGATGATCTTGTGCAGGCTGCGCCGGCCAAACTTGGTGGAGTCGGTGACCACCACAATCCGCTCGGCCACCTGACACATGCAGCGGTTAAGGCGCGCCTCGTCCTCATGATGGGTGCTGACGCCGCGATCCAGATCGATGCCATCCACCCCGAGAAACAGCATGTCAAAGTGGTAGTTTTGCAGGGACTGCTCCGCTTGCGCACCGTAGAAGGAGAGCGACTTGCGGCGCAGATGTCCGCCCGTCATCAGCAGCTCTACCCCTTCTGCTTCGAGCAGTTCATTCGCCACATTCATGCCGTTGGTCATTACCAGGATCTCCTGATGTCCCTTCAGATGGCGCGCCACCTCCAGTGTTGTCGTTCCCGAATCGAGGATAAGGCGACAGCCGGAGGGCACCAGGGTCGCCGCCAGCGCACCGATCCGCTGTTTCACCGGAGTATTGAGCACACTCTTGTCAGCAATGGTGCGCTCCGGCACCGTCTGGCCCGGCTCGCACAACAGGGCGCCGCCGTAAGCGCGCACGGCTACCCCCTGCTTCTCCAGAAAGGCCAGATCGTTGCGGATGGTCACGGCAGAGACCTGATAGTGACTCGCCAACTCGTTGACCTGAACGCTGCCATTGCTGCGCAGCTGCTGAATAATCCGCTCCCGCCGCTCGCTGGTTCCGAGCGCACCTTTTTCGCTTGTTTGCATAGTTCTTCTGCCGGAATGCTGTAGTGAAAGATCGCTTTCACTTCGTTACGTTTGCATATTAACGCTCAGCGAAGGTGCCAAATCAAGCCTTCATTACGCTTTACCACCACTCTTATCATCTTTCCCCACCATTCAAGGCCTTTCGATACCTTTCTTTTTGTGATCCCTTTCAAGATCTGACGACTCTTTTGTTTCGTTTTCTTTTCCTCCCTACTACCGTAAAGAAAAGAAATCGAAAGAACCTTTCCATCCGCAGCAACCAAGGAACATCAAAATGAAATCCATGCTGGCACTGGTCGAAAGACATAAACAGGGAGAACAGACCGGGATCTACGCCGTCTGCTCCGCTCACCCGCTGGTGCTGGAGGCCGCGCTGCGGCTGGCCGCCGAAGGGGATGAGCTGCTGCTGGTCGAGGCCACCTCCAATCAGGTGGATCAGTTTGGCGGCTATACCGGCATGACCCCCGCAGACTTTCGCGATCGCCTCTACGAGCTGGCGGCACAGTGTCACTTTCCGGCGCAGCGCCTCATTCTGGGGGGCGACCATCTGGGCCCCAACCGCTGGCAGGGGGAACCGGCCGGGCAGGCCATGGCACATGCCGAAGATCTCATCGCCAGCTATGTCGCTGCCGGGTTCAAGAAGATCCACCTCGACTGCAGCATGTCCTGTCAGGGCGATCCCGTTCCCCTGACCGATGAGCTGGTCGCTGAAAGGGCGGCACGGCTGGCGCAGATCGCCGAGCAAACCTGTCTGGCCACCTTTGGCGAGAGCGATCTGGTCTATGTGATTGGCACCGAGGTGCCGGTGCCGGGCGGTGCCCATGAAGATCTTGCCGAGCTGGCGGTCACCACGCCGGAGGCAGCGCGCCATACCCTCGAGGCCCATCAAGAGGCCTTCAGCAAGGCGGGGCTGGCCCATATCTGGCCGAGGGTGATCGGTCTGGTGGTGCAACCCGGCGTCGAGTTTGACCATACCCGCGTCATCGATTACCGGCCCGAAAAAGCGGCCCCTCTTAGCCGGATGATCGAAGCCTATCCCCACATGGTATTCGAGGCCCACTCCACCGATTACCAGACTCCCGAGGCCTACCGCCAGCTGGTACGCGACCACTTTGCCATTCTCAAGGTCGGCCCGGCCCTCACCTTCGCCCTGCGCGAAGCGCTGTTTGCCCTTGCCGCCATCGAGGAGGAACTGGTGGTTGCCAAGGCCTGCTCAGGTCTGCGCAAGGTGATGGAAGAGACCATGCTGGAGCGCCCCGACTTCTGGCGCAGCCACTATCAGGGCAGTGCCAACGAGTGCCGGCTGGCCCGTGGCTACAGCTATTCGGATCGCATTCGCTACTACTGGCCCGATAGCCGGGTCGATGAGTGCTACGCCAGATTGCTGACCAATCTGGCGGCGGAGCCCATCCCGCTCCCCCTGCTGAGCCAGCATCTGCCCCTGCAGTATCGCAAGGTGCGTCAGGGCACGCTCTCGGCCAATCCCCATGACCTCATTCTCGATCAGGTGCAGGAGGTGCTGCGGCACTACGCCAGCGCCTGCACTGCGGCCTCTCGCCGCCATTCCCAGCTCGACCCTGTTGTATAAGGAGTTGCAGACATGATTCTTGGTTATTCAGAAGAGACATTGCGCAGTGCCAATGGCCTGGCGACTGCCCGTGAAATTCGCCAGCAACCCGCCACCTGGCGCGAGACCCTCGCCATGGTCGAGGAGTGCCGTCCAGCATTGACCCGTTTTCTGACCCCTCTGCTCGCCCGACAAGAGCTGCGCATCATCCTGACCGGGGCTGGCACATCCGCCTTTGCCGGCCGGGCGCTCGCCCCCTATCTCTCGGCCCACCTGCATGCCCGGGTCGAGGCGATCGCCACCACGGATATCGTCACCGACCCGGCCGAATATCTGGCCGAAGATTGCCCGACCCTGCTTATCTCCTTTGCCCGCTCCGGCAACAGCCCCGAGAGTGTGGCGGCGGTCGAACTGGCCAGTCAGCTGCTCAGCCACTGCCACCATCTGGTACTGACCTGCAACGGTGAAGGGGCGCTCTATCGCCGCTGCCAGCAAGATGCCCACTCTCTGGCCCTGCTGATGCCGCCCCAGACCAATGATCGCAGCTTCGCCATGACCAGCAGCCTGACCAGCATGATGCTGAGCTGTCTGGCTCTCTTTCTGCCAGAGCGGTTCAACCGCCAGCGCTGCGAGCAGCTGGTCACCACCAGTGACGCCATTCTGGAGCAGGTCGTGCAGCGCGTACCGGCCTGGAACGAGCCGTTGCCCGAACGGGTCATCTATCTTGGCAGCGGCAGTCTGCAAGGGGTGGCGCAGGAGGCGGCACTCAAGCTGCTGGAGCTGACCGCCGGCCGTCTGGTCGCCATGTTCGACTCCCCCACCGGCTTTCGCCACGGCCCGAAATCGGTCGTCAACGAACAGACGCTCATCATGCTGCTCATCTCCAACGCCCCTTACACCCGGCAATACGATCTGGATCTGCTGCGCGAGCTGCGAAGCGATGGCAAGGCTGCCCGGGTGGTCGCCATCGCCGACCAGCACCATCCCGTCATTGAGGAGGGGGAGCACATCTATCTGCCCGCTACCCTGCATGGCGACGATGCCCAGCTCGCCTTCTGCTACCTGCTCTATGCCCAGTACTACGCCTTCCATACCTCGCTGGGACTGGGGATCAGCCCGGACAATCCCTGCCCCACCGGTCAGGTCAACCGGGTCGTACAGGGGGTCAATATCTATCCGTTCCACCAAGAAGGAGTGCTGTGATGCCCAATATCGTATTGAGCCGGATCGATGAGCGCCTGATCCACGGTCAGGTCGGCGTCCAGTGGGTCGGCTTTGCCGGTGCCAATCTGGTGCTGGTCGCCAACGACGAGGTGGCAGAGGACCCCATCCAGCAGAACCTGATGGAGATGGTGCTGGCCGAAGGCATTGCGGTGCGGTTCTGGCCGCTCCAGAAGGTGATCGACAACATCCACAAGGCGGCGGATCGCCAGAAGATCCTGCTGGTCTGCAAAAACCCGACCGATTTCAACACCCTGGTTCAGGGAGGTGTCCCCATCTCCCGGATCAACGTCGGCAACATGCATTACGCCGACGGCAAGCGTCAAATCCACAAGACCGTATCCGTGGACGAACAGGACATCACCGCATTTCGCGCCCTGCGGGACGCCCGTGTCGAGTGCTATGTCCAGGGCGTGCCGACCGAACCGGCACAGGACATTTTCAATTTGCTCTGATTAAGGACAATTGTGATGGAAATCAGTTTGTTACAAGGTCTGCTGCTTGGCATCCTGGCGTTTTTCGCCGGACTCGACCTGTTCAACGGTCTGACCCACTTCCACCGTCCAGTGGTGCTTGGACCGCTGGTTGGCCTCATCCTCGGCGACCTGCCTACCGGCATTCTGGTGGGCGGCACCCTGGAGCTGGTCTGGATGGGACTGGCCCCGCTGGCGGGGGCGCAACCGCCCAACGTCATTATCGGCACCATAGTCGGCGCCACCTTCGCCATCACCACCGGAGTCAAACCGGATGTGGCAGTCGGGGTTGCCGTTCCCTTCGCCGTTGCCGTGCAGATGGGGATCACCTTCCTCTTCTCGGTGATGTCGGGGGTGATGTCCCGCTGCGATCGCATGGCCGAAGCGGCTGACGTGCACGGTATCGAGCGGGTCAACTATCTGGCGCTGCTGGCGCTGGGCACCTTCTATTTCCTCTGTGCCTTCCTGCCCACCTACTTCGGGGCCGAACATGCCAAGGCAGCCATCGACGTGCTGCCTGCACGCCTCATCGACGGCCTCGGCGTTGCTGGCGGCATCATGCCCGCCATCGGTTTTGCCGTGCTGCTCAAGATCATGATGAAGAACGTCTATATCCCCTACTTCATCCTCGGTTTCGTCGCTGCCGCTTGGCTCCAGTTACCGGTGCTGGCCATCGCCGCCGCCGCGCTGGCCATGGCCCTGATCGACTTCATGCGCACCACCCCCCCGCAAGCTCGTCCTGTTCAGGAGGAAACCGAAGATGGCATCTAACAACACTGCTGCGCGGATCATCTCCAGCGCCGAACCGCACAATACCCGGCCACAATCCGACGACACCTATGAAGATCAGCAGCTTGGCGCAGAGCTGACCAAGCAGGATATCAACCGCTTTGCCTGGCGCTCCCTGCTGCTGCAGGCCTCCTTCAACTATGAGCGGATGCAGGCCTCCGGCTGGCTCTATGGGTTGCTGCCGGCACTGCAGAAGATCCACACCAATCCGCGGGATCTCTCCCGGGCCATGAAAGGGCACATGGGCTTCTTCAACACCCACCCCTTCCTGGTCACCTTCGTGATGGGGATCGTGCTGGCGATGGAGCGCTCCAAGCAGAACGTCAACAGCATCCAGAGTACCAAGATTGCCGTCGGTGCTCCGCTCGGCGGGATCGGCGATGCCATGTTCTGGCTCACCCTGCTCCCCATCTGCGGCGGCATAGGGGCAGATCTAGCGCTGCAAGGCTCCATCATGGGTGCCGTGGTCTTCTTCCTGCTGTTCAACGTGGTCCACTTCGGCCTGCGTTTTGGTCTGGCGCACTACGCCTACCGCATGGGGGTGGCGGCCATTCCGGTCATCAAGGCCAATACCCGCAAGGTGGGGCATGCTGCCTCCATCGTCGGTATGACGGTGATCGGCGCGCTGGTCGCCACCTATGTGCGTCTTGGCACCACGCTGGAGATCACTGCCGGTGATGCAGTCGTCAAACTGCAGGCGGATGTGCTCGACAAGCTGATGCCCGCCTTCCTGCCGCTGCTCTACACCCTGGCGATGTACGCCCTGATCCGCAAAGGCTGGAGCCCGCTGCGCCTCATCGTCATCACGGTGGTACTCGGTATCGTCGGCAAGTTCGCCGGTTTCCTCTAATCCGGAGCCGGCAGCAAGCCGGCCCCCTTTGCAGTAAAGGAACAGACTATGTTGGGCATCATCATTTGTGGTCATGGCGGTTTCGCCAGCGGTCTGGAGCGCGCCATGCTGCAGATTCTCGGCGAACAGGACGCGATTATCGCCATCGACTTTCCCGAGAGCTCCACCACCGCCCTGCTGCAGGCACAGTGCGAAGCGGCGCTGGCAGAGGTCGACAAGGGGGATGGCGTGGTCTTCCTGACCGACCTGCTCGGCGGCACCCCGTTTCGGGTCGCCTCGACCCTCTCACTGCACCAGACAGAGCGGGAGGTTATTACCGGTACCAACCTGCAACTGTTGCTGGAGATGGCGCTGGAGCGCGATGGCCTCAGCGCCCGTGAATTCCGCCGGCAGGCCCTTGATTGCGGCCACCGTGGCCTCACTTCACTGGCGGATGAGATGAGTAAAGAGCGTCAGACAGATGTCGCTCTCGCCGAGGAGGGAATCTGATGGCCTCACGGATCCGTGCCCGTCGCCTGCTGACCGAACAGGGTTGGCTGGAGCATCAGGAGCTGACCCATGAAGGGGGCATCATCACCGCTATCGGCCCCATCAAGGATGGCGATCCGGCGCGAGATGTCGAGCTGCTGGTACCTGCGCTGATCGACGGTCATGTCCACGGCGGTGCTGGCGTCGATGTCATGGATAGCGATGGCAATGCCTTGGCTACCTTGTCGATGGCCAAGGCGGCAGAAGGGGTCGGCGCTTTTCTTGCCACCACGGTCACCGCCCCACTCCCCGAGATAGAGCAAGCCCTTGCCCGCATTGCCGATGGCGTTGCCCGCGGCATGCCAGGCGCAGAGCTACTCGGCTGCTATCTGGAAGGGCCCTACTTCACTCCGGACAACAAGGGCGCCCACGATCAGGCGCTGTTTCGGGAGCTGGATATTGCCGAACTGAACCATCTGCAACAGCTGGCGTGCGGCAGCCTGAAGGTGGTCGCACTGGCACCGGAAAAACCCAATGCCATCGCAGCCATTCACCATCTTGCCGCAAACGGCGTGCGGGTAATGCTGGGCCACTCGACGGCGGATCACGACACCACCATGGCGGCGCTGGCAGCGGGCGCCTCCGGACTGGTGCACTGCTTCAACGGCATGCGCGGCCTGCACCACCGCGAACCCGGCATGGTCGGTGCAGGTCTTGTCCATCCCGCTGCCTGGCTGGAGCTGATCGCCGATGGCCATCACGTCCACCCGAGCGTGCTCAAGCTCTGTCACTGCTGTGCCGGCCAGCACCTGCTCTTGGTTACCGATGCGATGCGCGCCGCCGGTATGCCCGACGGTCACTATCTGCTTGGCAACTATCGGGTCGAGATGAAAAACGGCGTGGTACGCACCGAGGCCGGTGGCCTGGCAGGCAGCACCCTCACCCTGCTTGGAGCCGTACGCAACATGGTGCAGTTGGCGAATGTACCGCTCGATGAAGCCATCGCAATGGCCTCGCTGGCACCCGCAAAGATGCTCGGCATTGCCGATCGCCTCGGTTCACTGGCAGTTGGCAAACAGGCCAACCTGCTCGCCCTCACCACTGAACTCAATCAACAACACATCTGGGTAGCTGGCCGGGAGATAAACCCGACCCAGCTCTCCTCCCTTTTCTCAGGATTTCGCGTCAATCAGGACGCTCAGGAGTCACTATGTATCTGATCTCTTCCCATGAAATGCTCAAAGATGCCCAGCGCCGCGGCTATGCCGTACCGGCTTTCAACATCCACAACCTGGAAACCGTGCAGGTGGTAGCACGCACCGCCGCTCGCATGCGCTCTCCGGTTATTTTGGCTGGCACCCCGGGTACCTATCGCCATGCCGGGGTCGAGTATCTGGTCTCCATCTGTCAGGCTGCCGCCCATGAATATCGCATCCCACTGGTGCTGCATCTGGATCACCACGAAGACGAGCAGGACATCCACAACAAGGTCGAAGCGGGTATTCGCTCCGCCATGATCGATGCCTCGCACTTTCCGTTTGAAGAGAATATCGAGAAGGTGCGCAGCGTGGTGACCTTCTGCCACCGCATGGGCGCCAGTGTCGAAGCGGAGCTGGGTCAGCTGGGCGGTCAGGAGGATGACCTTATCGTCGATGCCGCTCATGCCAAATTTACCGACCCGCTCAAGGCGGCCGAGTTTGTCCGTCGCACCGGTATCGACTCGCTGGCGGTGGCCATCGGTACCGCTCACGGCCTCTACAAGGAGGAGCCCTGTCTGGACTTCACCCGCCTCGCCGCCATTCGCGAGCAGGTGGATATTCCGCTGGTGCTGCACGGAGCCTCTGGTGTGCCGGAAACCGATGTGCGCCGCTGCATCGAGCTCGGGATCTGCAAGGTCAACGTTGCGACCGAACTGAAGATCGCCTTCGCCGATGCGATGAAAGCCTTCCTTGGCTCTCATCCGGATGCCAGCGACCCGCGCCAGTATCTGGTGCCCGCCATGGCCGCCATGGAGGAAGTCGTCGAGGCGAAAATCCGTATGTGTATGAGCGATGGAAAGCTGTGATCACGAGAGCTGACTCACCATGCCGTGATTGACTTGGTTCAGCGAGAAACAACAAAGGACGCCGCGGCGTCCCTTGTTATCTTTGGCGACCAGTATCAGGCCGCTGACCTATCCAGCGGATCAGAACCCCTGACGGGCTTCCTGCATCAGCAGGCGCATGTCGCTCACGGCCTTGGCCAGACCATCGAAGGCGGCGCGGCCGATGATGGCGTGGCCGATGTTGAGCTCATAGAGCTCGGGGATGGCGGCGATGGCCTTGACGTTGTGGTAGTGCAGGCCGTGGCCAGCATTGACCTTGAGTCCCTTGCCAACGGCATAGGAGGCACCGGCGGCGATGCGCTTGAACTCGGCGTTGCGCTCAACATCTGTGGTGGCATCGGCATAGCGACCGGTGTGGATCTCGATAAAGGGGGCGCCACTCTCGGCAGCCGCATCAATCTGGATGGGATCGGCGTCGATAAAGAGGGATACCTGCGCCCCCACCGCGGAGAGGCGGGCAACGGCATCAGTCACCTTGGCCAGCTGACCGGCCACGTCCAGACCGCCCTCGGTGGTCACCTCGGTGCGCTTCTCCGGCACCAGACAGACGAAGTGAGGCTTGATACGGCAGGCGATGCCGATCATCTCTTCGGTCACCGCCATCTCCAGGTTCATTCTGGTCTGGATAGTCTGGCGCAGGATCTCCACATCGCGGTCGGTGATGTGGCGGCGATCTTCACGCAGATGCACGGTAATGCCATCGGCCCCGGCCTGCTCGGCCACGAATGCGGCCTGTACCGGATCAGGATACTGGGTGCCACGGGCGTTGCGCAGGGTGGCGATATGGTCGATGTTCACACCCAGATAGATTTCACTCATTGAGAACTCCTTGAAAGGCTTCATCTGTTGACTGCGCGGTCAGCGAATCACACCGCGCCAATATCCGTATGTCTGTAATCTGTGTCAGCCTTGCATACTGGCTTTACGTTTTAAAAACAGCTCCCGGCTCTTTAGCTGGCGCTTGCCCAGATAGGGTTGCAGTGCCAATCGGCTGAAACGTTTGGCCGCCTGCAGCAAGGGAGGGGTATCGAAACGTCCCTCGGCAAAGGCGAGCAGGTGGGCACCGAGAAACAGGGTACGGGGATCCGGCGCCCGCTCGCAAGCAACAAAGCCCAATTCACGCTCGAAGCCATAGAGCAAGGTCGGCTCAATGGGCGACTCGTCGTCCGCCGTGTATTCAAAATCCACCGCATAGCCGAGCGCCTGCAACAGCAGGAACTCGAAGCGGCGCAGCGGCAGCTCCGGCGTCTCGCCATCGGCCAGCGCCATGATGGCACGGGCATAGGCATCGAACACTTCGGGGAACGGGGTGTCCGCTTCCAGCAGGTAGTAGACCAGCTCGTTGAGATAGAGGCCGTAGAAGAGGCGATCGCCGCCGAGACGCAGAGAGTGATCCGGGCATTCGACCTGGGTGAGGTTCTTGAGATCCCCCTTGCCGCGCCAGGCAATGGTGAGCAGGGTGAAGGGCTGCAACAGCCCCTTGAGAGGGGAGCGTGGCCCGCGAGAACCGCGAGCCACCAGAGTAAATCGGCCACTATCCTGGGTGAAGACCTCGACCAGCTGGCTGGTCTCCCGATAGGGCCGACTGTGGATGACGAAAGCCGGGGTCAGCAATCAGTCGTCGCCATACCCGAGGCTGCGCAGGGCGCGCTCATCATCAGCCCAGCCCGACTTGACCTTGACCCACAGCTCGAGGTGCACCTTGTTCTGGAACAGCCGTTCCATGTCGAGGCGCGCTTCGGTGCCGATGGTCTTGATCTTCTCGCCCTTGTTGCCGATGACCATCTTCTTCTGGCCATCGCGCTCGACCAGAATGAGGCCGTGGATGTGGTAGAGGCCGTTCTCTTCCACCTTGAAGCGCTCGATCTCCACCGTCACCGAGTAGGGCAGCTCCTCACCGGTAAAGCGCATCAGCTTCTCGCGGATGATTTCGGAGGCCATAAAGCGGGAGGAGCGGTCAGTCACGTAATCTTCCGGGAAGAAATGGACGTTTTCCGGCAGCAGATCCTTGGCCCACTCGCGGATCTTCTCCACGTTGGTGCCCTTTTCGGCACTGATGGGCAGAATATGGGCGAAGTTCATCTGTTGGCCCAGCCACTCGAGGTGGGGCAGCAGATCTTCTTTCTCTTTGACGTTGTCGATCTTGTTGACCGCCAGCACCACCGGGCACTTGAGATTGCGCAGCTTGCCCAGCACCATCTCGTCGTCTTTGGTCCAGTGGGTACCGTCAACCATGAACACCACCATGGCCACATCACCCAGCGAACTGGTGGCGGCACGGTTCATCAGGCGGTTGATAGCCCGTTTCTCTTCAATGTGCAGACCCGGGGTATCCACATAGATGGTCTGGTAGTTCTCCTCGGTATCGATCCCCAAAATCCGGTGACGGGTGGTCTGGGGCTTCTTCGAGGTGATGCTGACCTTCTGGCCAAGCAGCTTATTGAGCAGGGTGGACTTGCCCACATTCGGGCGGCCCACGATGGCAACAAAGCCGCAGTAGGTGGTATCTGTCATGACAGTTTTTCCAATGCTTGCTGCGCCGCGGCCTGTTCGGCCTTGCGACGGCTGGTGCCGACCCCGACGAGGGGACCATCCAGACCTTCAACGTCACACTGGACGGTGAACTCCTGGTTGTGGGCCTCGCCCTTGACGTTGGTCACAGTGTAGGTCGGCAGGGATTTGCGGCTTCCCTGCAAAATTTCTTGCAGACGGGTCTTGGGATCTTTCTGCTCGATGCCAGGCTTGATCTCTTCCAGGCGGCTGGCATACCAGCTCAGCAGCAGGGTCCGCACCGTCTCAAGATTGGTATCCAGATAGACGGCACCGATCACCGCCTCGACCGTGTCGGCCAGAATGGATTCGCGGCGAAAACCGCCGCTCTTGAGTTCGCCGGGGCCCAGGATCAGGTGATCACCAAGGTCAAACTCCCGGCCCAGTTCGGCCAGGGTCTTCTCGCGCACCAGGGTGGCGCGCATCCGGCTGAGATCCCCTTCCGCCGCTTGCGGGAAGCGGTGGAACAGATCGTCGGCAATCACCAGACTCAAAATCGAGTCACCCAGAAATTCCAGTCGTTCATTGTGACGGGAACCGGCGCTGCGGTGAGTCAGCGCCCGGGTCAGCAGTTCCAGATCCGCAAAGACATGCCCGAGACGGGACTGCAGTCTGTTCATCTTGATATTCATTTACTTGATTCCGCCAATGCGGTTGAAGCGCACACCTGTCGGTACCCAACTTGGCAGCAGGGAGCCTTCTTCGCGCTCGAATTCAAAACTTATCCAGATAGCGACCGCCTTGCCGACCAGATTCTGCTCGGGCACAAAGCCCCAGAAGCGGCTGTCGGTGCTGTTGTCGCGGTTGTCGCCCATCACGAAATACTGGCCTTCC
This sequence comes from Aeromonas sp. DNP9, assembly GCF_001728955.1. Lineage (NCBI taxonomy): Bacteria > Pseudomonadati > Pseudomonadota > Gammaproteobacteria > Aeromonadales > Aeromonadaceae > Aeromonas > Aeromonas sp. DNP9. Next base: position 35,259 of record NZ_LYSQ01000030.1, on the reverse strand, counting down.
GGTACCACCCACTCGTCGGGGTAGGTGCCGGGCTGGCGATAGTAACGGCCAACCATGTCGGGCATCAGCGGATTGCGCAGGGTCTCGTGGGAGACATCACCCAACTGCTCGGTATAGCGGTCAAGGGGGATCCCCATCTGGGTAAATTCGCCTCTTTGTTCAAACTTGACGTCGAGCTTCTTGAAGCCCGGGCACGTTTTCCCTTCCTGCTCTTCGCACTTGGGCCGGATCATCAGCTCCTTGTTGCGATAGATGACCCGATCACCCGGCATGCCGACCACCCGCTTGATGTAGTCAACGCGCGGTTCAAGGGGATACTTGAATACCACCACGTCACCGCGCTTGGGCTCGCCAGTCTCGAGGAACTTGGTGTTGGTCACCGGATCCCGCAGACCATAGGCAAACTTTTCCACCAGGATGAAGTCGCCCACCAGCAGGGTGGGCATCATGGAACCTGACGGGATCTGGAACGGTTCAAAAATGAACGAACGCAGGATCAGCACAAAAGTGATGACCGGGAAGACCCCGGCGGTCTGCTCAATCCAGACCGGCACGGGGGCCACCTTGGCCAGGGTCTTCTCATCCAGGTGGGCACCGCCATGGGCACGAGCCACGGCAATCTTGGCGGCGCGCTGCTTGGACCAAATCATCTTGTCCAGACACCAGATAACACCGGTGATCGCGCAGACCACCACCAGGATCAGGGAAAACGTGCTTGCCATCTATTAATCCTTTCCGACGTGGAGAATCGCGAGGAAGGCTTCCTGCGGCACGTCGACACGGCCGAGGGACTTCATCCGCTTCTTACCTTCTTTCTGCTTGTTCAGCAGTTTCTTCTTACGACTCACGTCACCACCGTAGCACTTGGCGGTTACGTCTTTACGCAGTGCCTTGACGGTGCTGCGTGCGATGATCTGGTTGCCGATGGCCGCCTGAATGGCGATATCGAACATCTGGCGCGGGATCAGCTCGCGCATCTTCTCCACCACCTGACGACCGCGATACTGGGCGTTGTCCTTGTGGGTGATGATGGCCAGGGCATCGACCCGCTCACCGTTGATCATGATATCCAGACGGACCATGTCGGAGGTTTCGAAACGCTTGAAGCCATAGTCCAGCGAGGCGTAACCGCGACTGGTGGATTTCAGACGGTCGAAGAAGTCGAGCACCACTTCTGCCATCGGGATTTCATAGGTCAGCGCCACCTGCTTGCCGTGGTAGACCATGTTGGTCTGTACGCCACGCTTCTCGATACAGAGGGTGATCACGTTGCCCATGTACTCCTGCGGCAGCAGGATATGACACTCGGCGATCGGCTCGCGCATCTCCTTGATGCTGGTGATGGCGGGCATCTGGGCCGGGCTGTCGATGTGGATGGTAGAACCGTCGGTCAGCTCGATCTCGTACACTACGGTCGGCGCCGTGGTGATCAGATCCAGATCGTATTCACGCTCCAGACGCTCCTGAATGATCTCCATGTGCAGCATGCCGAGGAAGCCGCAACGGAAGCCGAAGCCCAGCGCAGTGGAGCTTTCCGGCTCGAAGAACAGGGAGGCATCGTTCAGGGAGAGCTTGTCGAGGGCGTCACGGAACGACTCGTAGTCATCGCTGGAGATGGGGAACAGACCCGCATAAACCTGCGGCTTCACCTTCTTGAAGCCAGCCAGCGCCTTGTCGGCACCGTTCTTGGCCTGAGTCAGGGTATCGCCCACCGGCGCGCCGTGGATGTCCTTGATACCGCAGACAACCCAACCTACCTCGCCGCAACCCAGACCCTGGGTATCCACCTGCTTGGGTGTGAAGATACCGATACGATCGACACCCCACACCTGACCGGTGCTCATCACCTTGATCTTGTCGTTCTTCTTCAGGGAACCGTTCTTGATCCGCACCAGAGAGACAACGCCCAGATAGGAGTCGAACCAGGAGTCGATGATCAGCGCCTGCAGCGGGGCATCCGGGTCACCTTCCGGTGCCGGGATCTTGGCAACGATCTCTTCCAGCACAAGATCAACACCCAGGCCGGTCTTGGCGGAGCAGCGCACCGCATCGACCGCGTCGATACCGACGATGTCTTCGATCTCCTCGGCAACCCGCTCCGGCTCTGCGGCCGGCAGGTCAATCTTGTTCAGCACCGGCACCACTTCCAGATCCATTTCCATGGCGGTGTAGCAGTTGGCCAGAGTCTGTGCCTCAACCCCCTGGCCGGCATCCACCACCAGCAGCGCCCCTTCACAGGCCGCCAAAGAGCGGGAGACCTCGTAGGAGAAATCCACGTGGCCCGGGGTGTCGATAAAGTTCAGCTGGTAGGTGTTACCGTCTTGTGCCTGGTAGTTCAGGGTCACACTCTGTGCTTTGATGGTAATGCCGCGCTCGCGCTCCAGATCCATGGAGTCAAGCACCTGAGCCTGCATCTCGCGGTCGGACAAGCCACCGCAAGTCTGGATCAGACGGTCCGACAGGGTCGATTTACCGTGGTCGATGTGCGCAATAATCGAAAAGTTACGAATGTGTTTCATCGAGCAAGAGTCACTCAAAATTAGTTAAGGTCAGTTATGGAGGCGCGATTTTACTGGATAACCCGGCTGACGGCCATTCTTTAGTCGCCAGCGCCAGTGAAATTGCGCCTGTTCAGTCAGGGGAGGATGCGGACAGGGACGACCACGCCGAGCATCTGCGGGCCGTAGCGCCCCTGATCCAGGCGGTTGGAAAAGTAACGAACCAGTAAAAAGCCCAGCACGCCCCCCAGCAGGCAGCAGAGAATGGTAATTCCCTCCCCTCCCGAGAGCAGCGGTGCCAGCCAGAGCTGCCCCAGCAAGGCGCCGGCCAACAGACAGAAAAGCGGCAGCACATAGACCAACGCCGCCCCGCGCAGCAAACTCTCTTGCGGGATACCGAGCCTTACTTGCTGGCCAACCCGCACCTCGGCGGTCAGCCTGACCCGCAAGCGGGGAGCTTTCAGGGGAAACGCCTTGGCCACAGTGCCGGTACCGCAGTCGGATTGCTGCTGGCAGCCACTACAGGCAGAACGCCGTTCGCACTCCACCCAGGCATGGTCTCCTTCAATGGCCACCACGGTCGCCAGCTCTTCACTCATCTCGTTCACGGCAACACCTCGTGCTCATGCAATGGCAGGATCTGAACACGACTTGCAGTCTGCGGCAAGCTGGGCACCACAGTCAGCCCAGAGCATGGACTCACTGCACGGCCTCGTTGCGGGCCAGCGGCTGGACCGACTCGGCGATGCGCTTGGCAGTTTCGGCAGGCACTTCCCCGACCACGGTGATCTCAACCCCCACCTCGTTGACATAGCTCACCAGCGAGGTCGCCCCCTGGCGGATCAGCTGCTGGCGCACCGCCTGCTTAGGATCGACCCGGGAGACGTAGACCGAGAGATCCACCAGCCCATCGGAGAGCATCATGTAATCCACCGGCATACTGGTGGTCACCAGCTGGTGCCGATCTTGCGACAGCACCTTGAAGCCATCGGGCAGCCAGGTGATCTGCCAGTTCAACTGCTGTTGCGGCGCCGGGTAGGCATCCTCCAGCGCCAGCGCCGGTGGCTGCTTGCTGTTGGCCAGCTTCACCAGCCAGGGGGCCGGTTTGCTCTGCAGATCCAGCTCGACACCGAGCACCTGCTCCACCAGATTGCCTTCCCGCTCGACCATGTCGATCCGCAGCAGCAAGTGGCTCTGCTCGTCAATCCAGAGCACGAAACCATATTTATCGGCCTCTTTAGGCACCAGCCTCACCACCTGTGCCACCACACCGGCAACCCGGCTGCGACCGGCCAGCACTGGATCATAGCTCTCCAGCACCTGCGCCAGCGGCATCTTCACCAACGTCGACCAGATGCCGGGGAAGCGGGCATCCTTCAGGGTGTAGGGATCGTGGCTGTTTTCAAAAAAGGTGTATTCATTCTGGCGCTGGAGATACTCGATCGCCTTGCCGTCGAGGTAACTGAGGTGGGCCACTTCCTTGCCGTTGATCACGGCATGGCTGATCCGGATCGGTTCAAGACGCCCCTGACGGGCCTTGACCATGGACAACTCGAAATTTTGTTGCTGCACGGCACTCTGCATCTGCTGCAACAAGGCCTCGGCCGACTTATCGTCGGCCGAGGCCTTGGCACTAATCAGCAGGAGAGAGGCCAGCAAAATACGGCTGGACTGGCGCACGTTTGTATCCCTGACAATTCGTTATTGTTGGATCTGTCTGTCTTGCAACAGGCGCTGCTGCAACTGGTGGTCACGCAGGAAGGCATTAATCCGCTCCCGCTGCTCCTGCATCTGCTGTTCGGTCAGCCCTTGCTGACGGGCACGGGCGCCATCCTGTTGCGGATAGTGAACACTCACCGGCGCCGCACTGCCACCGATTGGAATGGTATTGAGCACCGGATTGGCCGGAACGCCATCCTGTCCCTGATACTGCTGCACCCCGAAGATAACGGCAGCGGCCACAGATGCCGCAATGGCATATTGACCTAGCTGCTGACCGACCCGGCGGAACAGCGGAACCACATTGGAATCTGTCTTGACCGGCGCAACGGCAGGTTGCAGCACGGGAGCCGTCTCGACCGGCTTGGGTGCCAGTATGGTGGGCTCATCCTCCAGCGCAGCCATGATGCTGTCACTGAGATCCAGTTGCAGATTGACCGGCAGGTCACCCCGCATGGCATCGCCGATCAGGTGGTAACGACCCCAGGTATCTTGCAAGTCGGAGTCCATCTCCAGCTCGTTTAGTACCTCTGCGTCACTCAGGTCACCATCCATCAGGGCAGAGATTTGCTCTTTATTTGCCATAAGTTAACCCGTCTTTCCCCAGTTAATTCTCGATCAGAGGTTGCAGCTTTTTATCGATTGCTTCCCTCGCCCGGAAGATACGGGATCTGACCGTACCCACTGGGCAATCCATGATTTCGGCAATCTCTTCGTAGCTCAGCCCTTCCAGTTCGCGAAGGGTGATAGCTGTCCTCAGGTCTTCCGGCAATGCCTCTATGGCTGAAAACACGGTGCGTTTGATCTCGTCAGTCAGCGCCAGGTTTTCGGGGGTTGAGACCTCTTGCAAGGCTTCACCGCCGCCATAAGACTCCGCTTCGTCAGCCTCCACATCACTGCTCGGGGGCCTGCGCCCCTGGGAGGTGAGATAATTCTTCGCCGTGTTCACGGCAATTCGGTACAACCAGGTGTAAAAAGCACTTTCGCCACGGAATGTCGGCAATGCACGGTAGGCTTTTATAAAGGCCTCTTGCGCCACATCGGGCACATCACCGGGATTGTTGACATACCTGGCAACCAGGTTGACCACCTTATGCTGGTATTTTTTTACCAACAGGTTGAAAGCTGCTTTATCGCCGCGCTGGACCCGTTCAACCAGCTGTTCGTCCAGTAGATTCTGGTCGCTCATCAGAGCCGTAAAACCCCCATCAGGTTATCGTTCTTCTTTTCCGGCCCTTCCTAAGCGCACAAGTTCAGACAGGGAGAATCAGAGAAAGTTCGCTTCAATTGAAAAAAATGTGATGCAGGCTGCATCCTCGCCCTCGCTTGGGCTACCATGGTGCCAGTTCTTAATCCAGGCCAATGATACTTATGAAAGCAAGTGTTGAATACCTTTGCGATGTACTGATCATTGGCAGCGGTGCCGCTGGTTTGTCCCTCGCGTTGCGATTGGCAGACCACGCCAAAGTCCTGGTTCTGAGCAAGGGGCCCATCAGTGAAGGGGCCACTTTCTATGCGCAAGGAGGCATCGCTGCCGTTTTCGACGAAACCGACAGCATCGAATCCCACGTGAGCGACACGCTCAACGCGGGCGCCGGGTTGTGTGACCCGGCCGTGGTGGAGTTCACCGCCCGCCACGCCCGCGAGTCCATCCAGTGGCTCATTCAGCAAGGGGTCCCCTTCGATCAGGAGGAGAACGCCGACGGTGAATCCCAGTACCACCTCACCCGGGAAGGGGGCCACAGCCATCGCCGCATCTTCCACGCGGCGGATGCCACCGGCAAGGCGGTGCAGCTCACCCTGATCGATCAGGTTCGTGCCCACCCCAATATCCAGTTGATGGAGCGCTTCAACGCGGTCGACCTCATCACCACCCGCAAGCTCAACCTGCCAGGCAACAAGGTGCTGGGGGCCTACGTCTGGAACCGCAACGCCGAGCAGGTCGAGGTGATCCGTGCCCGTTTCGTGGCGCTGGCCACCGGTGGCGCCTCCAAGGTCTACCAGTACACCTCCAACCCGGATGTGAGCTCTGGCGATGGCATCGCGATGGCATGGCGGGCCGGCTGCCGGGTGGCGAACCTGGAGTTCAACCAGTTCCACCCCACCAGCCTGTTCCACCCGGACGACCCCAACTTCCTGCTGACCGAAGCGCTGCGTGGCGAGGGGGCCTATCTGCGCCGCCCGGACGGCAGCCGCTTTATGCCGGAGTTTGACGAGCGGGCCGAGCTGGCGCCACGCGATATCGTCGCCCGCGCCATCGACCACGAGATGAAGCGGCTCGGGGCGGATTGCATGTATCTGGATATCAGCCACAAACCGGCCGACTTCATCATCAAGCACTTCCCAACCATTTATGAGCGCTGCCTCGCGGTCGGCATCGACATCACCAAGGAGCCGATGCCCATCGTGCCGGCCGCCCACTACACCTGTGGTGGAGTGATGATCGACAACAACGGCCAGACCGATATTCCCGGCCTCTACGCCATAGGTGAAGTGACCTACACCGGTCTGCACGGCGCCAACCGCATGGCCTCCAACTCCCTGCTGGAATGCGTGGTCTATGCCCATCAGGCGGGGGCCGACATTCTGGCCAAGCTGCCGATGAGTGTGGAGCCGCCGCGCCTGCCGGTGTGGGACGAGAGCAAGGTGGAAGATTCCGACGAACTGGTAGTGATCCAGCACAACTGGCACGAACTGCGGTTGATGATGTGGGACTACGTGGGGATAGTGCGCACCAACAAACGCCTGGCCCGCGCCAAGCGCCGCATCGACCTGCTCAAGCAGGAGGTGCAGGAGTACTACGCCAACTTCCGCGTCTCCAACAACCTGCTGGAGCTGCGCAACCTGCTGCAGGTGGCCGAACTTATCGTCAACTGCGCCCTGCAGCGCAAGGAGTCGCGCGGCCTGCACTACAACCTGGATTATCCGGATATGTTGCCGGACTCCAAACCGACCGTGCTGACCCCGGAGCGGGATTAACCCTCTTCCCGCCAAGCATTGCAGCTATCAGTGACCCCGCCCCGGCGGGGTCACTTGTTTTCAACCGCTTTTCAGCCACAAAAAGAGTGTCGCCAGCCACATGGCAACAGCTTATCGCGATAACTCAGCGCATGGTTATCACGGGAAGCAGGTGTCAACGCCGGGACGGCAGAAAGTGGATGGCTCGCGCCAGCAGGCGGTAATGTTCGGGGGGAAGGGCGTCGGAGAAGAGCCACAATTGCCGTGGCGACACAGCTCCACTCTCTTGCGGTTCGGGACAAAGCGCCAGCCTGAGCACACCGGGCAGAATGCGGCTTTTCTTGTCGAGCTGATAGCGGCGACCTTGCCACTGCAACCACTGACCATCCCAGACAAGCTCGAACGGGGGCGCGGCGAGCGCACGCCAGCTCAGCCAGAGCGCCACGAGCCAGACGGGCAGCAACAGTGCCCACTGCCAACCGGCAATCAGGCCAGCCACCGGCCAGAGCAGCAACAAAAAGAGGGCCACCAGCAAACATTGCTGATGGCGGGAGGGGTGAACCGTCATGATCACCCGCTCCACGGTATTACCCCTGGCGGTCGTGGCGCGCCTGATTGCGCTCCAGGATCATCGGGATCATGGCGGCAAATGCGGGATCGGCAGGGACACCATGACCCATGCACCATTTGAACAGATCCGGATCGTCGCTCGCCAGCAGGCGGATAAAGGTCTGCTGATCGGCTTCGCTCAGGGAGTCGAACTCGTGTTCGAAAAAGGGCATAAAGATCACATCCAGCTCGAGCATACCGCGACGGCAGGCCCACTTCAGGCGGGATTTTTCAACTGGGCTCAACATGGCACTCTCCTTACAAAGACCGGGGGATGGTACCAGCTGGATTTTCCGGCTGACAAACATTAGTTACGTCTTTACCATGCAGCTCACATACTTTCTCTCTGGAATACCATCGTGAGCCTGCAACCACCTGTTTTTCCTGCCGAGCCGACCCGCTTCTCCCTGACCAAGCTGGCCATCACCCGTATCAGCGGCCAGGATCGCGTCAAATATCTGCAAGGTCAGGTCACCTGTGATGTCAACGCCCTGCAACCGGGGCAACAGACCCCGGGCGGCCACTGTGATCCCAAAGGCAAGCTGTGGAGCAATTTCCGCCTGCTCTGCCTCGACGACAGCCTGCTGCTGCTGACCAGCCCGTCGGTGCTGGAGCGCCAGCTGCCGGAGCTGAAGAAATTTGCCGTCTTCTCCAAGGTCGAGATCGCCGCCGACGAACGCCACGCCACAGGTCTGGCTGGCAAGGGCACAGATGCGTGGATCGCCGCGCAGTTTGGCCTTGAGCAGAGCGGTCTGATCGACGGCGGCATGGTGGTGAAGATCGAACAGGATCGCTGGCTGCTGGTGAGCACTCAGCAAGCCGACGCCCTCCCGCAAGGTGACGAATCACTCTGGTGGGGGCTCGAGATCAAGGCCGGCCTGCCGCACATGGAGGCGGTGCATCAGGGCGAGTTCATCCCGCAGATGCTCAACCTGCAGGCACTGGACGGCATCAGCTTCAACAAGGGCTGCTACATGGGGCAAGAGACGGTGGCCCGCGCCAAGTATCGCGGCGCCAACAACCGCGCCCTGTTCCTGCTGGCGGGCACCGCTGGCGAGCCGGTCGCCAGCGGCGATACCCTTGAGCTGCAACTGGGTGACAACTGGCGCCGCAGCGGCATGGTGCTCAACGCCTGGCAACAGGCCGGGCAGGTGTGGCTCACCGCCGTACTGCCGAAAGATACCGAGGCTGACGCCCAATTCCGTCTCAAGCAGGACGAAGGCTCCCGCCTAACCCTGCAACCCCTGCCTTACGCCCTGACCGAGTAAGGTCGGCTAGCGAGGCACCCGCGCCAGCAGTGCCTCCTTCAGCCAGCGCCCCGCCTGCCCCAGCGGGCGGGCGCGATGCCACTGCAACTCCAGCGCCAGCGCGTGGCTGGCGATAAAGTCCGGCTCCAGCACCACCACTTCGCCGCGAGCCAACGGCTGATGCAGCAGAAATTCCGGGATGGCGGACCAGCCAAGGCCCCGCTTGACCAGCTCCAGCACCCCGAGATCCCCCTCGACCCACCACACCTGAGCCGAGATACGAAAGCGCTGACGCTCGCTCCCTTCCCGTCTGCCAGTCACCATCAGCTGGCGTGCCCCCTGCAGATCGACCTCCCGCAGCGGCTGCTTGCGAGCCAGCGGATGATCCGGTGATACCACCAGCGGCATGGTCACCTCCCCCAGCGAACGGGCGACGATCTCCCGCTGGGGATGCACCTTCTGATAGCTGATACCGAGCTGGGCCCGGCCAGTCACCAGCATCTCGGTCACATCCTCCATCAGCGGGAAGAGCAGCTCCAGCTCCACGGTCGGATAGCGGGTGGCGAACTCCTCCAGCAGGGTGCCGAGCCAGGGAAGGTGGGAGTCATCATCGATGGCCAGGGTGAGGCGCGTCTCCACCCCGGCCGCCAGCTCCCCGGCAATGGATTGCAACCGTTCACTCTGCGCCAGCAGGATCCCCGCCTCCTGCACCATGCGGGCCCCCGCCTCCGTCAGCTGCGGATAGCGACCGCTGCGGTCAAACAGGGTGAGCGCCAGATCGATCTCCAGATTGGCGATGGCGCTGCTCACCACCGACTGCGCCTTGCCCAGCTTGCGGGCGGCAGCGGAAAACGAGCCGGTTTCGGCGGCCGCCAGCAAGATCCTCAGTTGTTCCAGTGATGGCGTCATCTTATGGCCCTCCGGCAAGCTCTCTCATCCATCTATTTTAGCGATGGATACCAACATGAATCTATCGCTAAAGATCTATAGATTAACCAGCAATCCGTGAATAAATCTGATTGAGAGAGTGACTTATGCGTACCCGTAACGATCGCCTGCGCCATGCCATTGGCTTTGAATTCATTGGCCTGCTGATTGCCGCCCCGCTGGCCAGCTGGGTTACCGGGGTCGGGCTCAACCATATGGGCCCGCTGGCACTGTTCTTCTCGGTGCTGGCCACCGTCTGGAACTACATCTACAACATCGGGGTCGACAAGCTGCTGCTGAAATATCAGGGCCATACCCACAAGACCCTGTGGCAACGGGTGCTGCATACCTTCGGCTTTGAGGGCGGTCTGCTGATCGTCGCGCTGCCGGTCATGTCCTGGTGGCTGAGCGTCAGCATGCTGGAGGCGCTGGTGCTGGATCTGGGCTTCGTCGTCTTCTACCTGATCTATGCCTTCGTCTACAACTGGGGCTATGACAAGGTGTTCCCCATCCCCCGCGAAGTGCCGCACGGCATGCCCCAAGAGGCGCGCTAAGGCACGAATCAGTTGGATTGAAACCGAGAAGTGAAGGTCAACAAGGGAAGGCAACAAAAGAAACGACACGGCCCCACCATGGCAGACATGATGGGGCCGCAACAGGGATCAGCGCTGGCAGGCCGGCTGATTCAGAGGTAAGGATTCAGGCCTGCCCGTCGCTCAGGCCTGGGCCTTGAGCTCTTCGCCGCTCTCGTCGGCAGCGGCAGCCTCTTCAGGCTGGGCCTGAGCTACCTGCAGCGCTTCCAGCTCGCTCTGATAATCGCTCAGGATCTGCTGGGCAACCGCCATATCTCCCTTGTGTTTGCGCTCGAACAGATGGTGCTGCACCACACCGTTGAGATACTCCACCGTGATGGGCTGCTCCAGGGTGGCCATCAGCTCCTCTTTCTCCAGCTCGGCATTGATTTCATCGGCGGTCGTGCGCAGCAGCCCGGCCAATTGAACCAACATGCGGCGCTCACCTTCGCGCAGCAGGCTCAACATGCGGTTTCTCTGCTGCTCATTCTGTTGGGTCATACATTTCCTTACGTCAATTGGGAACAAGCTCGCTCATTCTGCCCTGTCCCCATGACAGCGTCTATCTCATGCCCCCCACAAATTTTTGGCGCTGGCTCACAAATGGCTACAGATGCTATTTGAAGCGCCTCTGGGGTATAGTAGCCGCTGATTTTCGGGCGCTTTTTTCACCTTCATCCGCAGACAGGGATGAGACGGCAAGAGCGCCTGCCCGGTTTACCCCAACGAGGTGAAGATCCGCTTTATGACCGACGCCATTGTGGTGCTCTGCACCTGCCCAGATCAAACCAGTGCCGACCTTCTCTGCGAACAGCTGCTGAACCAGCGGCTGGCCGCCTGCATCAATCAACTGCCGGGCGTCACCTCCGTCTATCGTTGGCAAGGCAAGGTGGAGCGCGCCACCGAGATCCAGCTCATCATCAAATCCCGCCAATCGCGCTTTGCCGAGCTACAGGCATGTATTCAAGCCAATCACCCTTATGAGGTTCCCGAGCTGCTGGCCCTGCCGGTGAGTGCCGGACTACCCGCCTATCTCGACTGGCTCAATGGGGAGACCTCATGACATTCAACCGCTTGCTCTCTCCCCTGCTGCTGCTCTGTGCCCTGCTGATGACAGCGGTGGGCAGCGCCCCAGCCCACGCCAGCGGCACCGATCTCCTCAGCTCGCTGGGCATTGAGGCCAATGCCAAACCCAAATTTTTGCAGGTCGATGAGGCCTTTCAGATCGAGAGCGAACAGCGTGGCGATCAGCTGCTGCTGACCCTCCACATCGCCGACAACTACTACCTCTATCGCCACAGCCTGCGCTTCAAGGGGAACAACCTCACCTTCAGCGAGCCGACCCTGCCAGAAGGCACCGAGCACGAGGATGACTTCTTCGGCAAGACCCGAGTCTACTACCAGCAGGTGAGCATCGCGGTGCCGCTAAAGGAGGTGCGGGAAAATGCCACCCTGCGGCTGCGCTATCAGGGCTGTACCGATGGCCTCTGCTATCCACCGACCGACAAGCTGATCGATGTGGCCCCGCTGGTCACGGCAACCACAGCATCTACTGCTGAAACGGCACAAAGCGTCGCACCGGTTAGCCAGCAGGATCAGCTGGCCGCAGCCCTCGGTAATCAGGGGTTCTGGCTCAGCATCGTCGCCTTCTTCGCGCTGGGGCTGGGGCTCGCCTTCACCCCCTGCGTCTTCCCCATGTACCCCATTCTGACCGGCATCATCGCCGGTGCCGGCCATCGCCTCTCCACCGGTCGCGCCTTCCTGCTCTCTCTGGTCTATGTGCAGGGGATGGCGGTCACCTACACCCTGCTCGGACTGGTGGTCGCCTCGGCAGGGCTGAAGTTCCAGGCCGCACTGCAACACCCCTATGTGCTGATCGGCCTCTCGCTGATGTTCGTGCTGCTGGCCCTCTCCATGTTCGGACTCTATACCCTGCAACTGCCGAGCAGTTTGCAAACTCGGCTCTCCGGTCTCTCTAACCGCCAGCAGGGCGGCTCTGTGGCCGGGGTCGCTATCATGGGAATGATCTCCGGGCTGGTCTGCTCACCCTGCACCACGGCGCCGCTCTCGGGGGCACTGATCTACGTGGCCCAGAGCGGCGATCTCTGGCTCGGCGGGGCGGCGCTCTATGCGCTCTCACTGGGGATGGGCCTGCCGCTGCTGCTGCTCGGCACCTCGGGTGGCAAGCTGCTGCCCAAGGCGGGCGCCTGGATGGATGTGATCAAGCAGCTGTTTGGTTTTGCCCTGCTGGCAGTGCCGATCCTGCTGCTGTCACGGCTCTGGAGCGATCAGATTGCTACCCTTGCCTGGCTCGGCTGGGGGCTGCTGCTGTGTGGCTATCTCTATCATCACAACCAGCACCAGCCCCACTCGGTGGCCAAGAGCCTGCGCGGCTTCGTGCTGCTGCTGGCGATGATCAGCGCCGTAGTGGTGGGCAAGGATCTGCTGCAACCGCCCGCTACCGGCGCTGCCACGACAGGCACCAACCAGAGTGCCCCACAGTTTGTCCGCATCAAGACCCTGGCTGACCTCAAGGTGCAGCTGGCTGCCGCCCGCGGCAAGCCGGTGCTGCTCGACCTCTACGCCGACTGGTGCGTCGCCTGCAAGGAGTTCGAACACAAGACCTTCAGCGATCCCGCGGTGCGGGAGCACTTCGGCCAGATGGTGCTGCTGCAGGCGGATGTTACCGCCAACGACGATGCCGATATCGAGCTGCTCAACGGCCTCAATGTGCTGGGGCTGCCGACCCTGATCTTCTTCGACCGCGAGGGCAAGGAGCTGACAGGGCAGCGGGTCACCGGTTTTATGGGGCCTATCCCCTTTGCCAAACATCTCGAGATGGTAAGTGATGCACACTGAGTTGCGTCGGCTGCAGACAAGCGATGCACCTGCCTTGCAGCGGCTGTTCGAGCAGGCCCCCTCCTATCAGGCGGCGGTGAGCAATGACCCTCTCTCTGCACTGGCAGGAGAAGAGGAACTGGTCGCCTGCCCATCCGGCCTGCCTCTCTCCGACAAACATCTCATCGGCCGCTGGGAGCAGGGAGAACTCACCGCTGTCATTGATCTGCTGCGCGGCTACCCCAATCCAGACACCGCCTATCTGGGTCTGTTACTGGTGGGGGAACCCTGGCAAGGGAGTGGCCGTGGTCAGTCGCTCTATCTTCACGCCTGCACGCTGGCAAGCTCATGGGGGGCTACCCGGCTTCGCCTGTCAGTGATTGCCAGCAATGAGAGTGCTCTATCCTTTCTGGCTGCGCAGAGGCTTCACCGAGTGCTATCGCCGCGAGCTGGCTGGTTATCGGGCCGAGGCCATCGTGCTGGAACGTTCACTGGAACCGTGAGCCGAGGTTTGCCGCCGCGCATTCGCGTGGCACAATCGCCCCTCTCGTTTTGTACTTGTCCGGAGTTTTGATGAAAAAGTGGTTCATCCCCCTGCTAGCCCTCTGGCTTTATGGCTGCAGTGCAGGGCCCGGTGAAGAGGATATCCGGAGCCAAGTTACCGCTAGGTTGCTGGCCGAGACAGACGCCAACCTGTTCGAAATCAGCGACTTCACCATCCTCGGCAAGGAGGAGCGGATGGAGGGGGTCTATCTGGTCAAAGTGAGTTACCAGCTCCACTTCAAGCAGGGACTCGATCAGTTGCAGGTGTTGCACGACGAGGACCTGGTCTACGACCGGGTTGGCCCCTTCCAGCAGGAGATGGGGCTGATGGAGCTCGAGCGCAAATATGGCGAGTTCGAGGCGGGCCAGGTGCTGCCGCAAGAGGCCGAGGTGTGGATGATGAAGAGCGAACAGGGCTGGCGGCTGGCGGAACCGGCCCAATAAAGCGCTTTCCGCCCCTTATGCTCTACAACGACTCTCCTGCCGTTGCCAACCAGCTCAAACCTGGGTATCGACCCGATACCCTTTTCGCTCGGCGGTTTCGCTCGGCAACTTGCTGGCCAACCCTGACAGCACCTCCTTGAGGGTGACCCCGCTCTCTGCCGCACCACTGCTCTCCAGCAGCTTGGTCAGCTGGTTCTGCAAGGGGTTGACCGCTTCACGCTCGGCTCCTTGCTCGCTCTCTTTTTCCTGTCCGCCCTGCTGATCCAGCGTCTCCAGCAGGCGCTCCAGATCCCGCTTGAGCGGGTTTTCGCTGCTGTCGGCGATGGCGAGTTTGCGCTGTTCCTGCTCTTGCCGCTGTTGTTGCTGCAATGCCAACTGTTGCTCCTGCTGCTGTTGCAGGGAGCCCATCATGGTGTTGATGAACGCTTCCAGCGAATCCCTGATTGAAACAGTGCCACCGCCGCTGCTCTCCCCTTGCGGTGACAGCCCCAGCTCATCCAGCACAGCGCCAAGGTCGCGCACCAGGCTGTCACTGCCCGTTGATGGTGAAGTCGCAGCCCGCTCCTGTGCCTGCACGGCGGGAGAACCCTGCCGTTGCGCCAGCGGGCTGAGCCCGCCTGACGCGACCACATTTATCTCCATCTTGGTCCTCCTCCCCCCCGTCTTCGGCCCTTTCTCGGCAAATATTCCGGCAATCTGTCAAATCCTTGTTCCTTGGCAGATAACCGCTCTCACACCTAAAAGATAGCGCCAACGGGACGAGATTGGCGCGAATGCATTTTTTGGCCTATCGGGCGGAACGATAGTGCTAACCCGCTATAAACAAGGGCTGGCAAGGGGGCTTAGTTCAGCCATCACTGCACAGGCTGACAATCGGAGTCAGAAGATATCCTTCATCCGGTGCCACAGCATACCCAGTGCCAGCAGCGGGGAGCGCAGCGCCGGGCCGCCGGGGAAGGTGATATGGGGCACACTGGCAAAGAGATCGAAACCCCGGCTCTCGCCGCGGATCGCCTCGGCCACCAGCTTGCCTGCCATGTGGGTAGCATTGAGGCCGTGACCCGAATAGGCCTGGGCGTAGAGCACGTTGGGGTGTTCCTTGAGGCGGCCAATCTGCGGCAGCCGGTTGGCGCCAATCCCGATCATCCCGCCCCACTGGAACTCGATGGCAGTGCCAGCCAGCTCGGGGAAGACTCGCTGCATCTTGGGCAGCATAAAGGCCTTGATATCGCGGGGATCCCTTCCCGAGTAGTTGCAAGCGCCGCCAAACAGCAGGCGGCCGTCGGCGGAGAGGCGGTAGTAGTCGAGCGCTACGTTCTGATCGCACACCGCCATGTTTTGCGGCAGCAAGCGCTGGCGCAAGCGGCGATCCAGCACTTCGGTGGCGAGGATGTAGGAGCCCGCGGGCAGCACCCGCCCCCCCAGCTCCGGATTGAGGTCGTTGAGATAGGCGTTGCAGCCGATCACCAGATAATCGGCGGTGACCCGGCCATGAGCCGTGGTCACCTCGACCTGCTTGCCGTAATCGATATGGGTCACTCTGGAGTGTTCAAACAGGGAAACCCCGAGGCTGGCAGCGGCTCGCGCCTCGCCGAGCGCCAGATTGAGGGGATGCAGATGCCCTGAGCCCATGTCGATAAGACCGCCGATATAGCGATCAGACCCCACCACACTATGGATATCTTCCCGCGGCACCAGTTTGAGTTCGTGCTCATAGCCCAGACTCGCCAGATGGTCGAGATCCTCCTCGAAGCCGGCCAGATGGCGCTGACGGGTGGCAAGGTCGCAGTAACCCCAGGTGAGATCGCACTCGATATTGAAACGCTCGACCCGCTCTCGTACCAGCTGCACCGCCTCCAGCCCCATCAGGTCGAGCTCACGCACTCCATCCTCACCAATCCAGCGGGCGAACTGGCTGGTATCGTGGCCGATACCGCGAATAAGCTGACCGCCGTTTCGCCCGGAGGCGCCCCAGCCGATGCAGTTTGCCTCCAGCAGCACCACCTTGTAGCCCGCATCCGCCAGATTGATGGCAGTATTGAGACCGGTAAAACCTCCGCCGATGATGCAGACGTCAGCCTTGTGCTCCCCCTCCAGCTCGGGCCACTGTTGCGAGTCGTTGCGGGTGGCCGCGTAGTAGGAGGCGACGTGCTCCTGATATCCGTTGTGCTTTCCTGCCTGCATACTCAGCATCCTGCCTTGATTGCAAATTGTTTAATAAAATAAGCAAAGTTGTTTCGATAATACCCAGTTCCTCCTCCACTCACCAACCGGTGCGGATCACAGAAATGCAAAAGGCGCCCCGAAGGGCGCCTTTTCATGCAATCAAGGTGCTGTAACGAATTACAGTACGTCGATGGCGTTCAGGTCGGAGAATGCTTTCTCCAGACGAGCGATCATGGAAGTCTGACCTTCACGCAGCCATACGCGCGGATCGTAGTACTTCTTGTTCGGCTTGTCGGCGCCTTCCGGGTTGCCCAGCTGGCCTTGCAGGTAAGCTTCGTTCTTCTTGTAGAAGTTCAGCAGACCTTCCCAGGTTGCCCACTGGGTGTCGGTGTCGATGTTCATCTTCACTACGCCGTAGGAGATGGACTCGCGGATCTCTTCCAGAGTGGAACCTGAACCACCGTGGAATACGAAGTCCAGAGACTTGGCTGGAACGCCAAACTTCTCGGAAACGTACTTCTGGGAAGCGTCCAGGATGGACGGGGTCAGCTTGACGTTACCCGGCTTGTATACACCGTGTACGTTGCCGAAGGAGGCAGCGATGGTGAAACGCGGGCTGATCTTGGACAGACGCTCGTAAGCGTAAGCAACATCTTCCGGCTGGGTGTACAGAGCGGACTGATCCATGTGGCTGTTGTCGACGCCGTCTTCTTCGCCACCGGTGCAACCCAGTTCCAGCTCCAGAGTCATGTTCATCTTGGCCATGCGGGTCAGGTACTCGCAGCAGATGTCGATGTTCTCTTCCAGAGACTCTTCGGACAGATCCAGCATGTGGGAGGAGAACAGCGGCTTGCCGGTTTCAGCAAAGTGCTTCTCGCCCGCTTCCAGCAGACCGTCGATCCACGGCAGCAGCTTCTTGGCAGCGTGGTCGGTGTGCAGGATTACCGGCACGCCGTAAGCTTCGGCAACAGCGTGAACGTGCTTGGCACCAGAGATGGCACCCAGGATGGCAGCTTTCTGACCTTCCAGCTTCAGACCCTTACCGGCGGTGAACACGGCACCACCGTTGGAGAACTGAACGATAACCGGCGCTTTAACCTTGGCGGCAGCTTCCAGTACGGCGTTCACGGAGTCGGTACCAACGCAGTTTACGGCCGGCAGAGCAAAGCCGTTCTCTTTAGCGATGGCGAACACTTTCTGAACGTCATCACCAGTGATCACGCCGGGTTTTACGAAGTCGAAAATTTTCTTAGACATGTTTAATCGTCCTGTCTCGTATGCCGTTAATAAAAAATGGGGGGTTCATCATGAACCGGCACAGCGGGCACATGATAAACGAAACGGGAGGCTTTTGCCCCCCGTTCCGGGTCAATTAGGCTTTAGCGCGCTGTTCCAGAATCGCAACAGCCGGCAGTACCTTGCCTTCTACGAACTCCAGGAAGGCGCCGCCGCCAGTGGAGATGTAGGAGACTTTGTCAGCGATGCCGAACTTGTCGATGGCAGCCAGGGTGTCGCCACCGCCAGCGATGGAGAAGGCCGGAGAAGCAGCAATGGCTTCAGCGATAACCTTGGTGCCTTCAGCGAACTGGTCGAACTCGAACACGCCAACCGGACCGTTCCACAGGATGGTCTTGGCGTTCATGATGATGTCAGCCAGGGCCTTGGCAGAATCCGGGCCGATGTCAAAGATCATGTCGCCGTCGGTCACATCGTTAACAGACTTGATGGTGGCCGGAGTGGACTCGGAGAACTCTGCGCCTACAACCACGTCGGTGGTCACAGGAATGTTGGTCTCGGCAGCCAGTTTCTTGGCGGTGTCGATCAGGTCGTGCTCGCACAGGGACTTGCCGACGTTGTGACCGGCAGCAGCGATGAAGGTGTTGGCGATGCCACCACCGACAACCAGCTGGTCAGCGATTTTGGAGAGGGATTCCAGAACGGTCAGCTTGGTGGAGACCTTGGAGCCGCCAACGATGGCAACCATCGGGCGCTCGGGCTTCAGCATGGCTTTGCCCAGGGCTTCCAGTTCACCCGCCAGCAGCGGACCGGCACAGGCGACCGGTGCGAACTGAGCCACACCGTAGGTGGAACCTTCGGCGCGGTGAGCAGTACCGAACGCATCCATTACAAAGACATCACACAGGGCGGCGTATTTTTTGGCCAGCTCTTCGGTGTTCTTCTTCTCGCCTTTGTTGAAGCGGCAGTTTTCCAGCACAACCAGCTCACCGGCAGCGACTTCTACGCCATCCAGGTAATCCTTGGCCAGGCGAACCGGGCAGGACAGAGCGTCTTTCAGATAGTTGACAACCGGAGCCAGGGAGAATTCTTCGTTGTATTCACCCTCGGTCGGACGACCCAGGTGGGAGGTGATCATCAGCTTGGCGCCCTTTTCCAGAGCCAGCTTGATGGTCGGCAGAGTCGCAACGATACGTGCATCGGAGGTGACCTTGCCGTCTTTTACCGGTACGTTCAGGTCAGCACGGATCAGAACGCGTTTACCCGCCAGATCCAGGTCAGTCATCTTGATAACAGACATATTCAGTCCTCTATATTTTCCAGGTAATGTTAAAAACAGTAACCTTTCGCCCGGGGCAGGCTCAGCCTGCGGCCATCATGGCCCGGGTGGTATCCAGCATCCGGTTTGCGAAGCCCCATTCGTTATCGCACCACATCAACATCTTGACGAGGTTGGCATCGCTCACCCGGGTCTGGGTACCATCAATGATGCAGGAGTGTGCATCATGATTGAAGTCTACGGAGACCAGCGGTTCTTCCGTGTAATCCAGAATACCGTGTAATGTACCTCTGGATGCCCGTTGCAGGGCTTGATTTACGTCAGTAACTGTCACTTTTTTACGAACAGTAATACTGAGATCCATCGCTGTTACATTAATGGTCGGCACCCGCACCGCGATCGCCTCGAACTTGCCGGCGAAGTGGGGCAGGATGCGCTCCAGCCCCTTTGCCAGCTTGGTATCCACCGGAATGATGGACTGACTGGCAGCGCGGGTTCGGCGCAAGTCACTGTGGTAGGCATCGATGACTTGCTGATCATGCATGGCCGAATGAATTGTCGTAATAGTACCACAATTTATCTCGAATTCTCGATGCAATGTTTCAATCACCGGTACCACGCAGTTGGTGGTACAGGAGGCGTTGGAGACGATCCGCTCCGCTCCGGTGAGGGTATGATGGTTGACCCCGTAGACCACGGTAGCATCCACATCCGCATCCGCCGGATGGGAGAAGAGTACCTTGCCCGCCCCCGCCGCCACATGCAGCTCGGCATCGGCCCGCGAGCCAAATACCCCGGTGCAATCGAGCACCACATCCACCCCCAGCGCCCGCCACGGCAGCTTTGACGGATCCCGCTCGGCAAACAGGGAGATGAGATCCTCCCCCACCAGCATGCTGTTGCCCGCCAGTTGCACCGGATGGTGGAAGCGACCGTGACTAGTATCGTAACGGGTCAGGTGCACCATGGCCTCGGGGGCCGCCAGCTCGTTGATGGCGACGATCTTGATGGTCTTGTCGCGCCCGCTCTCGTAGAGGGCACGCAGTACATTGCGGCCGATCCGTCCGTAACCGTTGATGGCAATCTTGATCATCTGGCAGCCAGTTCCTTACCACAGATTTGCTAGCGCATGGGCTAGAGAAAAGAGCAGCCGACCGGCTGCCCGGGCCCGGCTCACGACAGCAGGGCATCCTTGAATTCACCGCGGGCCAGCAGTGCGGCCCCGAATACCCCGGCACTGTCACCAAGGGCTGGAGCAATAATGGGGGCACTGAAACGGGGATTAAAGAGGAAGGGCAAAATAGTCTGCCGTCCCACGCTGTAGAGGCTCTGCACATTGCCCACCCCGCCACCGATGACGATCACATCCGGGTCGAGAATGTTGACCACGTTGGCCAGCGCCTGACCAAACAGCAGGTGTAGCCGGTCGATAGTGAGCCTGGCCACATGATCGTGGGCGGTGGCCGCCGCGATTTGAGCGAGCGAGAGGCGACGTTTGGCCTTGGCCTCGTACCAGGCCTCCAGCGCCGGGCCGCTGATCAGGGTCTCGACGCAGCCACGCTTGCCGCAGTAGCACTCGGGGCCATCGGGGGAAAGCACATTGTGGCCCCACTCACCGGCGATGCCGTGGTGGCCGTTGAGGATCTGGCCGTTGATGACGATGCCGGAGCCGACCCCGGTGCCCATGATGATGCCGAACACCACTTTCGCATCGGGATGGTGCTGGCGCACTGCACCGAGATGGGTTTCTGCCAGCGCGAAGCAGTTGGCGTCGTTGGCGATCAGCACCGGCACGCCCAGCTTGCGCTCCAGATCCTCCTTGAACGGCTTGCCGTTGAGCTCGGTGGTGTTGCAGTTCTTCATCAGGCCGGTCTGCGGATCCCGCGCCCCCGGTGTCCCCATGCCGATGACGGCCGGGCGCTGACCAATCTTCTCGGCGCACTCTGCCACCAGCTTGGCGATCTGGCCGATCATGTGCTCATAACCGCCAGCTCGCTCGGTGGGGATGCGGTGGCGCAGCAGCACCTCGTCGCCATCCAGCACCACGCATTCACACTTGGTACCGCCAAGATCGATACCCCAATCCAGTGACTTGCTGCTCATCTTGCCTCCTGCACGGCCGCCACGCGTTCGTCATCGCGGCGCCATTTTTTAATGTAAAACGGGGCCTTGCGGCCCCGGATATCAAACATACTCTTCTTCTCTCGCCCCGGCCTTAGCGGCCGTGATACTGGGCGGAGAGCTCGTGCACCGCGTTGACGAACACACCGGCGTGCTCCGGGTTCACATCCTGATGGATGCCGTGGCCGAGGTTGAATACGTGACCATTGCCGTGACCGAAACCGGCCAGAATGGAGGCGACCTCTTCACGGATTCGAGCCGGAGTGGCGTAGAGCATGGAGGGATCCATGTTGCCCTGCAGCGCCACCTTGTCACCGACCCGGCGCTTGGCATCGGCGATGTCGGTGGTCCAGTCCAGACCCAGCGCATCGCAACCGGTGGCGGCGATCTGCTCCAGCCACTGACCGCCGTTTTTGGTGAACAGGGTGACCGGCACACGGCGACCGTCGTGCTCGCGGATCAGGCCATCGACAATCTTGTGCATGTACTGCAGGGAGAAGTCGCGGTAATCGCGCGGGGTGAGCACGCCGCCCCAGGTGTCGAACACCATGACCGCCTGCGCACCCGCCTTGATCTGGGCGTTGAGGTAAGCAATCACGCTGTCGGCCAGCTTGTCGAGCAGCAGGTGCAGGGTTTGCGGCTCTGCGTACATCATCTGCTTGATCTTGGTGAATGCCTTGGAGCTGCCCCCCTCCACCATGTAGGTGGCCAGGGTCCATGGGCTGCCGGAGAAGCCGATCAGCGGCACTTCGCCCTTCAGCTCGCGGCGGATGGTGCGCACCGCGTTCATCACGTAGCCCAGCTCATCTTCCGGATCCGGAATGGGCAGCGCCTGCACGTCGGCCATGGAGGTGATCGGACGCTCGAAGCGCGGACCTTCACCCTGCTCGAAGTAGAGACCCAGCCCCATGGCATCGGGCACGGTCAGGATGTCGGAGAAGAGGATGGCGGCATCGAGCGGGTAGCGACGCAGCGGCTGCAGGGTGACTTCACAGGCCAGCTCGGCATTGCGGCACAGGGACATGAAATCCCCCGCCTGGGCACGAGTCGCCTTGTATTCCGGCAGATAGCGCCCTGCCTGGCGCATCATCCATACCGGCGTCATGTCTACATCCTGACGCAGCAAGGCGCGCAGGTATCGATCGTTCTTCAGCTCTTTCATCCCAGTTCCTGAATTCATATCACGCATAAAATGGCGGTCATAATACCACTTTGCCCGGTCAAGCGGACTGCCCAAAACGTGGCAAATGGGTGATCGGTTGCAAAGATGTGAAGGGGCGCAAACCAGAGCGCCCCGTTTTTAAAAAGAAGTGCAAAATGGTTGGCGAAAAGATAAGCGCCGTTACCCCTCGCCAGCCAGTGACAACTCGATCAGCCGCCTGGCAATGGTGCCGTGGGGCGGCAAACGCGGCAGCCGGTCGGCGGCAAAGAAAGCGGCGGCCACCAATTCGTCATCCTGCACCTTGATCTCGCCGCTCTCGTAGTCGGCGGTAAAGCCCATCATCAGGCTGTGGGGGAATGGCCAGGGCTGGCTCGCCACATAGCGCACATTGCACACCCGGATGCCGCTCTCCTCGAACACCTCCCGTGCCACGCACTGCTCGAGGTTCTCCCCCGCCTCGACGAAGCCAGCCAACACGGTATACATGGGATCGTCCACCTGATAGTGACGGCGATGGGCCGCCAGCAGGATCTCAGCCCCCTTCCGTACCGCCACGATAATGCAGGGAGAGATGCGCGGATAGGCCGTGTGGCCGTGGTGGCACACCTGCGCCCACTCCCCCGCCTTCGGGGTCATGGGGGCGCCGCACCCGCCGCAGAAACGGTGGGTGCGCCGAAAGGTGGCGAGCTGCCAGGCGCGGCCAGCGAGACGAAAGCCCTCTTCGTCCCCCGCCACCATCAGCTGGCGCATAGGGGCCATCATAGTCGTGTCGGCCTCATCTCCCAAATCAAGCAGATAGCAGGGTAGCCCCTCCCACTCGTCGAAACGCTCGAAATGGGCGTCAGCCAGCGCTGTGGGCAGGCACACTTTACTTCCTTGTGGCACCTCTCCCTGCTGATCGAGCAGTACCAGATGATCGCCCCCCAGCACGAACCAGCGGGCTTGTTCGGTTAATGACATCAGATAAACACTCTCGTTAAAACAAAACCCTGGCTACGGCGGACCCGCCAAGAGACAAACGCCATGCGAATGGCTCCCATCTTACGACCAGCACGGGTCGCTGACGACCCCGCCGTGGCCGATTGTCCTATTCGTAAAAAACGGATGGCGCAAATAAAGAGGCCGCCCGAAGGCGGCCCGCTGTTATCCGGCATCCCGTATCCGGCCTCTATCGGCGGGGATCAGGCATCGCCCATCGCCAGCAGGGAGGCGTTGCCGCCCACTGCCGTGGTGTTGATGGTGCGGGTCTTCTCGGTGACGAAACGGCTCAGGTAGTGGGGGCCGCCCGCCTTGGGACCGGTGCCGGAGAGCCCCTGGCCGCCGAACGGCTGCACCCCGACCATGGCGCCGATCTGGTTGCGGTTGATGTAGACGTTGCCCACGTTGATGCGGCTCGCCAGCTCCTCAGCGTGGGATTCATTGCGGCTGTGGATCCCCAGCGTCAGGCCGTAGCCGGTGCCGTTGATGTCGCTGATCACCTTGTCCAGATCCCGGGTGGCGTAGCGCACCACGTGCAGGATGGGGCCGAACTGCTCCTTGGCCAGCTCGCGGATGGAGCCGATCTCCAGCGCGGTCGGCTGGACGAAGTGTCCCTCCATGGTCGCGGCGGGCATAGGCGCCTGGGCAATCAGGCGAGCACGCGGGATCATCCGGGCCAGATGGGCATCCAACCCCGCCTTGGCATCCGCATCGATCACCGGGCCGACATCGGTGTTGTGCTCGGCCGGGTTGCCCACTTTCAGCTCCTGCATGGCGCCGGTGAGGATCTCCAGCACCCGCTCTGCAATCTCCTCCTGCAGATAGAGCACCCGCAGGGCCGAGCAGCGCTGACCGGCGCTCTGGAAGGCTGCGCTCACCACGTCGCGCACCACCTGCTCCGGCAGGGCGGTGGAGTCGACGATCATGGCGTTCTGGCCACCGGTCTCGGCGATAAGCGGCAAAATTGCACCATCGCGCTGGGCCAGAGTCATGTTGATGAGCTTGGCCGTCTCGGTGGAGCCGGTGAAGCAGACGCCGCCAATGCGCGGATCCGCCGTCAGCTTGGCGCCGACGGTGGCGCCGTCACCGGGCAGCAGCTGCAGCACGTCGCCCGGAATACCGGCCTGATGGGCCAGAGTCACCGCCAGATGGGCGATAAGACCGGTCTGCTCCGCCGGTTTGGCGATGACGGTGTTGCCGGTGGCCAGCGCAGCGGCGATTTGGCCGAGGAAGATCGCCAGCGGGAAGTTCCACGGGCTGATGCAGACAAAGACGCCGCGCCCCTGCAGGAACAGCTCGTTCTGCTCGCCGGTGTAACCGGGCAGCAGGGTCGCCTGCCCCATCAGGCCGCGGGCCTGCACCGCGTAGTAGCGGCAGAAATCGACCGCTTCACGCACCTCGTCGATGCCATCTTGCAGCAGCTTGCCCGCCTCGCGGGTACAGAGGGAGACAAACTGCTCGCGGTTCGCTTCCAGCAGATCCGCCAGCTTCTCCAGCGCGGCAGCACGCTCGCTCACCGGGGTTTCACGCCAGCGCGGGAAGGCGGCGTGGGCAGATGCCAAGGCCTGCTCCACCGCCTGCTCGTCGGCCCAGTGGATCTTGCCGACGGTGAGGCTCACATCCTGCGGGCTCAGCACGGTGCGCGCCTCGCTGCGCTTGAGGGTCTCGCCATCGACGATGGGGCCCGCCAGCCACTGCTTGCTCTCCAGCTCTTTCAAGCGGGCGAAGAAGGGGCGCTGGATGGAGAGGATGTTCATATTGACGCCGCTGGAGTTCTTGCGGTCGGTGAAGAGGTTCACCGGCTGCGGAATCCGGTCGTTGGCAAAGCCGGAGTAGCGCTTGATGGTGCGCAGCGGATGCTCGGCCAGTGAATCCACCGGGGTATTGGGATCCACCAGCTTGTGAACGAAGGAGGTGTTTGCCCCGTTCTCCAGCAGGCGGCGCACCAGATAGGGCAGCAGATCCTTGTGGGCGCCGACCGGCGCATAGATGCGGCAGTGCAGGCCGGGATTGTCGTTCAGCACGGCGTTGTGCAGCTCCTCCCCCATGCCGTGCAGACGCTGGAATTCAAACTGGCGATCACCGGCCATCTCCAGAATGCTGACCACGGTATTGGCATTGTGGGTGGCAAACTGGGGGGCGATAAAGCCGCGAGTCGGCTCGCTCAGCAGGTAGCGGGCGCAGGCGAGGTAGGATATATCGGTGCCCGCCTTGCGGGTAAAGAGCGGGTAGCCGGGCAGGCCCGCCTGCTGGGCATATTTCAGTTCGCTGTCCCAGTAGGCGCCTTTTACCAAGCGCACCGGAATGAGGTCACCCTGCTCGCGGGCCAGTGCGGTGAGCCAGCAGAGTACCGGCAGGGCGCGTTTGGAGTAGGCCTGCACCACCATGCCGAGCTTGCCCCAGCCACGGTTGGCATCAGAGCGGTAGAGCTGCTCGAACAAGTCCAGCGACAGCTCGAGGCGGTCCATCTCTTCGGCATCGATGCTGATGGCCACATCCTTGTCGCGGGCCAGCCGTACCAGCCCCACCAGCCGCTCGCACATCTCGCCAAGCACCCGTTCGCGGTTCGCCACGTCATAGCGCGGATGGAGCGCCGAGAGCTTGATGGAGATGGAGGGGGCCGGGCCGCCGTCGCTGATCCGCTCGTTGCCCACCGCCTCGATGGCGTTGCGGTAATCGGTCAGATACTTGTCGGCATCATGCATGGTCAGCGCCGACTCACCCAGCATGTCGTAGGTGTGGGTGTAACCCAGCTCGCGGGATTTGCGGCTCGCCTTGAGCGCCTCTTTCATGTCGCGCCCCAGCACGAACTGCTTGCCCATGATCTTCATGGCGGCGTACATGGCGGAGCGCACCACCGGCTCGCCCAGCTTGTTGACCATGCGCCCCAGCAGGTTGGCCGGGTTACCGTCGAGCTTCTTGTCGAGCTTGATGATCTTGCCGGTCAGCATCAGCCCCCAGGTGGAGGCGTTGACCAGAGTAGAGTCGCTCTTGCGGAAATGGGACGACCAGTTGGCGCCGGAGAGCTTGTCCTTGATCAGGGCGTCGGCGGTCTCGGCATCGGGAATCCGCAGCAGCGCCTCGGCCAGACACATCAGGATGATCCCCTCCTGGGTATCCAGGCTGTACTCCTGCAGGAAGGCATCGATACCGTCGCCAGAGCCGCTCTCCTTGCGCACCTTGGTCACCAGAGTACGGGCACGCTGGGTCACCTGCTCCAGCGAGGCGCCATCCCCCGGCAGCATGGCCGACAGTTCGGCCAGATAGGCATTTTCATCCACCACGTAGTTCTGGGTGATGGCTTCACGCAGGGCGGCCAGATCAGAGGGGATATAGTCAGCGGCAAGCACTTGAGTAGCTTTAAACATATGGGGTCTTCCTGTACGCCCTAGGGCTGATATCGACAAAGGCGGACGCGCCGCCGAAACGCCGATAATGTATACAATGTTGCACCCTATATGAAATGAATTTGTTGCCACTCTTTAACAAAGATCGCTCATTCCCCCCATGAACACCCTTTTGAAGCCAATACGCCAGCAAGCGTGAGGGTCATCTGACTTCATTTTGTATACGATCTGCCACCGCCGCTCTATCGCAAAGCAGCCACGCATTCCGTCCAATACGCCCCAAAAAAGAAGGGCCGCCACGGCGACCCTTCTTAGCAATTCATTCAGCCAGATGCTGTCAGTTCATCCAGCGATCGCCACGGCTGCGACGACGGGGCAGCATGGGCAGCAGGATACCAAGCAGGATCCCCGCACCCACCATGGCACCACCACGGATAAACCAGTCCATCTGCATGTCGTGCTCTTGGTTGTCGTAGCTCTGGGTCAGGGCATCGTTCTGCTCTTTGAGATTGCTCATCTCCTCACCCTGGCTGGCCAGCTGGGCCTTGAGGGCGGCAATCTCCTTGCTCTGGGCAGCGATCTGGCCATCCTTCTCGGCGAAGCGTTTCTCGTTGTCGCCGTTGAGGTTTTGCAGGCGGGCCTTGAGCTCGTCACGCTCCTTTTCTACCTGCGGCAGCTGCTCGCGCAGGCTGATCTGGCTCTGCAGTTCGCTGCTTTTGATCCATCCATCACGGCCGCGACCATCCACCACCTGAGTGAAACCGGCCTCGCCGTTCACCGCCTTCACCTCCAGCGGTTCACCAGCCTTGACGCTACCGAGGATCCGGTACTGGGTACCCGGACCATTGTGGATAAAGGTAAAGATGTTGTCTGAAACATAACGGGTATCGGCCAGTGCCTGTTGGGCACACAAGCAGATCAAAATCCCGAGAAGGGCGCGCATGGTCGATCGGTTCTCTTTTTCAGGTTTGGACAAGAGGTTGAATGTTAAGCCGCCAGCAGGTTAAAGGACAAGCAAAGAAAAAGCACCTCCCCCACTCAGCCACAACCGATAGCTGGGAGCTGGCTCGCAACTTGCGCTCCCGTGCGACAACCTTACTTCTTCTTGAGTTCGCGTACTTCGTCTCGCAGTACCCGCAACTCGCGTAGCAGCTCCTCTTGCTGGTTGTTGTAGTGATGGCGCCACTTGTCGGTTTCGCTCTCTTTGGCCGGTTGCAAAAAGATACTGGCCATAAAACCGCTGATGGCACCAAACAGGCCGACCCCGAACAGGATCAGCAGGCTGGCGACAAACCGCCCCTCCTCGGTCTTGGGCACCAAATCGCCATAACCGACGGTGGAGAGGGTCACCAGCGTCCACCAGAAGGCATCATAGGGGGTCTCAATCTGGCTGCCGGGCTGGCCCGACTCAATCCAGTACATGACGCCGGAACCCACCCCCAGCAGCAGGAAGAACAGAAACAGGATGCCGGAGAGGGTGGTCTCGTTGCGCTCGCGACGGAACATGGCCCAGAGATCCGGGTGCTCCTTGAACAACTGATAGACCCGCCACAGTTGGAGCAGACGGGCCCAGCGCAGCTGCTCCACCATCGGCAGACTACCCGGCAGATAGATCCAGTTGGTCATGAAAAATGCCTTGCGATCGGGCGCCCGGATCCAGCCATAAGCAAAGTGCGCGAGGAAGAAGTAGCAGATCAGACTGTCGAGGTCATAGAAGAGCTGCAGGGTCTGTGGTGTCAGGCTCTCATGACCCCACCAGCGGGCCGTCACCAGCAAAACCGAGATAATCGACAGAAATGCCATCAGCAGATCCATCGCCCGCAGATGAGTTAAGTGATGTCGCATACATTTTCCAACTTTAAGCACAGTGCAAATTAATAAAAGAGAAGATAATGCCGATAGTCCTGAGGGCAAAGGAAAAAACGGCTTTTAAAAGGAGAATGACAATGCAGCTGAACCTGCTGGAGAAAAGAATGAGCAACATCCGGTTGGTACCCAAAGTGGTGCTGCTGATGGTGTTCAGTACCCTCCTGCTACTGACAAAACTCTGGTTTGACGCCAACAATCTGGAAGCGACCCTGCTTAGCGAAGGGCTCGATCCCGCCAAGGCGGATGCGATCTCCAATCGCCTGCTCTGGACCGGTCTGATGGAGACCGCCATCATGGGGCTGCTGTTCGTGATCCTGCTGCTCACCGGCTCCCGCCTGATGGTCAAGCAGGTGCACTATCTGGTGGGCCTGCTGGAACGCTTCGCCAAGCGGGACCTCAGCCACAAGGTACTGCTCAAGTCTCGTGACGAATTCGGTGACATCGCCAAGGCGGTCTCCCACTCGCAAGAGAATCTCAAAGAGGTGTTTGGCAACCAGCGCGCCGCCTGCAAGGAGCTCAACGACATCGCCTCCCAGGTGACCCTTTGCATGGAAGAGGCCAACGAAGCGATCAACGAAGAGTTCACCCAGATCGAACAACTGGCCAGCGCCATGAGCCAGATGGTCGGCGCCATTCGCGAAGTGGCCGCCCATGCGGATCAGGCCTCTCACGCCACCGCCGAAACCAGCCAGCTGGCGGAAGAGGGGAGCCGCTGCGTCGCCGATACCGTCAGCACCATCGACACCCTCTCCGGCAACATCCAGCGCTCCGCCACCGTGGTCAACGAGGTGGAGCAGGGGGTCGAGCGCATTGGCTCTGTGGTCGACACCATTCGCGGCATCTCGGAGCAGACCAACCTGCTGGCACTTAACGCGGCCATCGAAGCGGCTCGCGCCGGTGAAGCGGGTCGTGGCTTTGCCGTGGTGGCCTCCGAAGTGCGCGAGCTGGCCAACCGGGCTCAGGCCGCCACCGTCGAGATCCAGAAGATGATCGAACAGCTGCAGGGCAATGCCCATCAGGCTGGCGAGCTGATGGCCCAAAGCGTACAGCAGGCCGACAAGGGGGTGGAACAGGTGACCCAGGCCGGTACCCAGCTCGCCACCATAGTGCAGCGGGTGCAGGGTGTCGCCGACATGAACCGCCACATCGCCGCCGCCTCCGAGCAACAAAGCTCGGTCGCCGAAGAGATGCGCGGTAATCTGGAGCAGGTCAAGCAGATCGCCGAAGGCTCCGTCGTGGTGCTGCGCGAGCTGCAAGAGGCCTCCGAGCTGGTCGAGCAGCACAGCAAGGAGCTCGACAGCCAGATCCAGTCCTTCAAGCTCGCATGACAGCTCCCCTTGGTCGGGCATGACCGCCATTGTGCCCCGCCGCCGCTCTGGCCATAAAAAAATCCGAAACCAGTGGTTTCGGATTTTTGCTATTTAGCATGTGGCAGAGCGGGGTTATCCCTTCGCCTGCCACATCGGCAGCACTTACTCGGCAGCCATACGAGCTTCGATGTAAGCCAGCGCACGGTCGATACGAGCAAGTACACGCTCCTTGCCGACCAGCGCCATCACGGCGTCGATGGCAGGGGACTGACCCAGACCGGTGACGGCCACACGCAGCGGCATACCAACCTTGCCCATACCCTGACCCAGCTCGGCGGCGGTCGCTTCAATCAGCTCGTGCAGCGCTTCGGTGGTCCAGCTATCCAGTGAAGCCAGCTTGGTTTTGGCCAGAGCCAGCGGCTCGGCAGCTACACCGCGCAGATGCTTCTTGGCAGCGGCTTCGTCGATCGCCTCAAAATCTTCGAACAGATAGCGGCTCTGGGCAGCCATCTCAACCAGGGTGTTGCAACGCTCGGCCAGCAGAGTGACCACGTCGGCCAGTGCCGGGCCATTGCTGGTGTCGATCTTCTGGTTTTCCATGTGCCATGCCAGATGCTTGGCCACATAGGCCGGATCCAGGCTGCGCATGTAGTGGTTGTTCAACCACAGCAGCTTATCGGTGTTGAAGGCAGAGGCAGACTTGGAGATGGCATCCAGGCTGAACAGCTTGATCATCTCTTCCAGGCTGAAGATCTCCTGATCGCCGTGGGACCAGCCCAGACGCACCAGATAGTTCAGCAGCGCTTCCGGCAGGTAGCCGTCGTCGCGGTACTGCATCACGGAGACTGCACCGTGGCGCTTGGAGAGCTTGGCACCGTCGTCACCCAGGATCATGGATACGTGGGCAAACTCAGGTACCGGCGCGTTCAGCGCCTTGTAGATGTTGATCTGGCGCGGGGTGTTGTTGATGTGGTCTTCGCCACGCACCACGTGGGTGATCTCCATATCCCAGTCATCGACCACGACGCAGAAGTTGTAGGTCGGGGCACCGTCGGTACGGCGGATAATCAGATCGTCCAGCTCGGTGTTGGCGAACTCGATGCGGCCACGGACGTGGTCATCGAACACCACAGAACCTTCGGTCGGGTTGCGGAAGCGGATGACGTGCGGCGCATCGGCCGGGTGATCGTGGGTGTGGTCGCGGCACTTGCCGTCATAGCGGGGCTTCTCGCCGTTGGCCATCTGGCCTTCGCGCAGTGCTTCCAGACGCTCTTTGGAGCAGTAGCACCTGTAGGCGCGGCCGTCAGCCAGCATCTCGTCGATCAGCGCGTTGTAACGATCGAAGCGCTTGGTCTGGTAGTAGGGGCCCTCATCCCAGTTCAGCTCCAGCCATTCCATGCCCTCAATGATGGCGTCGATGGCCTCCTGAGTGGAACGTTCCAGATCGGTATCCTCGATACGCAGCACAAACTCACCGCCCTGGTTCTTTGCAAACAACCAGGAATAGAGTGCGGTACGGGCACCGCCGACATGCAAAAAGCCGGTCGGGCTGGGAGCAAAACGGGTTTTGACTTTCATCTTTAAGCCTTGTGTAGAGGGCCTTGGGCCAATTCGTTAAAAAAACCGTCGCATTTTAGCACCGACAATCACGGATGGGAAAACCATGACGCCATTGCGGGCTAAAGTAGGGGATTAAATCTGTCGCCATTTGCATCTGTAGCCAGATATTTGAAGAGGATCGCAAAACAGAAGCCCCGTTTCCGATTTGCTATGCACAATGCTGGAGAGCTGCCTCCTCCGGTCGATACCCAAATAACGCTCACCACACTTCTCACGAACAAGGAAGAGACGATGCAGTTCCGTTCTATCCAGAATCGCATTCTAGTGATGGCCGGGATCGCCATGACCGCAGCCCTGGTCATCCTGATCCTGCTCAACCAATACTCCGGCAAACAGACCCAACAACTCACCATCAGCTCCAGCCGTGAAGCGCTGCAGCAGGAGGCATGGCAAAAGGTCAGCGCCAATGCCCGCGCCGAGGCGGCCACCATCACCCAGCTGCTGCAAAAAGGGCTCTCTTACACCCAGCAGATGGCCAGCGCCCTCGCCCTGCAACAACAGGGCAAACTGCCGCTGGATCGCCAGCAGACCACCGACCTGCTCAAGGCACAATTGGCGTTGGAGCCCCAGCTCTATGGCGCCTTTGCCGGCTTCGAGCCCAACGGTTTCGACGGTCAGGATGCCAACTTTGCTGGCCAGAGTGCGCTGGGCAGTGATGACAAGGGGCGCTTCGTGCCCTACTTCTATCGCGACAAGGATCAAATCGGTACCGATCTGCTGCTCTCCATCGAAAAAACCGACCCGGACGAATTCGGCAATCCCGCCAACGACTACTACGCCTGCCCGAAGCGGGAAGGACGCTCTTGCCTCATCGATCCCTTCAAGGTGGATATCAACGGTCAGCAGGTGCTGGTGAGCACGATCACCACCCCCATCATGGTGGATGGTCAGTTCAAGGGGATCGCCGCGCTGGATCTGGCGGTGGACTCCATCAGCCGTCAGGCCAAGAGCCTCAACAGCAACATCTATGACGGCAAGGGCGAAACCCTGATCGTCAGCGCCGCCGGTGTCATCACCGGTACCAGCGGCGATGCCAGCCTGCTCGGCAGCAGCGCAGGTAAGGTGCTGGGCAACCAGTGGCAGCAGTACCTGAAACCGGAAGTTCAGCGTCAGGAGCTGGACGAGTCATTCCGTATTTCCGTCCCCATCATGGTGCCGGGAATGAGCCGCAACTGGGCCATCATCGTCACCCTGCCCTACAAGGTGGTACTGGCGGGGGCCGATCAGCTGGAGAGCCAGCTGAGCGACATGAACCAAGCTGCCATGACCCAGCAATTGGTGGGCGCCGTTATCGTGCTGGTACTGGCGCTGGCCACCATGCTGGTGATTGCCCGCAGCATCACTGGCCCCATCCGCCAGATGGTGAGCCTGGTGGATGATATCGCCGATGGCGAGGGGGACCTCACCAAGCGCCTCAACACCCGCTCGGTAGACGAGCTGGGGGATCTGGCCAAGGGGATCAACCGCTTTATCGACAAGCTGCAGGGGCTGCTCGGGGATGTGCTGAAAACGGCCAGCGAAGTGAATCGCCATGCCGGCGATACCGACCGCATCGCCGGCCAGACCGACAACAACCTGCAGCACCATCAGGCGGAGATGGAGCAGATGCTGACCGCGGTACAGGAGATGTCCTACGTCAGTCAGGAGGTAGCCACCCACGCCAACAACACCGCCGACTCGGCCAAACAGGCGCAAAGCGCGGCGGATCAGGGCAAGGAGCGCTTCCAGCAAGTGATCCAGTCGATGCACAAGGTCGCAGCAGAAGCCGGGAAAGGGGCCGAAGTGGTCGAAGGGCTGGCTCACGACAGCGCCCAGATCACCAGTATCCTTACCGTCATTCAGGGGATTGCCGACCAGACCAACCTGCTGGCCCTCAACGCCGCCATCGAGGCTGCCCGGGCTGGCGAACAGGGCCGCGGCTTTGCGGTTGTCGCCGACGAGGTGCGCAAACTGGCGGGCAATACCCAGCAGGCGGTGCAGAACACCCAGGAGCTGATCGAGAAGATCCGCCTGAGCTCCACCAATGCAGTCAACGCCATCACCCAGAGCCAGCAGCTGACCCATCAGGCGGTGGGCGAGGCGGATCTGGCGGAAGAGGCGCTCGGCAGCATCTACCAGGCCATCTCCACCATCAACGACATGACCTATCAGATTGCCTCCGCCGCCGAAGAGCAGAGCTCGGTCTCAGAAACCGTCTCCGGCAACCTGTCAAAAACCAACGCACTGGCCAACGACATTGCTCAGGATGCGACCGAAACGGCCAAAGCCAGTCAGGCATTGCGTCAGGCGGCCGACAAATTGCAGCAATTATTGGGTCAATTTCGTCTCAGCTGATAATTTTCCGCCTCAGGACTCTCCCCCTCGGGGGCGAGTCCGTTTACCATAGGCGGCGAATTTGCCTGATGGCAGGCAATGTAGTGAGAGGTAAATGCCGTGCCCACCCCGGACCGTCGCCCACGAGGCCATAACAGACGAGCCCAGCAGCGTCGCCAAGACGAATCACAAGGATCCCTGCTCCATCGCATCAATGCCGCGACCCTGTCCCTGCGCCAACGTTTTGGCCAAGGGATGAGCAACCTCGGCCAAGGCCGCCAGGATGCCAAAGCAGGCAAATTCAAGCTGTCCAGCCCGCTGCCCCGCAAAAACACCATAGGTCTGCTGATCCTGATCCCGCTTTGGTTGCTGGTGCTGGCCTGGGAGCCGGCGCCATCCACCCCCAAAGCAGCCCCTTCCGGCTCGCTGGAAGTGCCGCTGGCCGTACCTGCTCAAGCTCTAACGGTCGGTAATGGCGCGGCAGGCAGTGCCCCCGCGGCTGCCAAGCCGGTCGAAGAGAAGGTCAACGGCACCTGGCTGCAACACGATGTGCAGGCGGGTGAGACCCTCTACTCCATCTGGCGTAAATTCGAGTTGCCGGGTGCCGAGCTGAGCCGCCTGATCGCCATCGAGGGGCCGGATCGCCCCCTGACCCGCCTGCAATCTGGTCGCTCTATCTTCATCCTGGTGGACGACACCCGCCGCATCCAGCGGGTCGAGATCCGCTCCTACGGTCAGGCGGTCTACCGCTATGACCGGCAGGGCGAAGGGTTCGCCCTCAAGGAATAACAAAAACGGGAGGCGCTGGCCTCCCGTTTTTTTTCAGTCAAATATCTTCAAATAAGCTACTGACTTCACAATATTTTTAGCTTGTTCAAAAAACGAAAGGGGTCAAATTGACAAGGATCGGCGCTAACGTACAATCGTTTGTGCTTTAGACAGGGATTGTTCTACGTGCTACTGGGACAAAGAGACGTGGTCAGTCATGAGCCAACCCCTGCTTGCAAGGCAAATGCAGCCCAGCACGGGCTTAGTTTCATTTTGTTATTGATAGGATTTAGCACATGTCTGACATTCGCACCGGCCAGGTAAAATGGTTCAACGAAACCAAGGGTTTTGGCTTTATTGAACAATCCCAGGGTCCGGACGTATTCGTTCACTTCTCCTCCATCCAGAGCACCGGTTTCAAAACCCTGGCTGAAGGTCAAAAAGTCCAGTTCACTGTGACCCAGGGCAAAAAAGGCCCTCAGGCTGAGAACGTTACTCTGGTCTAAGCCCGCGCCAGTGAATCATGCAGGAGGAGCCAAGGCCCCTCCTCTTTTTTGCCCGCAATTCTTCCTGCCAACCACCTTTCCCTCATACAACCCGCACCATGAGCCCACATCCCCTTCCTGTTTGCAGAAGGCGGCAGAGACACGCTGAGTAAACGCCAGATACGACAAAGCATCGCTGCGCGATGTGAAGGGCAATTCAAAGGGATTATGAAAACTTCGAAGAGAGATT
>NZ_LYSQ01000029.1:0-58278 GCF_001728955.1 Aeromonas sp. DNP9 | reverse complement strand
GACTTCACAAGGAAGCTGGCTCATCAGTTTGGCGTGTTCCGCCGTGCTGGTAGGGGCGCATTATAGGGAGCCGCGCCGGGATGACAAGAGGAAAACTGCAAAAAAAGGCACTTTTTACAGTTTTTCGGTTCAACCGTTGCTTTATTAAACAAAAGCCCCGCATCGGCGGGGCTGTTTCGGGCAAGAAACCCTGAATTCACATCACACTGCTACCTTTTCGACCAGAATTCGCGGGCAAAGCTGCGCACCTTTTCCCAATCGGTAAATTCAATGTCCTTACTGGTGTCTGTACTGCCACCGGTAATCTTCATGATCAGCTGGATGATGCGCGTCTGCCACCAGTTATAGCGGGAATATTGTAGCGCACCGGCAAACACCCCCAGGGTTTTCGGCTTCCAGGGAGAGAGGCGCAGGAACTTCTTCATATAGGCATTGGTTTGCGGCGTCTGCTTCTCTGGCTTGCGGGCCGTCAGGTTGACACAGAAGAAGGCCGCATTGGCCACCTCCAACTGCTCCTGATGAGCATGAATAAAGCTGAACAGGCTGGGGTGGAAGTTGCCATAACGGATAGAAGCTCCGATCAAGACCTTGGCATACTTGCTGAGGTTGCACATCGGCAAGGTGTGCAGGTCGTGCATCACCACTTCGCATCCCGGCATCTGCTCCAGCATGACATCGACTATTTTGCGGGTTTGGCCATCCCGAGAGGAATAAAGCACCAGAATCTTGTCCATAACAACCTCAACTACGCCAGAATGCAGGAGTAAACAGTACCAGAAGCGTGAAAATTTCCAATCGGCCAAACAACATAGCCAACACCAGTACCCACTGGGCCGCCGGCGAGATATTGCCGAAGTTGGCTGATACCTCTCCCAAACCCGGGCCTACGTTGGTGAAAGCCGCAGCCACAGCGGTGAATGCGGTCACTTCGTTCAGCCCCGTCATCAGCAACAGCAGCATGAACATAAAGAAGAGAATAATATAGGTGGCGAAGTAGCCCCACACCGCCTCAACGATGCGCTCGGGCACAGCCCGATTCCCCAGCTTCAAGGTATAGATGGCTCTGGGGTGAACCAACCGCTTCAACTCGCGCATCCCCTGCATGAACAGGATCATGAAACGCATCACCTTGATACCGCCGCCGGTACTGCCTGCACAACAGCCAATAAAGGCGGAGAACATCAGCAGCATGGGCAGGAACGAGGGCCAATCTGCATAGGTCGTGGTGCTGTAGCCGGTGGTGGTCCCCAGAGAGACCGCCTGGAAAAGACCGTGGTTGAGCGCCTCTTGCCAGGTGGCGTAGTGTCCGTGGGTCAGCAAGGCGACAAAGCAGATCATCACCAGGGTCGCCTGGATGGCCAGAAACACCTTGAGTTCAGAATCGTAAAGGTAGCGACCGAGCCGCACCGGGCGGTGTGAGAAAACGGTAAAGTGGAGCGCAAAGTTCACGCTGGCCAGCAGCAGGAACACCACGGTAATCAGGTTGATGACCGGACTGTTGAAGAAACCGATGCTGGCATCGTGAGTGGAGAAGCCACCGACCGACAGAGTCGAGAACGAATGGCAGACCGCATCGAACAGCGTCATCCCGGCGAGCCAGTAGGCCAGCGCACAGAGTGCGGTGAGCAGCAGATAGATGAACCAGAGCGCCTTGGCCGTTTCGGCGATGCGCGGCGTCACCTTGGTATCCTTCACCGGCCCCGGGATCTCCGCCCGATAGAGCTGCATGCCCCCGATCCCCAGCAGCGGCAGCACAGCAACCGCCAGCACTATGATCCCCATCCCCCCCAGCCACTGCAACAACTGGCGATAGAACAGAAACGCCTTGGGCAGGTTATCGAGCCCGGTCAGTACCGTTGCGCCAGTGGTGGTCAGGCCGGAAAAAGATTCGAAGAAGGCCTCCGAGACCGACATATCCGGCACATCGCTCATGATGAAGGGCACCGCCCCCACACTACCCAACACGGTCCAGAACAGCACCACAATCAGAAAGCCCTCTTTCGAGCGCATCTCCTTCTTGTGATAGCGATTGGGAAACCAGAGCACCACGCCGAGCAGCAGGGCGATCAGAAAAGAGCTGACGAACTCGGCACCACCACCATCCCGATAGCCAAAGGCCACCAGTGCAGGCAACAGCATGGTCGAGCTGAACAGCGCAACCAGCAGGCCAACAATGCGAATAATGCTCAGAATGTGCATTACAGCTCCCTTTCCCCAATTAAAGAGCGATGGATTCTAGCCATCTAAGGGGCTGAGGGATACCCGCCCATGAGTCCGGTCGGTCAATTCACGGTCCACCTGAGCCCATACCGAGGACTCCCACGCCACCTGCAAGGTGACCTGCTGACCGTAATCCGCCGCCAGCAATTCGCCATTATGGCTGCTGATCAGCGACTCGACTGCCCCCATGTCACCGTAATCGCAGTGAATGAGAGAGGGAGTGCGCGGCACCTTGAGCAGGGTAGG
The DNA here is from genome assembly GCF_001728955.1 of Aeromonas sp. DNP9. NCBI lineage: Bacteria > Pseudomonadati > Pseudomonadota > Gammaproteobacteria > Aeromonadales > Aeromonadaceae > Aeromonas > Aeromonas sp. DNP9. Next base: position 55,812 of record NZ_LYSQ01000029.1, on the reverse strand, counting down.
CAGCTGCTTGAGGGCGGCACCGACGCCGCCCCCATAGGCTTTGACCAGTCCACCGGTACCAAGCTGGATGCCGCCGTAGTAACGCACCACCACGGCACAGATTTCACCGATCCCCGAGCCCATCAGCTGGGCCAGGATCGGCTTGCCAGCCGTGCCGGACGGTTCGCCATCATCACTGAAGCCATAAACCTGACTATCTTGCGGCGCACCAGCCACAAACGCCCAGCAGTGATGGCGCGCGGCCGGATGTTGGCGCTTGATCTCGTTGACCCACCCCTTGGCCGCCTCGACGGTCGGGGTGTGGGCGATCAGGGTAATGAAGCGGCTCTTCTTTATCTCTTCGGTCAACTCCAGCGGGGCAGCCGGAATGGAGTACGCTGCCGCCATCAGAGTCCTGCTTGTCTGGTCATGTTCTCCACCCCGTTGGCGTGCAGCACCACGTTGTCCTCGATGCGGATGCCGCCGAACGGACGCAGTGCCTCCACCTTGTTCCAGTTGACCCGCTTGCCCTGTTCGCCCTGACGCAGCGGCTCCAGCAGGCTGTCGATGAAGTAGAGACCGGGTTCTATAGTGAACACCTGACCCACCTCCATCACCCGGGTGCAGCGCAGATAGGGGAACTGCTCGGGAGCTGCCAGATGGGTGCCACGCTCATCCTGCATGAAACCGCCCGCATCGTGCACCTGCAAACCAAGGAAATGGCCGAGACCATGGGGGAAGAAGACGTTGGTCACCCCGGTGTGGATCATCTCGTCTACCGACATATCCACCAGTTCGGTCGCTTGCAGCAGGCGCGCCAGCTTGTGGTGCATCTGCAGATGCAGCTCGCTGTAGCGACGGCCCGGTTTGATCTCGCCGATGATCTCCTGCTGCTGCGCATCCAGCGCCGCGATGAGATCGGCAAACTCGCCGCGGCGCCACGCCCAGGTACGGGTGATATCGGAGGCATAACCGTGGAAATCGACGCCCGCATCGATCAGGAAGGAGTAACGCTCGGCATCAGGCACCCGCACAGCCGAGAGATGGGTGTAGTGAAGAATGGCCGCATTGCGGTTGATGGCGACGATATTACCGTAGGGCGCCTCATTGGCCCCCTGCCCGACCGCTTTCATGTAGGCCAGATTGATCTCGAACTCGCTCGCCCCCGCCATAAAGGAGTCCTTGGCGGCGATATGGCCGCGCACCCCGATCCGGTTCGCCTCGCGCAGACACTCCAGCTCGTAGGGGGTCTTGTAGGCGCGGTGATAGTGCAGATAGTTAAGCACCGCCTCGGGATTGGGCTGGGTCAGACCAAGCAGCTCGGCCACTTCCAGATGACCGCCCAGATAGGCCCACTCCTGCTTGTTGCCCGGCAGATGATCGGCGACTTGTTCCGGTCGGGTCAGGAAGCGGATATCGAAGAACTCGACCCAGAAGGCATTGGGCAGATCCGCCACCTTGTGCCAGAAATCGACCGGACGATAGAACAGCAGGATTGGTTTGTTCACCCCGTCCACCAGCAGCCAGCAGTGGGGATTGTCCAGTACCGGCAACCAGGCCTTGAAGTGCGGGTTTACCTTGAACGGGTAATCCTGATCATCGAGGAAGATGCGGTGGGTCTGGCCGGAGTGGATGGCCAGCCCGCCAAGTCCCTGTTGCTGCAGGATATCGCGGGTGCGTTGCTGCAAAGTATCGAGATGCTGGGCAAAAAGTTGGCTGTAGCTGCTCATGGCGTCCTGCTCCGAGGTGAATGTGATTGCAGCATAACATCAAGCGCTTGGCGGCTCGACCCGTCAAGCTGCCGCTTCGTGAGGTAACGCATACGTTACAAACGTGTTTGTTATCAACAGAGAACCAACCGTTAACAAATCAAAAACAATTCAATACACTGCCGGAAGATACATGAAGTCAGGGATTACTCATGGACAACCTCTGCCTGTGGCAACCGGATCCGCTCAGGATGCAGCAATCCAACCTCTACCGCTTTATGGCAGAGGTGAACCGCTTCCACGGCCTGCAACTACAGGACTATCCGCAGCTGTGGCAATGGTCGGTGGAAAAGACCACCCGCTTCTGGCCGCTGGTGTGGCAGCACTGCGGCGTCAAGGGCGAACTCGGCAACATAGTGGCGGAGAATCGTCAGGATATGCAGCGCACCCGCTGGTTCCCCGACAGCCGCCTCAACTTCGCCGAAAACCTGCTGCGCCGCCAGGACGAGAGCCCGGCCATCATCTCCCGCATCGAAGGGAGCCCAAGCCGCACCCTGAGCTGGCGTGAGCTGGGGGAACAGGTTGCCCGGCTGGCTCAATGGCTGCGCAATCAGGGGATTGGTCGTGGCGATGTGGTTGCCGCCTATCTGCCCAATATCCCGGAAACCGTGGTAGCCATGCTGGCAACCACCAGTCTGGGGGCGATCTGGACCTCCACCAGCCCCGACTTTGGCGAGGCCAGCGTGGTAGAGCGCTTCGGCCAGACCCGGCCGCGAGTGCTGTTTGCCGTGGATGGCTATCGCTACAACGGCAAGGCCATCGATATTCAGGACAAAGTGGCAGGGGTCATCAGCCAGATCGACAGCATAGAGCAGACGGTGATGATCCCCCTGCTCGGCAACGCGCTGCAGCTTGGCCATGACTGGCAGCAACTACTGGCGAGCCAGCCAGACGCCAGCCTCCAGTTCGAGACCATGGCTTTCAATGACCCGCTCTACATCCTCTACTCCTCCGGCACCACCGGCAAACCCAAGTGCATCGTCCACGGCATCGGCGGCACCCTGCTGCAACACCTGAAAGAGCACCAGCTGCACTGCGACATCAAGCCGGGGGAGCGGATCTTCTACTTCACCACCTGTGGCTGGATGATGTGGAACTGGCTGGTGAGCGCGCTCGCCTCCGGCGCCACTCTGGTGCTCTATGACGGCTCGCCGTTTTACCCGGATGGCAATGTGCTGTGGGATCTGGCCCGCGACGAGCAGGTCAGCTTGTTCGGTACCTCGGCCAAGTATCTCGATGCTTTGCACAAACAGGGATATGCCCCGATCAAGACCCACGACTTGCCACACTTGCGGCTGATCTGCAGCACCGGATCCGTGCTGTCGCCGGAGGGGTTCGACTACGTCTACGAGCAGATCAAGCAGGACGTGCAGCTCAGCTCCATCTCAGGTGGCACCGACATCTGCTCCTGCTTCGTCATCGGCAACCCGCTCAGCCCGGTCTATCGCGGCGAGAGTCAGGGGCGCGGCCTCGGTCTCGCGGTGCAGGTATTCAACGAGGCGGGCCAGCCGGTGCAGAGGGAGAAGGGCGAGCTGGTCTGTACCAAGCCGTTCCCGGCCCAGCCCATCTACTTCTGGGGCGACGAGAACGGCGACAAGTACCATGCGGCCTACTTCGAGCGGTTCGACAACATCTGGTGCCACGGCGACTGGATCGAGCTGACCCCGACCGGCGGCATTCTGTTCTATGGCCGCTCCGACGCCACCCTCAACCCGGGCGGCGTGCGCATCGGCACCAGCGAGATCTACCGCTATGTCGAGCAGCTGGACGAGGTGGAGGAGAGCATCGTCATCGGCCAGCAGTGGCAGCAGGACGAGCGGGTGGTGCTGTTCGTCAAGCTCAAGGTGGGCTGCAAGCTGGACGAGCCGCTGCGCGAGCGCATTCGCCAGCAAATAAAGCAACATTGCACCGCCCGCCACGTGCCCGCCCGCATCCTGCAGGTGGATGCCATCCCACGCACCAAGTCCGGCAAGATCGTCGAGCTGGCGGTACGGGAAGTGGTGCACAACCGGCCGGTCAACAATACCCACGCCCTCGCCGATCCCGAAGTGCTGAACCAGTATCGCAACCGGCCGGAACTGGCCAGTTGATAACAAACTCACATCTATCCGGGGCGCCGCAAGGCGCCTCTCTTTTGCCCGTTTTGTGATGAGGAGCTTTTACTCGATAACTGTTAAACAAATGTTTTAAATAGGTGTTGAAAATGTCTCCTTTTGGATCAATAGTGAGCCTCGCCCCCTGCTGGGGATTAAGGAGCACCACTCCCCACTGAGTGGGAACAAGGAGACACTCTCATGATCTACCAAGGCGAAACCCTGTCGGTCAGCTACCTCGAAAACGGCATTGCCGAGCTGAGGTTTGATGCCCCGGGTTCAGTCAACAAGCTGGATCGCGCTACCCTGCTCTCCCTGAGCGAAGCGATCGCCGCATTACAACAAGAACGTGAACTAAAAGGTCTGATCCTCACCTCCGGCAAAGACGCCTTTATCGTCGGTGCCGACATTACCGAATTCCTGGAACTGTTCGATCTGCCGCAAGAAGATCTGCTCGGCTGGCTGAAAAAGGCCAACGACATCTTCAATGCCATCGAAGATCTGCCGGTTCCTACCCTCTCCGCCATCAAAGGCCACGCTCTGGGCGGCGGCTGCGAGACCATTCTCTCCACCGACTTCCGTCTGGCCGACACCACCGCCAAAATCGGCCTGCCCGAGACCAAACTCGGCATCATGCCGGGCTTTGGCGGCACAGTCCGTCTGCCGCGGGTGATCGGCGCCGACAACGCGCTCGAGTGGATCACCACCGGCAAGGATTACCGTGCCGATGACGCCCTCAAGGTGGGTGCCATCGATGCCGTGGTCGCGCCAGAGGCGCTGCAGAGCGCTGCGCTGCAGATGATCAAGGACGCCATCGCGGGCAAGCTGGACTGGCAGAGCCGCCGCGCCGCCAAGAAAGCGCCGCTGCGCCTCTCCAAACTGGAAGCCATGATGAGCTTCACCACCGCCGCCGGCATGGTTGCCGCTGTGGCGGGCAAACACTATCCGGCGCCGATGACTGCGGTGAAAACCGTCGAAACCGCCGCAGGTATGGGCCGTGACGAGGCGCTGGTCGTTGAAGCACAGGGCTTTATCAAGCTGGCCAAAACCGACGTGGCCAAGGCGCTGGTCGGTATCTTCCTCAACGATCAGCACATCAAGGCACTGGCCAAGAAGGCTGCCAAGCAGGCGAGCAAGGCCACCGGCCACGCCGCCGTACTGGGTGCCGGCATCATGGGGGGCGGCATCGCCTACCAGTCTGCCAGCAAGGGCATTCCGGCAGTGATGAAGGATATCAACGAGAAGGCGCTGGCACTTGGCATGGGTGAAGCCACCAAGCTGCTCAACGGTCAGCTCGAAAAGGGCCGCATCGACGGCATCAAGATGGGCCAGGTGCTCTCTGCCATTACCCCGACCCTCAGCTATGACAACGTCAAAAGCGTGGACGTCGTGGTCGAAGCCGTGGTCGAGAATCCCAAGGTGAAAGCCGCCGTATTGGGCGAAGTGGAAGGGATCATTGGCGAAGACGCCGTGCTCGCCAGCAACACCTCCACCATTCCCATCTCCCTGCTGGCCAAGGGGCTGAAGCGCCCGCAGAACTTCTGCGGCATGCACTTCTTCAACCCGGTGCACCGCATGCCGCTGGTTGAGATCATCCGCGGCGAGCAGACATCCGATGAAACCATCAACCGCGTGGTGGCCTATGCCGCCGCCATGGGCAAGTCCCCGGTGGTAGTCAACGACTGCCCTGGCTTCTTCGTCAACCGCGTGCTGTTCCCCTACTTCTTCGGCTTCAACAAGCTGGTCGCCGATGGTGCCGACTTCGCCGCCGTCGACAAGGTGATGGAGAAGGAGTTCGGCTGGCCCATGGGCCCCGCCTACCTGCTGGACGTGGTCGGCATCGACACCGGTCACCATGCCGGTGACGTGATGGCGCAGGGCTTCCCGGCACGGATGAGCAAGGAAGGTCGCACTGCCATCGACGTGATGTACGAAGTGAACCGCTTCGGTCAGAAGAACGGCAAGGGCTTCTACGCCTACGAGCAGGACAAGAAGGGCAAGCCGAAGAAGGTGGCCGACGCAGCTAGCTACGAGCTGCTGGCCCCCATTGCCAAGCCGAAACAGGATTTCGACAAGGACGCCATCATCGCTCGCATGATGATCCCGATGATCAACGAGGTGGTGCTCTGTCTGGAAGAGGGCATTGTCGCCACGCCAGCCGAAGCCGACATCGCACTGGTCTACGGTCTGGGCTTCCCTCCCTTCCGCGGCGGCGTGTTCCGCTATCTGGACACCATTGGTCTGGATCGCTACGTGGCCATGGCCGACCAGTATGCCGACTTGGGCCCGCTCTACCGCGTCAGCGACAAGCTGCGTGAGATGGCCGCCCAGGGCAAAACCTTCTACTGATTGCGGAAAGGAGATCCATTCATGAAAGACGTAGTCATTGTCGACTGTATCCGGACCCCGATGGGCCGGTCCAAGGGCGGCGCCTTCCGCAACGTGCGTGCAGAAGACTTGTCCGCGCACCTGATGAAATCCATCCTGCTGCGCAACCCCAACCTCGACCCGAACGAGATCGAGGATATCTACTGGGGCTGCGTGCAGCAGACTCTGGAGCAGGGCTTCAACATCGCCCGCAACGCCGCGCTGCTGGCCGGCATTCCCAAGCAGGTGGGGGCGGTTACCGTCAACCGCCTGTGCGGCTCGAGTATGCAGGCGCTGCATGACGCCTCCCGCGCCATTCAGGTGGGTGACGGGGATATCTTCATCATCGGCGGCGTCGAGCACATGGGCCATGTGCCGATGAGCCACGGCGTCGACTTCCACCCCGGCATGGCCAAGTCGGTGGCGAAAGCCTCCGGCATGATGGGGCTGACCGCCGAGATGCTCGGCAAGCTGCACGGCATCAGCCGCCAGCAGCAGGACGAGTTTGCCGCCCGCTCCCATCGCCGCGCTCACGCCGCCACCGTGGAAGGGCGCTTTGCCAAGGAGATCGTCGGGCTGGAAGGCCATGACGCTAGCGGCGCCCGCTTCTTCTACGACTACGACGAGGTGATCCGCCCGGAGACCACGGTCGAAACTCTGAGCCAGCTGCGCCCGGTGTTTGACCCGGTCAACGGCACCGTCACCGCCGGCAGCTCCTCGGCCCTGTCCGATGGCGCCGCCGCCATGCTGGTGATGAGCGCGGATCGCGCCAAGGCCCTCGGCCTCACGCCGCGCGCCAAGGTACGTGCCATGGCCATCGCCGGCTGTGACGCTGCCATCATGGGTTACGGCCCGGTGCCGGCTACCCAGAAGGCGCTCAAACGGGCTGGTCTGACTGTCGGTGATATCGACCTGTTCGAGCTGAACGAGGCGTTTGCCGCCCAGTCCCTGCCCTGCGTGAAGGATCTGGGTCTGCAGGATCTGGTGGACGAGAAGGTAAACCTGAACGGCGGCGCCATTGCGCTGGGCCACCCGCTCGGCTGCTCCGGTGCCCGCATCTCCACCACCCTCATCAATCTGATGGAGGAGAAGGATGCCACCCTGGGGGTTGCCACCATGTGTATCGGTCTGGGTCAGGGCATCGCCACCGTGTTTGAACGGGTGTGATAACCAGCCGGATCGACGGGATGCACTACTGAGAGTTGTCCCTTTTCGGGGCCAGTCTGACTGGCCCCTTTTCAAGTCTGTGACGATCGCCACACGGGGTGCTCGTCAGTGGTCAGAAGCTGTCTGTTGGCCGTCCCGTTTGGGTCGGCCTTTTTTCGTTTTAATCTTATCAATAGGCTGTTATTGCCTTAAACCTCACATTAGATAGGGGGCTTGCTTGCTTTTTACTCCCCCGACAGGTTCAATCTGCACAAAAAAATGGGTGGATGCACATACATATGTCAATGAGCAAACAACTGCTGATCGTCGATGACGACCAAGAGATCCGCGAGCTGCTCAATGAATACCTGACCCGGGCGGGCTTTCAGGTATTGACGGCGGCGGAGGGTAACGAGATGCGCCAGCAACTCGCCCAGCACAGCCCGGACCTGATTATTCTGGACATCATGATGCCCGGCGAGGACGGTTTTACCCTCTGCCAGCAGATCCGTCGTGACTCCCAGGTGCCCATCATCATGCTGACCGCCGCCTCCGACGAAGCGGATCGGGTGATCGGCCTCGAACTCGGCGCCGACGACTATATCGCCAAGCCGTTCAGCCCCCGCGAACTGCAGGCCCGCATCAAGGCACTGCTGCGCCGCGCCGAATTCCGCCAGCCGGAAAAAGAGAAAGAGCCGAGCCGCCGCCTGCGTTTTGCCGAGTGGACCCTCGACACCCTGAGCCACCAGTTGACCCATGATGATGGCAGCCTGCTGGATCTCTCCGGCAGCGATGCCATGCTGCTCGGCATGTTCCTGCAGCAGCCCGGCGTGGTGCTGGATCGGGACACCATCTCGGATGCCACCCGCGGCCGCGAAAGCCTGCCGATGGAGCGCGGCATCGACGTACAAATCAGCCGTCTGCGCCAGAAGCTGGGCGACAACGGCAAGAGCCCGCGCATCATCAAGACCATTCGCGGCAGTGGCTACATGCTGATTGCCGAGGTGCACGAGCTGCCATGAGCAACAAGTGGTCCTGGGGGGCGCTGGTGCCCCGCTCCCTGTTGTCACGGATGATCCTGCTGCTGTTGCTGGCCATCCTGCTCTCCCAGACCATTCTGACCGGCATCTGGATGCAGCAGATCCAGAAGCGGGAGCTGGAGGGGATGCTCAGCACCACCCGCAACCTCGCCATGTCTGCCGCTTCCACCGTCAATTTCTTCAAATCCCTGCCGCTGCAGTATCGCCATATCGCGCTGGACCAGCTGCGCAACATGGGGGGCAGCCGCTTCTTCGTCTCGCTCAATGAGGAAGAGATCCACATCAACGCCATCCCCGACAGCGAACGCAAGACGCAGGTGCTGGAGGAGGTGCAGGGAGTGCTGACCCGCAAGCTCTCCGATGCCATGGCGATCAAGGTGGACTTCTCCCGCCCCGATGACCTCCACGTCTTCAACAACGACACCCTGCTGGCGGATCTCCCCTCCTCCTGGGCCCGTTACACCCTGTCGCTGGAGCCGCTCAATCCGCCGGTGCTGGTGACCCAGATCGAGATTGAAAAGGGGGAGTGGCTCTATCTGGCGGCCCTGCTGCCCGCCCCCTACATGACCCTCGACGATACCGTGATGCCGAGCAACCAGGTGCGTTTCATCGCTCTGATGACCGTGTTCCTCTGCTTCTTCACCTTTATGCTGGTGCGCTGGCAGACCCGCCCGCTGCGCCGTCTCGCCAAGGCGGCGGTGAATCTGGGCAAGGATATCGATCAGCCTTCACTCAAGGAGGAGGGCGCATCCGAGATCGTGGCGGCGACCCGCGCCTTCAACATCATGCAGCACCGCATCCGCCGTTATATCGATGATCGGGAACGGCTGTTCAGCTCCATCTCCCACGACCTCAAGACCCCCATCACCCGACTGCGGCTGCGGGTCGAGCTGCTCGATGACGAGGTACAGATCGCCAAGTTCAACAAGGATCTCGACGAACTGGAGCTGATGGTGAAAGGGGCGCTGCAGACGGTCAAAGAGACCGACATTCACGAGAATATCGAGGAGATCGACATCAACGCCCTGCTTGAACAGATGGCGGAGTCGATGAACCTGCACGACGAGCGGCTGACCATCGAAGGGCACTGCAAGTGGCCCTACCGCGGCAAGCTGCTGGCGCTCAAACGCTGCATCGGCAATCTGGTGGACAACGGCATCAAGTATGGCCAGAAGGTGCGCATCATCATCATGGATGACGAGGAGATGCTGATTCTCTTTATCATGGATGAGGGCCCCGGCCTGCCGGACGATCAGTTCGAGCGTATCTTCGAACCCTATTACCGGCTCAGCACGGATCAGGCTGGCACCGGCCTCGGTCTTGGCATCGCCCGCAACATAGCCCACGCCCACGGCGGCGATCTGGTGCTGGAAAACCGTCCGCAAGGTGGCCTGCAGGCCACGCTCTCCCTACCAAGGCAGTAACCTTATGAAGTGGTTGTCTTTTTCTGTCATCGCCCTGCTCTCTGCTCCAGTTGCCGCTTCCCAGGTGGAGGTACTGCACTGGTGGACGTCCGGCGGCGAAGCGAAAGCGGTCGAAGTGCTCAAATCCGAGTGGACCAAACAGGGCAACCAGTGGAACGACTTTGCAGTGCAGGGCGGCGGCGGCAAGAGCGCCATGACGGTATTGAAGAGCCGGGCACTGGCGGCCAACCCGCCCGAAGCGGCCCACCTCAAGGGCTATGAGCTCAAGGAGTGGGCCGGACTCGGCTTCCTGCGCGATCTCACCCCCATGGCCGAACACCTCGGCTGGTACGGTCAGATGCCGCCCATGGTGCGTGCCACCCTCAGCCAGAATGGCGCTCTGATGGCGGTGCCCACCGGCATCCACCGGGTCAACTGGCTGTGGCTCAACCGCAAGATCTTCGAGCGCAACAAGCTGACTCCGCCCACTGACTGGGCCCAGTTTGTCACTGTTGCCGAGCAGCTTAAAAAACGGGGCATCACTCCGCTCGCCATCGGCAACGAGCCCTGGCAGCTGGCAGTGTTGTTTGAAACGGTGGCGCTCGGTGAGGGCGGTAAAGAATTCTATCGCAAGGCGTTCCTCGAGCAGGACAGCGCCACCCTGACCGGCCCCGACATGGTGCGGGTGCTGACCCGCTTCCAGCAGCTGCGCGCCTATGTGCCGCAAAAATACGCCGGTCTGAAGTGGCATCAGGCCACCAATCTGCTGGAGAGCGGTGGCGCCGCCATGCAGGTGATGGGGGACTGGGTGAAGGGTGAGCTGAGCGCGGGCAACTACCGACCGGGTGAGGATATCGCCTGTCTGCCGAGCCCGGGCAGCGCCGGGCTGTTCAGCTACAACCTCGACTCCATCGCCATGTTCAAACAGCGGGATCCGGCCCAGCTGCAGGCACAGGGGGAGCTGGCCCAGCTGCTGATGACGCCGAAGTTTCAGGAGGAGTTCAACCGGGTGAAGGGGTCGATCCCGGCGCTGACCAAGCCAAACATGAGCAAGTTTGATCGCTGCGCCATCCGCTCCTATCAGGATTTCCTGCTGGCGGAAAAGCAGGACAACCTGCTGCCCAGCATGGCGGAAGGGATGGCGACACCGACCAATATGCGGCAGGCGATCCTCGATGTGCTGAGCAACTTCTTCAACGACCCCAAGGCCAACCCGGAGCAGACGGCGCTGCATCTGGAGCGGGCGATGCGCTCGACCCGCTGATCCGGGCACATTGCCAAACAGCAGAAATGACAAAGGCGGAATTGCTCCGCCTTTGTTGCTGAATCGTCATCCGATTCAGGATTGATCGTTCTCGTCCTCATCCTCGTCATAGTAATCGCTGAGCTCGATCCAGAGCCCCAACCCGACCATCACCATGGAGCCGAACCAGGTACCGGTATTCCCGATCGGGCTACCCATCACTATCATGGCGAAGGACAAGAACCCCATGCCTGCATAGGCTTGTAATCTGCCGTAGGAGACCTGCATATTCACCTCCTTGTTGAATATGGTTCAATTTTTATATTACTCGTCCGGCGCAAGCTGGATAGGGCCGAATAACATTTCGGTTACATATGCTGGTTGATGGGGCGTTTGTTTGATTATTTTTTAGCCCTGAGTATCATTGGCAGCCGAATAGGTTGAAGGTTGATAATAGATGAGTGATTTATTCTGCGGCGCAACTCATGAGTTGGACGCAATCGGGCTTCGTTGCCCGGAACCCGTTATGATGGTTCGCAAGAAAGTGCGGCTGATGGCGGATGGCGAGACCCTGCTGGTCAGCGCCGACGATCCTTCAACCACCCGCGACATCCCCAGTTTCTGCCGCTTTATGGATCACACCCTGGTCGCCAGCGAGACAGAGCAGGCCCCCTACCGCTATCTGATCCGCAAGGGTCAATAAGCCCCCGTACTGGAGCACTCCATGACAACCATTACCCGAATCGGCACCACCCAGCGTTGGTCAGACGTGGTCATCCACAATGGCACCCTCTACGTGGTGGAAGTGCCCGTCAGCGAAGAGGCCGATATCCACCAGCAGACCCGCGAAGTGCTGGCAAGCCTGCAGCGCCTGCTGGAAGCCAACGGCTCCGGCGTCGACAAGATCCTGATGGCCAATATCTATCTGAAAGACATTCAGGACATCGCCGCCTTCAACGAGCAGTGGGATGCCTGGATCCCGGCTGGCACCGCCCCCGTGCGCGCCTGTGTACAAACCCGCTTAGCCCACGAAGGCTACAAGGTCGAAGTACAGCTGACTGCGGCAGTCTAAGAGGCGCTTATCCCCCTCATCCCCGCCCCTTCTCCCACGAGGGGAGAAGGGAGCAAGCAACAAGGCAGCATTGCTCGCAACGGCTCCAATAGAAAGGCCCCGCCATCACTGGCGGGGCCTTTTCGTTACCGAAACCTGAGCGACTTAGGCGGTCGGGGTCAGGGTAATGGTCACGCGGCGGTTCTGGGCTTTGCCAGCGGCGGTGCTGTTGGTAGCAACCGGCTGATCCGGGCCCACGCCGGTGGTGGAGATGCGGCTACCTGCTACGCCCTGACCAATCAGCTGGGCGGCAACGGCATCGGCACGATCGCGGGAGAGCTTCATGTTCAGGTCGCGGGAACCGGTACTGTCGGTGTGACCGACCACGTTCAGGCGGGTCTTGTCGAACTCGGCAACCACCATGGCCACGCCGGAGAGGGTGTTGGCACCGGCCGCTTTCAGCTGGGAGCTGGAGCTGTCGAAGGTCACGTTGTTCGGCATGTTGAGGATCAGCTCATTGCCATTACGGGTCACGCTGACGCCAGTGCCCTGCAGCTTCTCACGCAGCTTGGCTTCCTGCACGTCCATGTAGTAGCCGATACCGCCACCCAGCGCCGCGCCGGCAGCAACACCGGTCAGGATGCCCTTCTTGCGGTCACCCTTGCTGGAGGAGAGCGCACCTACGGCCGCACCGGCAGCGGCGCCAGCCAGCGCGCCCCAGGCACCTTTGGAGGTCTGGGATTCACCTGTGTAGGGGTTGGTGGTACAGCCGCTCAGGGCAACGGTCAGTGCCAGAGCAGGCACCAGGATCTTGGCTCGCATGAAAAAACCTCTGTGAAAACAATCCGGCACCATGCCGGGGGCCGGATTGTAACGCGCTGGCACGCCATTGTCTGACGCAAGCCTGAACAGATGGCGAGAGTGGTGTTTTTTTGGGCAATCGGCGGGTTGTCAGCGCGGTAACTGACACTCGGCGTGGCAAGGACAGCTGACCAGATGATCGTTCACCATCCCCACCGCCTGCATAAAGGCGTAACAGATGGTGCTGCCAACGAAGTTGAAGCCGAGCTTCTTGAGCGCTTTCGACATGGCATCCGACTCCGGCGAGGTGGCCGGAATATCGCCGTTGCCCTGCCGCTGGTTGACGATGGGGGCGCCGCCAACAAAGCCCCACAGGTAGTCGGCGAAGTCGATCCCCTGCTCCTGCAACGCCAGATAGGCGCGGGCATTTCTGATGATCGACTGCACCTTGAGCCGGTTGCGGATAATGCCGCTGTCCTGCATCAACCGCTCCACATCCTGCTCGTCAAAGCGGGCAATCTGCACCGGATCAAAGTCGGCATAGGCGCGGTAGTAGCTCTCGGTGCGCTTGAGGATGGTGATCCACGACAGCCCCGCCTGCTGGCCGTCGAGGCAGAGCTTGGCAAACAGCTCGCGGGCGTCATAGACCGGCCTGCCCCACTGTTTGTCATGGTATTCAATGTATTCCGGGTCCTTGGTCACCCAAGCGCAACGCAGTTCCATTTCCTCTCCCTCGTTATTTCAGCGGTTTGCCCGACCCTGCCCACTCTGCAGGCGGCACTGCTCACATCATATACCGGACAGCCCGCCCGACCAGCCAGGGCGCAGCACCATCCCGCGAATCCGCTGCAATTTCGCCTATTATCCGACCATGCCAGACGGTATACTCCCTCGGTTCACATTCAGCAAATCTTGCTCTGATTTTCACTTCGCGCGAAAAAAATTATGCAAAAATTCGATGTCAAAACCTTTCAGGGCCTGATCCTGCAGCTGCAGGACTATTGGTCCCGCCAGGGCTGTACCATCATTCAGCCGCTGGATATGGAAGTGGGTGCCGGTACTTCCCACCCCATGACCTGTCTGCGTGCCCTGGGCCCGGAGCCCATCGCCTGCGCCTACGTGCAACCGTCCCGCCGTCCGACTGACGGCCGCTACGGTGAAAACCCGAACCGCCTGCAGCACTACTACCAGTTCCAGGTGATCATCAAGCCTTCCCCCGACAACATTCAGGAACTCTATCTGGGCTCCCTGAAAGAGCTGGGCATGGATCCTGAAATCCACGATATCCGCTTCGTGGAAGACAACTGGGAAAACCCGACGCTGGGTGCCTGGGGTCTGGGTTGGGAAGTGTGGCTGAACGGCATGGAAGTGACCCAGTTCACCTACTTCCAGCAAGTTGGCGGCCTCGAGTGCAAGCCGGTCACCGGCGAGATCACCTACGGTCTCGAGCGTCTGGCCATGTACATTCAGGGCGTAGACAGCGTCTACGATCTGGTCTGGTCTGACGGCCCGCTGGGCAAGACCACCTACGGCGACGTGTTCCACCAGAACGAAGTGGAGCAATCCACCTACAACTTCGAACACGCCGATGTGGAGTTCCTGTTCCACTGCTTCGAGCAGTACGAGAAGGAAGCCCAGAATCTGCTGGCACTGGAAAAACCGCTGCCGCTGCCTGCCTACGAGCGCATCCTCAAAGCCGCTCACTCCTTCAACCTGCTGGATGCCCGCAAGGCCATCTCGGTCACCGAGCGTCAGCGCTACATCCTGCGCATTCGCACCCTGACCAAGGCCGTGGCAGAGGCATACTACGCCTCCCGCGAAGCGCTGGGCTTCCCTATGTGTCAGCGCAGTGAGAACAAGCAAGGTTAAGGAACGGACATGGCACAACATACATTTCTGGTAGAGATCGGTACTGCTGAGCTGCCGCCCAAAGCCCTGCGCTCCCTGGCCGAAGCCTTTGCCGACAACTTCAAAGCCGAACTGACCAAGGCCGATCTGGCCTTCGGCGACGTCGAGTGGTTTGCTTCACCGCGCCGTCTGGCGCTGAAGGTAAGCGAGCTGGCCGGCGAACAGCCGAGCAAGAGCGTCGAGAAGCGCGGCCCGGCCGTGGCGCAGGCGTTCGATGCAGAAGGCAAACCGACCAAGGCTGCCGAAGGCTGGGCCCGTGGCAACGGCATCACCGTTGAGCAGGCCGAGCGTCTGGTCACCGACAAGGGCGAGTGGCTGGTTCACACCGCCAAGGTCGAAGGCCGTCCGGCCGTCGATCTGCTGGGCGAGCTGGTTAGCCAGGCGCTGGCCAAACTGCCGATCCCGAAAATGATGCGCTGGGGCGACAAGACCATCCAGTTCGTGCGTCCGGTCTTCACCGTGACCCTGCTGCTGGATGGCGAGCTGGTTCCCGCCCACATTCTGGGTATCGACTCTGCCCGCACCATCCGCGGTCACCGCTTTATGGGCGAGAGCGAATTCACCATCGACAACGCCAGCCAGTACCCGCAGATCCTGCAGGAGCGCGGCATGGTGATTGCCGACTTCATGGCGCGCAAGGCCAAGATCAAGGCTGACGTCGAAGCGGCCGCTGCCGCCTTCGGTGGCGTGGCCGATCTGGACGACGCCCTGCTGGAAGAGGTTACCGCACTGGTCGAATGGCCGGTGGTGCTGACCGCCAACTTCGAAGAGAAGTTCCTGGCCGTTCCCGCTGAAGCGCTGGTTCACACCATGAAGGGTGACCAGAAGTACTTCCCGGTCTACGACAAGAACGGCAAGCTGCTGCCGAAGTTCATCTTCGTCACCAACATCGAGTCCAAAGACCCGAGCCAGATCATCAGCGGCAACGAGAAGGTGGTTCGCCCCCGTCTCTCTGACGCCGAGTTCTTCTTCAAGACCGACCTCAAGCAGACCCTGGCCTCCCGCCTGCCGCGCCTTGAAACCGTGCTGTTCCAGCAACAGCTGGGCACCGTCAAGGCCAAGGTCGAGCGCATCGAGACCGTCGCCGGCTTTATCGCCGAGCGTATCGGCGCCGACGTGGCTCAGGCCAAGCGTGCCGGTCTGCTCTCCAAGTGTGACCTGATGACCAACATGGTCGGCGAGTTCACCGACACCCAGGGTGTCATGGGGATGCACTACGCCCGTCACGATGGCGAAGACGAAGCGGTTGCCGTGGCCCTCAACGAGCAGTACATGCCGCGCTTTGCCGGTGATGCCCTGCCGTCCGGTCTGGTTGCCTGCGCCGTCGCGCTGGCCGACAAGTTCGACACCCTGGCCGGTATCTTCGGCATCGGCATGCTGCCGAAGGGTGACAAGGATCCGTTCGCCCTGCGTCGCGCCGCCATCGGTGCCCTGCGCATCATGACCGAGAAGCAGCTGGATCTGGATCTGGTTGAACTGGTTGAAGAAGCGGTACGCGTCTACGGCGACAAGTTGACCAACAAAACCGTCGTCACCGACGTGGTCGACTTTATGCTGGGCCGCTTCCGCGCCGCCTATCAGGACGAAGGTATCGGTGCCGATGTGGTGCTGGCCGTACTGGCCCGCCGCCCGACCCGTCCGCTCGACTTCGATCGTCGCGTCAAGGCCGTCAGCCACTTCCGCACGCTGGATGCCGCACTGGCACTGGCTGCCGCCAACAAGCGCGTGAGCAACATTCTGGCCAAGGTTGAAGGCGAGTTGCCGACTGCCGTCAAACCGGAACTGCTGGTCGATGCCGCCGAGAAGGCACTGGCCACCCAGGTTGCCGAACTGCAAGCCGAACTGGCCCCGCTGTTCGCAGCCGGTGACTATCAGGCTGCCCTCACCCGTCTGGCCGCCCTGCGCGAGCCGGTCGATACCTTCTTCAACGAAGTGATGGTGATGGCCGACGACGAGGCCCTCAAGGCCAACCGTCTGGCACTGCTGAACAACCTGCGCAACCTGTTCCTGCAAGTCGCGGATATCTCCCTGCTGCAGTGATTTTGGTTGGGTTGAGTGATAATAAAAACGGCGCCGTAAGGCGCCTTTTTTCTATTCAAGAAGATGAAATCATTTATGTTCCACACACAAAAATGAACAAAGCCTGTCACTGATGATGACAGGCTTCGTATTCATTCACTGACTAAGAGTGAAATTAACTTGATTGCTTCTTATCTGCTTCTGCGAATGCTTTAGCCAGAACAGACATAGGCAAGAACATAGGTGTAGTTACAACTCCCCCTTGCTCTCTGGGGTCACCGATAGGGAAAAAGCCAAATTTTTCATAAAAATCAACTTTCCCCTCAATTGCATCGATGAAAACTCCATGAGAAGCAACAATACTGGAGGCTTTATAAATCTCAGAAAGCGCATGCTTCAACGCTCGTTTCCCATGACCTTCGCCTTGATAGGCGACATCCACTGCCAGCATGCTTAACCGTGTCACCGGGATGATTTTAGGGCCACTAGAATACGCTAAAAACTCCCGTACCAAAGAAAAGCTCTGTAGTGTGTAAAATCCAACCAACTTTTCATCAGACTCAGAGTCCAACAAAAGCTGGCATACACTCATCCCTTGGGACACATGCTTCGGCATCATTTTAGCAACATAGTTGCTCAAAGCAGGCTCACCACAGTTAAACTGCTTCACCCCTTGGATTTCCATTCCAGGGGTATATTTTTCAAACTTAAACCGACTCTGCGGTTGGTTTTGGTTTGCATTGACGTCGGTGTTTTGAATGACGGTCATCGAAAAGGCACTCCTCTGTTGTTAGCAACTCAATTAGAGAAGCTGTCGGCTCAGAGGCGACATTGATAGCTTCAGACACCTTGTCAAACATAGGAGATGAAAGAAAGAAGACTTGGCTCTCTAGCAAAACCTTCCTAGCTTTCTCTGCCGCAGCTTGAACAATGAATGCAGTCATATCAATGCCGCTACTGGTCGCAGCTTGACGTAAGATTTCCTTGATCTCGCTGTTTGTTTTCAGCTCGATCCTACTGTTTTTCGGTAAATCCAAAGGATTTGCCGACAATACGGATAAATTCTTCATAAAAATCCTCGCTACTGTTTCGTATTTCCTCCTAATGAATCTTTACATCGATAATCGATGCGCCCTCTTTACGTGGCAAAAATTGAACATGTTTAACTCCTTTAATGAGACGTTTTGCTTAGTTAAGTATTTAATTTTAAAGTGATTAATATATATCTATATTTATGATTTCTAATTTACATATGTATTATTTCATCTCGTACGGCTATCAGCCGTATGAGACTATACGACAGTGACCATTTCGTGTCAACACCGTACGGTCATTGTACGGATAGAGTGGTAGATTCGATCAGCCTTCAGACGTAATCAAACGTTCGCGCAAATGGGCTCTCCCGCCATCACAACCAAATTCTGACCTACGGCTGGCCGCCTCTAATGCACGGCAACCACCGCAATCAAAGCTTTTCGTTCGTCCGATTACGCTGCGCTAATCGAACCTACAGGGGGGTGATCAGCTGTTATCATTTGAGACAGTGCCCAGCGCCGCCACGCCCAAGAGGAAAGTCATGGATATACCTGCCGCCCCATCCCCCGCCATCTGCCAGCTGTGTCAGGAGAAAGCCGAGCTCGACTTCGACTTCACGATGGCCTTCCAGCCCATCGTCGATTGCAGCCAGCGCACCATATTCGGCTATGAGGCGCTGGTGCGGGGGATCAACAACGAACCGGCGCAGAGCGTGATTGCCCGGGTCAACGACGGCAATCGCTACCGCTTCGATCAGCTGTGCCGCATCAAGGCCATCGCGCTGGCGGCACGGCTCGATATGCGGGGCATGCTGAGCATCAATTTTCTGCCCAATGCGGTCTACCGCCCGGAGCGCTGCATCCGCACCACCCTGCAGGCGGCCCGCGAGCATCTCTTTCCCATCGAGCAGATCATGTTCGAGCTGACCGAGGTGGAGCAGGTGCAGGATAGCCAGCATCTTCGCGGCATCGTCGATCACTATCAGGCGCTCGGCTTCAAGACGGCGATCGATGACTTTGGCGCCGGTTACTCGGGCCTCAACCTGCTGGCCGATTTTCACCCCAACATCGTCAAGCTCGATATGCACCTGCTGCGCGGCATCGACCATGACCCGACCCGGCAAGCCATAGTGCGCCACTGTCTGGCGCTGTTTGCCGAGTTGCAGATCACCCCGCTGGCGGAGGGGATCGAGACCCGCGAAGAGATGGCCTGCCTGCGGGAGATGGGCGTCAGCCTGATGCAGGGCTATCTGTTTGCCCGCCCCGGCCTCGAAACCCTGCCCGAAGTGGATTTCGCCAGCTTGTAAGCAAATCGGTCTGCACTGACCCCTCAGCCCACTCCCGCCCGAATAAAGAAAACGGACACCCGAGGGTGTCCGTTTTTATCTCATATCACCTTGCCCCGAGGGGCTGTGTGCTGACGGTTTACAGATAGCTCTCATCGACGCCGATATGAGCCAGCGCAGCCAGTTCGAGCGGCGTCAGCTGGCTGGCGGAGTCGATCATGGTCGGCTCGCCACGGGCGGACCCGGGCAGTTGCAGCCGCTCCTTGAGCGCATCGGTCAGGCTGCCCACCAGATTGCCCATGCGGGTCAGGCGGGAGACCAGCACGGCCTCAGGGCTGCTTTCGCTATCGGCAAAGCCGGAGACCTGAGCCACCGCGAAGTCGCAGATAGCCCTGGCCCGATCACCAAAAGCCCCTTCCAGCTGTTGCAGCACCTGCCGTGCCTCGCTGTCGCCGAGACGCCCCAGCTCCGCCTGCATATGGCCGGTGTCAAAACGCAGTCGCGCCCCGGCATCGAGCCGATCCTCCGGCTTGCCAGCTGTATGGTTCACCCACGCCTGATCGGTCTGACCGGCAAACTGCATCAGGCCGCCCAGCACCAACCGCTGGTTGGGGCGCGCCGAGGCGAGACTGTCGAGGGCATGACCAAGGGAAGAGCCCTTGGCGTCGCTGCCGCTGGCCAGCGAGAGCGCCAGAGTACGCAGGGTTTGCAGATCGCCACGGGTCTGCAACTTGGCCATGTGGGAACTGTTGATGGAGCCATCGGCAATGTGTTGATGCAGGGCATTGAGATCGCTGCTGCTCAGGGTCACCTCGGTCGAGGTTTGATCCCGCAGCAGGTAGCTGGCCTGATAGCTGATAAGATCCAGCGCCAGCTTGTAGCCGGTGGCCGGAGTCTGGCGGCCCATGGCGACCTGTTCGCGGGCAGCCCCTTTGCTCTCACCGCTTTGGACGGGTGCCGCATCCGCAGTGGTGGTCGCACTTTGCGCCGGTTCGCCAGCGATTTCAGCCTTGACGGCCCGCTGCAGGTCGGTCACTTCACCCATCGCGGTGTGCAGCTGGCTCATCGCCTCCTGCAGCAGTTCGGGGGTGGCGCTGGCGAGCAGCTCGGTCACCTTGCCCCCCACAGTGCCCCACTGCTGGAGCGGGATACCGGCGATGGGGCGGGCCAGCAGCCCGGCAGCCAACCCACGGAGTTGCGGCTGCTCGGAGCCGATGACAACGGCCTGCAACGCGGTGCAGAGCGAGCGCAGTGGGCCGTTGCCGGTCGCCAGAGTGGCGTGCTCCTTGCCCAGTTGTTCGGCGGCGATGTTGTTCAACATGTCCGCCTTGGCAAAGCCACCCAGCGAGCTACCAAATGCAGCCTGCTTCATCAGACGCTGAAGATCCTCGGGGGACGTGGCGGTTTGCGCCTTCGGCGCAGCGGCACTCTTGCCGCTCCCCAGCAGGTTGCCAATCCACTCTTTGATGGCCACGAACGGACGGGCCAGTTGGGCCCCCAATCGCGAGAGCAGCCCCTGCCCTTTCTGCGGTTCGCTGCGGTTGCCCAGCAAGATCGCATCTTGTCCGGTGGCAACCTGACGCGCCTCCAGCTGGCCCATCCGGCCAACCCCTGTGGTTGCATCACTGTGGTGAGCGACGGCCTGTGTGCCGACAGTGTTTGCTTGAATCTGCATGATGATTGTCTTCTTGTGATGTTTCGCCGCCAGTCTAGGAGAGGCCATCAACAGGGACTATCGGGATTGGTCGCGATTTTTGTACTGAGCGCGGCGTGCTATCTCGCTGACCGAAAACCTAAAAAAAGAGAGCCACCAACTTGCACTGAGCCCCTATAGTCCACTCCCGCCAGAATAAAAAACGGACACCCGAGGGTGTCCATTGGTATCAGTTCTCGTGCTATCTGGTCACGCCAGATCGAGGCCACGCATCTTCAGACGGATATCAACCTCTTGCGGCTTGTCGGCACCGCCCGACCCTCTTGCCAAATCCAACGCATCCAACAGCCCCTTGCTATGGCCGCTTTGTTCCCCCAACTTGGCCTCTTCCAGTACCCGCCTGGTGACTCCCCGCTCATCTTTGGCACTCAGCAACACCCGCATATCCGTCGCCTTGTTATAGAGGATCTCCTGCTCATCCCCTTCAACGGATATGTCGCTGACATCGATCCCCGAGCGGCCAAATACTGTGGAAATAGTGCCTGAACCACCAAAGTTGATGGCCACTTTGGGATCCCGGGAGGTAGAGAAATAAGCAGCATCATGACCGACTTGCCCCTCTGTCACCCCGCTGAACGCATCGCCACCGTGGGTACCGCGGAAGGTCTTGACCAACTGCTCGGCGGGAGTGCTTTTTTCAAAAGCAGCAGTCATGCCCTGATCGATCAACGCTTGCCCTGCATCCAGCTGCTTTTCCTGACGCAGCGAGCGATTCAGGTGCTGGTACTCGCCATTGGTGTAGAGCCCAAGCGCCATGACTTCAGCATCACTGTAAAGACCGTGGGGCTGTTCACCCAGATATTGTTCAGCCTCCAGGCCAAATTGATTCTGCAAGCCCTCAGCCAGCGCCTTGTCGGCGGGCTCACCTTTAACTTCGCTCTCGACGGCATAGCGTAATTGGGCAACCTCATGCATCAGGTCGTTCAATCCGGCTGCAACCTCACCAAGTTGCTCCTGCGTGGCGGAGCTCACCCATTCGCTGGCCTGCCTGCCCGTGGTTCCCCATTGCTGTAGAGCAATCCCGCCCAAATTCAGTTCAAGCAGGCGGGCGGCCTGATGAGTGGTTGCCTCGATTTTTGATCCATCACGAATACCGCTCAGGGCAGTGACCAAGGAACGCAGAGCACCGTTGCCAGTCGCCAGCGTGGTGTGGTCCTTGCGCAGTTGTTCAGCATTGATACTTTTCAGCTCGCTTGTCTTGTCGAGCGCGCTCAGGGTATAGGGCAGTGCCTTTTGCAAAAAAAGACGTTTCTGATCCGCCATGGAGAGGTTTTCTGCTACCTGAGTCTTCGGCGCAGCGGCACTCTTGCCGCTCCCCAGCAGATTGCCGATCCACTCTTTGATGGCCACAAACGGGCGGGCCAGTTGGGCCCCCAATCGCGAGAGCAGCCCCTGCCCTTTCTGCGGCTCGCTGCGGTTGCCCAGCAAGATCGCATCTTGTCCGGTGGCGACCTGACGCGCCTCCAGCTGACCCATCCGGCCAACCCCTGTGGTTGCATCACTGTGGTGAGCGACGGCCTGTGTGCCGACGGTGTTTGCTTGAATCTGCATGATGATTGTCTTCTTGTGATGTTTCGCCGCCAGTCTAGGAGAGGCTATCAACAGGGACTATCGGGATTGGTCGCGATTTTTGCACTGAGCGCGGCGTGCTATCTCGCTGACCGAAAAGCTAAAAAAAGAGAGCCACCATTAACAGTGCCGCTGGCGGTGACCTGCTCTAATGGCGCCATCATCAATCTGGAGCCATCAATGAACTCTCTTTATCACGCCGCCATCCACCAGCT
The DNA here is from genome assembly GCF_001728955.1 of Aeromonas sp. DNP9. Classification (NCBI taxonomy): domain Bacteria; kingdom Pseudomonadati; phylum Pseudomonadota; class Gammaproteobacteria; order Aeromonadales; family Aeromonadaceae; genus Aeromonas; species Aeromonas sp. DNP9. Next base: position 33,175 of record NZ_LYSQ01000029.1, on the reverse strand, counting down.
GTTTCTCTCCCTCTCCCTGCCTGCACCGCAACAGGAGGAGAGCGTCACCAGCCTGCAGATCGGCGAACTGACCTGTCACCTGACCGAACACCCGGCCGACTATCTGCTGATGTTTACCCGCCTCGACGCGGCCACCAGCGCTCAGGCCGCCGCCCAGAACCTCTTCAGTCAGGACCCGTGCAAACCGGTACTGGGTTTCGATACCGAGAGCCTGACACCGGTACTGTGGAGTCGCCAGCCCTTGCAGCAGCTGGATCGCACCCAGATCCACCACCAGCTGGAGCAACTGGTACACGCCGCCAGCGAGATCAACAAAGGCCAGGACGGCACTATCCGGCCTTGAGCCATTGGCGTGACCACACCCCACGTCACCATAGATGGATAACCAGGCCTCTGGCCTGAGCAATCTGGGCAGCGGGCCCCCGGACTGGTATGGTTTTGCCATCAATTCATCAACGACCGAGATATCATGAAACGCAAAACCATGGCCCTGCTGCTGGGCACCCATCTGCTGGTCGCGGCGGCAGGCTTTGCCGCCGGTGTCTACACCCTGCCGATCCTGATCGCGCCACCCGCCCCTGATACCGAGCAGGTAGCGGCCAGCCAGCAGCAAGCGAGATTCCACGGCACCTTTCGCCGGGATCTGAAAGACAGCGATCGGCTGCACTGGGGGGAAGGCAAGGTGAGCATAGGGCCGGATGCCGTTAGCCTGATGGGCAAGCTGGCCCCCGGGCCGGACTACCAGCTCTACCTCTCCCCCGAGTTTGTCGAGACCGAAGCCGATTTTGCCCGTCTCAAGGATCAAATGGTGCGAGTCGGGCCGGTGAAGACCTTCGACAACTTTATCGTGCCGCTGCCCGCCACGATCGATCCGGCCCGCTACAGCAGCGTGATCGTCTGGTGTGAAACCTTCGGCCAGTTCATCACCGCCGCCCGTTATCAGGATCTGCGTCCGGAGCAGTAACCTCGCCCCAGACCCGCACCATGAAAAAGGGCTGACATCGCTGTCAGCCCTTTTGCTATCCGATCCGCTCGTCATTAACGCTCCGGCTTGGTCATCTCCCGCAGCAGCTGATCGATGCAGCCCACGACCTGCTCTGAGTTCTGCTCGATTTCGCGGTAGAGCGCCTCCGCCTCTTCATGCTTGTGCTGGTTTTTCAGCTCGATAATCTGCTGGATCACCTGATGCAGTCTGGCGTGGGGGGCGGCCATCGCCCTGAAGGCGGGTTGATCGCCGCAGCATGCCTGCCCTTCACTGAAGTACCAGTGGCCAAGGCGGCACTCCTTGTCACTGACCGCCTCGCTGCGCGACAGCCCCTCCTGCCCATCCAGATAGGCCCGCACCCGGGTCTTCCAGCCCATATGAGCGGCGCGGGCGCGACTCAGCACCATCCGCACGTTGGAACCATCCTGGAACTGCCCGGCCAGATCCCCCAGCTTGTCCACCAGGGTCGCCACATGGCTGGCGATATGGGCGGTATCCCGCGCCACCAGCGTGGTGGCCTGGGAGATCTCGTGGACGCTGACGATATTGCGGGTGATCTCGTCGCTCACCGAGGACTGCTCCTCCGAGGCAGCGGCGATCTGGGTGTTCATGTCGCGAATGCTGTTGACCGCCCCCTTGATCCGGCCGAGGGCTTCTCCCGCCTGATTGGCCCGCTCCACCGACTCTCCCGCCCGCGAGACGCTGTGTTCGATCATGGTCACCGTGGTGCCCACCGCCCGTTGCAACTGCTCGATGGTACCGCGGATCTCGGCGGTGGAGTGCTGGGTACGCCCGGCCAGCGAGCGCACTTCGTCGGCCACCACCGCAAAGCCGCGTCCCTGTTCCCCGGCCCGGGCTGCCTCAATGGCGGCGTTGAGAGCCAGCAGGTTGGTCTGCTCGGCGATGGACTGGATCACCGCCAGCACCGAGCCAATCTGCTCGCTGGCCTTGGCGACCTCTTTCACCGTGTTGCCCGCGCTGGCGATCTCCTCCGCCAGCTGTTCGATCATGTTGACGCTCTGCTGCACCACCTCATCACCGGTGACCGCCTGATTGTCCGCTTCGTTGGCCGCTTCGGCCGCCTGTGCCGTGTTGTTGGCCACCTCGTGTACCGTGCTGGTCATCTCGGTCATGGCGGTGGCGAGCTGGGTGGTCTGTTCCTGCTGGCGCGTCATGCTGCCAAGATTGCCCGCAGCACTGCGCGACAGCCGCTCACTCTCGCCAGCCAGTTCGCCCAGAGTGGCGGTGAGCTGGCTGATGGTGTCGCGGATCTTGGCAACAAAACCATTGAACGCCGACCCGAGGCGACGGATCTCCTCTGGCCCCGCCACTGGCAGCTTGCTGCCGAGATCGCCGGAGCCATTGGCCAGCGCCTCCAGCGCCTTGACGCTGTCAAGCAACGGTCGATTGATGCGATTGAGTGCAAACGCCATCACCATGGCAATCACCAGAGCCCCTACCAGAGAGATGATCGCCATCTGCCAGCCCTGACGAGCCAGATCGGCCGCGACCAGACTGTGATCCCGGGTCAACTCGATGATACCGACCGCCTTGCCGGAGTAATCGCGCAGGGGGGCCGCCATCACCAGCAAATCACTTCCCTGCTGCGTCATATTGACGAAACGTTCCTCACCGGCCAGTACCGGCTGATACCACTCCATCGCCTCACCAAGCCGGGATGTGCCAACCAGCGTCACCAGTTTGCCCTGCTCAAACAGATAGATGGCGAGTTGCACCTGCTTGTCCAGCAGTTGGCCAAACAGCTTTTCATCCAGGGCACGACCGAACTCCACCGAACCGACCGGCTGCCCGTTGAAGGTGACCGGCACGACCCCGCGCAAACCGGTACCAGCCACGCCAATCTCCAGCCCGCCAACGGCATGATGCTCGCGATTCACCTCAACCACAGTGGGGCGAATGGCAGAGAGGTCATCACCGTGTTTTTCAGGCTTGTGTACCCGATAGAGGGAAGTGGCTGGCGGCAGGTGAAACTGGAACTGCTCGATCCCCTGCGCCTTGATGGCGGGCCAGAGCGGATCAAACAGATTGGCGAGGGTCTGCCAATCCTTGTCGGCCACAGCCCTGGCTGCATCCGGCCGCTGGGAGATCAGGGTTGCCGCCAGCACGGTTTCATGGCTGGTGTTTTTGATCACCGCTTCCACATTCTGGAGCTGACTCCGCAGTGCAGCCTGCTCGGCCGCGAGCGCCCGCTGGCGATTTTCAAACAGATTAAAGGTAAGCAGCACCACGGCGAGCAATACGATGCCGCCGATTGCCAGCAGCGTGATCTGGTGACCCAGCTTGCGAGGGGGGAACATAAGACACCATCCTTGACAGTCATACCCAACCTACAGGATGGAACGGTTAAGTCGGGAGTCCATCAGAACTTAACCCTTTGTTGATATTGATCAAACGATTAACAGGCAAAATGCGAGGTGGGTCAAACGGGGGGAATATTCACTCACAAGGCCGAGATCGGCACTGCGAGCCACAGGTTGAAAGTAAACAGCCCATAAACAAAAACCCCCTCGTGATAGAGGGGGTTTTTCGTGTTGGCAACGGGTGCGGATTAACGCAGCGGTTTGACCGAGCGACGGACAATCAGCTCGGGCTGTACCGTCATCGATTCCACTTCCAGCTCCTTGTTGCGGATCCGACTGACCAGATGCTTCACCGCCAGCTGGCCCAGTTCGGCCTTCGGGTGACGGATGGTGGTCAGCGGCGGGCTGGAGAAGCGCGCCATCTCCACATCGTCGTAGCCGATGATGGAGATATCGTCCGGCACCTTGACTCCCGCTTCCCAGGCAGCGCAAATCGCGCCGATCGCCATGGGATCGTCGAAGGCAAACACCGCGGTCGGACGAGGCTGCAGGGCCAGGATGCGCTGCATGGCATCGAAGCCGCTCTGGCTCTCGTAATCCCCTTCAAAGACCTGTTCATCTTTGAGGGTCAGACCGTGTTCGCCCAGCGCATCACGTACCCCGTCCAGTCGCTGCTGGGTGGTCGGCTTGGAGAGCTGGCCAGTGATGCAGACGATGTCGCGGTGCCCCAGCTCCAGCAGATGGCGTACGGCCATGCGGGCGCCGATGCGGGCGTTGTCGTTGATGACGTTGGCGAAATCGCACTCCGTACCCCAATCCAGTACCACCTGCGGCACGTTCTTGTGGATGCGCAGCATGTCGCGCAACGGGGTGTCGATATCGGTACCCAATACCAGCAGGCCATCCACCCGTTTTTCCATCAGCATTCTCAGGTAATGCTGTTGGCGAGGCGGCTGGTTTTCGGTGTTGCAGAGGATCAGGCTGTAGCCCTGTTCGAAGCAGTACGCTTCAACCCCTTGCACCACTTCTGCGAAGAAGGGGTTTACGCTGGTGGTCACCAGCATACCAATGGTCTTGGTCGAATTTATTTTAAGACTGCGCGCTACCGAGTTGGGCGCGTAGTTGAGTTCTGCCACCGCCTCAATCACTTTCTGGGTCGCGTCTTCGCTGACCCGCCGAGTGTGGTTGAGCACATGTGAGACGGTGGAGATGGATACGCCTGCGCGCGAGGCGACATCCTTGATAGTGGCCATCTCTGTCTCCTGACTGTCAAAGGCGGAACATTAGCAGATTTCCCGAATAAAGGCTTGGTTTTAACGAGCTCTGCCACGGAATTGTCAATGCCGGCTAATTTAGGCGCTCATTTCTGTTTGCGCAAATGGATTCTGGTCAAAATGGGAGCGTTGTCAGAGTAAAATATCGTCAGATTAATCCTCTGGCGTTTGTCGGAATCGCCTCTCGTTACCAAGATGTTAAGTCAACAAATCAAAATTAAGCTCTGATTGGCCGAAAATAACAGGTCATTTATTTCAAAATCCACCCATCCAACCCCCTCTGGTTAGTATCTTTAACAGCTTGTTATTGCCCCGTGAGGAATGATAGAACCATACCTATAGCCGGATGCACGGGATGTAGATCCGGAATGGCACACGGAAATGAAACAATCCACTGATTAAGGGACGAATCAATGCATAAGTTGAGCAAAATCACAGTTGGCGCAGCGGTTTCTTTGGCTCTGTTTGGATCGATCTCCATCGCCCACGCGGCAGACACCATCAAGATAGGTATCGCAGGCCCGGTCACCGGCCCGGTCGCCCAGTACGGGGACATGCAGTTCACCGGCGGCAAGATGGCGGTCGAGCAGATCAACAAGGCTGGCGGTATCAATGGCAAGCAGATCGAAGCGGTCGTCTATGACGATGCCTGCGATCCCAAACAGGCGGTGGCCGTTGCCAACAAGGTGGTGAACGACGGCGTCAAGTTCGTGGTCGGTCACCTCTGCTCCGACAACACCCTGCCCGCCTCCGACATCTATGAAGACGAGGGGATCCTGATGGTCACCCCTGCCTCCACCAACCCCAAGATCACCGAGCGCGGTTACCAGCTGACCCTGCGCACCATCGGCCTGGATAGCGATCAGGGCCCGACTGCCGCCAAGTACATCATCGAGCAAGTCAAACCCCAGCGCGTGGCCGTTATCCACGACAAGAAGCAGTATGGCGAAGGCATAGCCTCCAGCGTGAAAGCCGCGCTCGACAAGGCTGGCGTGAAAGTGGTGGCCTTTGAAGGGATCACCGCCGGCGACAAGGACTTCTCCGCCCTGATCGCCAAGCTGCAGAAAGAGAACGTCGATTTCGTCTACTACGGCGGCTACCACCCGGAGCTGGGTCTGATCCTGCGTCAGGCTGGCGAGAAGGGGCTGAAAGCCAAGTTCATGGGCCCGGAAGGGGTGGGTAACAAGGATATCTCCGCCATCGGCGGCCCGGCTTCCGAAGGCCTGCTGGTGACCCTGCCAAACAAATACGATCTGGTGCCGGCCAACGCCCCGCTGGTCGCTGCGTTCAAGGCCAAGGGTCAGGACTCCTCCGGCCCGTTCGTCTGGACTACCTATGCCGCGGTGCAAACCCTGGCAGCCGGTATCGCCAAGGCGGGTGAAGATGACCCGGCTGCCGTTGCCGCCGCCATCAAGGCCGCACCGATAGATACCGTGATGGGCCCCCTGACCTGGGCACCGAACGGTGACCTGAAAGGCTTCGAATTCGGTGTGTTCCAGTGGCACGCTGACGGTACTTCCAGCCAAGTCAAATAATCTGCCGATCGGGGGTGAGTACGCTCACCCCCTCCTCTCTTTGCGGGCAAGTACAGGGAACGCAGTATGTCCGAACACCTCCTCTATCTGGTTCAGCAACTGCTGAACGGATTAACCATAGGCAGCACCTATGCGTTGATCGCCATTGGCTACACCATGGTCTATGGCATCATCGGCATGATCAACTTCGCCCACGGCGAGGTGTACATGATCGGCTCCTATGTCGCTTTTATGGTGATGGCGGGGCTCATGATGATGGGCATCGACAGCACCTTTTTGCTGCTGGGAGGCGCCTTCCTGGTCAGTATCATCATCACCGGCACCTATGGCTGGAGCATCGAGCGGGTCGCCTACCGGCCACTGCGCGGTGGCAACCGGCTGATCCCCCTCATCTCCGCCATCGGCATGTCGATCTTCCTGCAGAACATGATGCGGATGGCGCAGGGCTCGCGGGATATCGCCATGCCCAGCCTGATCTCAGGTGGCTGGACCCTGGGGGGTGAGGATGGTTTTCAGGCCAGCCTCTCCTATATGCAGCTGATCATCTTCGTGGTGACGTTCATCACCATGCTGGCGCTGACCCAGTTCATCGGCCGCTCCCGCATGGGCCGCGCCTGCCGTGCCTGTTCGGAAGATATCAAGATGGCCAACCTGTTAGGGATAGACACCCACGTGGTCATCTCCATCACCTTCGTGCTGGGGGCCGCGCTGGCCGCCGTCGCCGGGGTGCTGCTCGGCATGTATTACGGCGTCATCAACCCCTACCTCGGCTTTATGGCCGGTCTGAAGGCCTTCACTGCCGCAGTGCTGGGCGGTATCGGCAGCATTCCGGGCGCCGTACTGGGCGGCCTGCTGCTCGGCGTGGTTGAAGCGCTCACCGCCGGTTATCTCAGCACCGAGTACAAGGATGTGATGGCGTTTGCCCTGCTCATTTTTGTGCTGCTCTTTATGCCGACCGGCATCCTGGGCCGTCCGGAAGTGGAGAAAGTGTGATGAAACATCAATTTATCCACGCCTGTATCGCCAGCCTGGTGCTGCTGGTGCTCTCTTTCTGGCTGCTCGGCTTCAAGCTGGAGACCGATGGCTCCAGCCTGCAGGTAGTGAGCCGCCTCGATGTGTCGCTGGCCTGGCTACTGGGGGGCGCCACCCTCGTTTTCTGGTTCCAGATGCTGCGCGGCCAGATCGCCAAGCTGTTTCAGGCCTCCATCAGTGGCTTCTCGGTCGGCTTCACCAAGCTGGTGCTGCCGAGCCCGGAAGAGGCGCCCAAGCTCTATAACCTCACCGCCGTGCTGGTGCTGCTGTTTGCGGTGAGCTGGCCCTTTATGGCCTCTCGCGGCGCCATCGATCTCGCCACCCTCACCCTGATTTACATCATGCTGGGGCTGGGGCTGAACGTGGTGGTCGGCCTCGCCGGTCTACTCGATCTCGGCTATGTCGGCTTCTATGCGGTCGGCGCCTACAGCTATGCCCTGCTCAACACCTACTTCGGACTGAGCTTCTGGGAGTGCCTGCCCATCGCCGGGCTGATGGCCGCTACCTTCGGCTTCCTGCTCGGTTTCCCGGTGCTGCGGCTGCGGGGGGACTATCTGGCCATCGTCACTCTGGGTTTTGGCGAGATCATCCGCATCCTGCTCAACAACATGACCACCCTGACCGGCGGCCCGAACGGCATATCCGGCATTCCCAAGCCGACGCTGGGGGGTCTGGAGTTCAACCGCACCGTCAAGGATGGGGGCTTTGATACCTTCCACAACTTCTTCGGCATTACCTACAACGCCAACCACAAGGTGATCTTCCTCTACCTGATGGCGCTGGTGCTGGTGGTGGTGACCCTGTTCGTCATCAACCGCCTGCTGCGCATGCCCCTTGGCCGCGCCTGGGAAGCGCTGCGGGAGGACGAGATCGCCTGCAAATCGCTGGGGCTCAACCCCACCATCATCAAGCTGACCGCCTTCACCATAGGCGCTACCTTTGCCGGTTTTGCTGGCAGTTTCTTTGCCTCCCGGCAGGGCTTTATCAGCCCGGAATCCTTCGTCTTTATCGAGTCGGCCATAGTGCTGGCGATTGTGGTGCTGGGTGGTATGGGCTCGCAGATCGGGGTGGTGCTGGCTGCCATCGTGATGACGGTGCTGCCGGAGCTGGCCCGCGAATTCAACGAGTACCGCATGCTGATGTTCGGCCTCTTGATGGTGTTCATGATGATCTGGCGGCCACAGGGATTGCTGCCGATGACCCGTCCGCATCTGGAGTTGAAGAAATGAGTACTCATCAGAAGTTAATGGAAGTCTCTGATTTGTCGATGCGCTTCGGGGGCCTGCTGGCAGTCAACGGGGTCAAGCTGGATATCGACAAAGGCGAGGTGATCTCCATCATCGGCCCCAACGGCGCAGGCAAGACCACCATCTTCAACTGCCTGACCGGTTTCTACTGTCCGAGCGGCGGCACCATCCGCTACAAGGGTGAGGAGATCCAGGGGCTGCCCGGCCATCTCATCGCCCGCAAGGGGATTGTGCGCACCTTCCAGCACGTGCGGCTGTTCAAGGAGATGACGGCGGTGGAGAACCTGCTGGTTGCCCAGCACCAGCACCTCAACACCAGCTTTATCGCCGGTCTGTTCAAGACCCCGGCCTTCCGCCGTGCCGAGCAGGAGGGGCTGGAGCGGGCCGCCTTCTGGCTGGATAAAGTGGGCCTCAAGGATCTTGCCAACCGCGCCGCCGGTAATCTGGCCTACGGTCAGCAGCGCCGGCTCGAGATCGCCCGCTGCATGGCGACCCGCCCCGAGCTGCTGATGCTGGACGAACCGGCCGCCGGTCTCAACCCGAAGGAGACCGACGAGCTGGATGAGCTGATCATGAGCCTGCGGGACGAATTCGGGGTCTCGGTGCTGCTGATCGAACACGATATGAAGCTGGTGATGGGCATCTCCAACCGCATCTTCGTGGTCAGCCAGGGCACCCCGCTGGCCCATGGCAAGCCGGATGAGATCCGCAACAACCCGGCAGTGATCAAGGCCTATCTGGGCGAGTCGTAAGGACAAAAAGATGTTAGAACTTCGCAACGTATCGACCCACTACGGCAAAATTCAGGCGCTGCACGATGTCAGCGTCGAGGTGAAAGAGGGGGAAATCGTCACCCTGATCGGCGCCAACGGCGCAGGCAAGACCACCCTGCTGATGACCCTCTGCGGCGAACCCAAGCCCAGCAGCGGCTCCATCTGGTTTGAGGGGGAACAGATCAGCTCCCTCACCACAGCCCGCATCATGCGCAAGGATATCGCCGTGGTGCCGGAGGGGCGCCGCATCTTCGCCCGCTTGACGGTGGAGGAGAACCTGCTGATGGGGGCCTTCTTCGTCGACAAGGCCGAGCAGCACGGCCTGCTGGATCAGGTGTTCACCCTGTTCCCGCGCCTGCACGAGCGGCTGGAACAACGGGCGGGCACCATGTCCGGCGGCGAGCAGCAGATGCTGGCTATCGGCCGTGCCCTGATGAGCAAACCGCGCCTGCTGCTGCTGGATGAACCCTCGCTGGGGCTGGCCCCCATCGTCATCCAGCAGATCTTCGACACCATTGAGCAGTTGCGCCAGAAGGGGATGACCATCTTTCTGGTGGAGCAGAACGCCAACCAGGCGCTCAAGCTGGCCGACCGCGGCTATGTGCTGGAGAACGGCCACGTGGTGCTGCAAGACACAGGGGCCGCTCTGCTCGCCAACCCGGCGGTACGGCAGGCCTATCTGGGCGGTTAACCCACTCACCCACATGCCATATCAACAAGGGAGCCGCTGGCTCCCTTATCTTTTGTGGGGTTAGTTTGCGCCCAAGCTTGCGGTACACTGGCCCGTAATCAACCTATTCGCAGGACATCCCGATGGACCAGTTTGCCCATATCAATGCCCATGATGCCTACCAGAAACTGAGCGCGGGTGAAGCCCGTCTGGTGGATATTCGCGACCCGCAATCCTTTGAAGCGGCCCACGCGGTCGGCGCCTTCCACCTCACCAATGGCACCCTGGTGCGCTTTATGAATGAAGTGGATTTCGATACCCCGGTCATCGTGATGTGCTATCACGGCAACAGCAGTCAGGGGGCGGCCCAATACCTGCTACAACAGGGTTATGACGAAGTCTACAGTCTGGATGGCGGCTTCGAGGCGTGGCGCCGGGAGTTTCCCATCGAGGCAGGCGAGGCATGATCCAGCTGCTGGTGCTCGACAACGCCCGCATGGCGCAGGCGCTGGTGGACTATCTGGCAACCCTGGGTATCTCCTGCGAGCTGACCCAGTCCGAGCTGGGGGTCACCATCTGGCTGGCGGACGAGCAGCGCCTCGCGCAGGCCCAGCTGGAGGTGAAGCGCTTTCTGGCCGAGCCGGACCACCCGCGCTACATGGAGGCCTCCTGGCAATCCGGCCGCGCCGATGCCCGCATCGACTACAGCAAGGGGATGACGGATCCCATCACCGACTTCCTCCATCAGGCGGGGCCACTGACGCTGGTGGTCATCATCGCCTGTCTCGCCATCTACGGGATCGAGGCCATCGGCCTGCCAATCTACGATGAACTGGCATTCCACCCGACGCTGGCCCAGTTCACCGACTGGCAGGCGTGGCGTTATTTCACCCCCGCCCTGATCCACTTCTCAGTGCTCCATCTGGTGTTCAACTTGCTGTGGTGGTGGTATCTCGGGGGCCAGATCGAACAGCGCCTCGGCAGCGGCAAGCTGCTGATCCTGCTGCTGGTGGGCGCCGCCCTGCCCAATATCGCCGAGTTTTTTGCCAGCGGCCCGCTGTTTGGCGGCCTCTCCGGCGTGGTCTATGCCCTGCTCGGCTACTGCTGGCTGCGCAGCAAGCTGCAACCGGCCTGTGGCCTCACTCTGCCACCGGCACTGATGGGCTTTATGCTGTTCTGGATGGTGCTCGGCTTCTTCGACATGCTCGGAACCAGCACCGCCAACATCGCCCACCTGACCGGCCTGCTGGTCGGCCTGCTGCAAGGCTGGCTGGATCGCAACCACCAGCCGACCTGATTTTTCAGCAGCCGCAGAAACGAGAACGCCGCCCCGAAGGGCGGCGTTTTTTTACGCGATAGGCAGTTACTGCTTGATCAGGGTGTCATCGGTTACCTTGACCGCCGCACCGCCACTCATAAAGAAGCTGGCGAACTGGGTCTGGATCTCGGTGGTGACCGCGCCAACCTGATCGAAGTTCTCGTCAGGAGCCAGCAGCGAGCTATGGCCCCCTTTCAGGAAGCGCGCAGCATGGTGACCCGCCGGGAGCACGCCGGAACCCTTCAGCTCTTGCAAACCCAGCACCTGGAACAGCGGCTCGGTGCCACCCAGCGGCGCAGAGGCGATGCTGTTGGGGATCACTTGATCCGGTAGGTTGAGGGCGCCATCACCCACAATTTCGGTGGCGAACAACGGGAAGCTCTTGGCGACGCCACTGCCCAGATTGATCGGGTCGGCAGAATCCAGCACTGACTGGGCGGCAAAGGTATAGCTCTGCAAGGTGCTCGCCGCCCCCGCCTGCGTGGCTGCATCCAGACTGGGCAGGAACTCGTTGACGAAGCAAGTGGCGGCAGCCGTTTTGCAATTCGGTGCATAGGCGGTAAAGCCCGCTTTCAGCGCCGGACTGCCCGAGGTAAGCACGCTCATCTTGATGGTCGGCCCGAAGCTCGGCGAGTTGAGCAACAACGGCGCGATGCCGCCACCCGGCATCGCCAGACCACCGGTATCGAACTTGAACAGGGCATCAGCCTGAGCACTGCCGGTGGTCTGGTTGGCGACAGCCAGCAGATTGGCCCCGGTAATGGCTCCGAGTGAGTGACCGAGGAAGTGAACTTTCAGACCAGCACCACCCAATTGGCCACCCAGCCCCTTAGCATTGGCCAGACCGACAGCCAGGCGAAGGCCAAGCAGATCGGCCACGCTCTGTTTCAGGTTGTCCCGCGCCACCGTCAGATAGCCCAGATTCAGGTAGGGAGTCGGGTTCTCGGAGGTGGTGACGGTATCCATGCTGCCGCTCAAGGCGTAGCCACGTTCGCCGTGCAGCGGATGATCGATCACTACCACAGCGACGCTCTTGCTGGCTGTGGCACCGGCGCCGATTTGGCCCAGCGCCAGCGCATAGGCGTTCTCCTTGATGGAGGTAACCCCGTGCTGATAGATGATCACATCGGTAATGGTATTGAGCGGTGCGGCGGCAAAGATCCGCAGCGGTACCGATTGTACTTCGGTCAGGGTCGGCAACGGGTTGAAACGGCCGATATTGCGCTCGGCATCCAGCGGCTTGCCACCAGAGGTGAGGGTCACCCCGATCAGCTTGCTTGCCTCGGTCAGCAGTTCACTCTGACGGCTCGGGTCGGCGATTAGCTCACCCAGCAATGCCGGGTCCACGCCCGCCCCGACCAGCCCACCGATCACTTCGGTATCACCCGCTTTCAGCGCGTTGGCGATGGCATAGAGGCTGGGAATGGCGCCGTGCCAAGATTGGGTCTTGGCCTTGTCCCATGAGCCAGCTATCGCCGGGGTAGAGAGGAAGTAAGGGAGTTTGACGGTGCCGGTATACACCTTGGTCACCGCTGCAACTCCGTTTAAGGTGGCATTAGCCGCCACAGCGGCAGCAATCGCATCACGATCTTTCTGCGGCAAGAATGGCTCATTCGCCAGCTGGGTCAGAAAATCCACCCCGCCATTAAGACCGTTGATGGTATAGGTTGCCGGCAGGCTGGTATTGCCTCTGGCATCCTGTTTCCACAGCGCCGCGGCGTCCAGACTCGGGCTCTTCAGCACGGAAGCGGCGGCACTCTTCACCGCCAGCAGCACATCGGCACCAGATTGGGTGGCAAACCAGTCGGAGAAGATCACCCGATCGCTGGTGATCCCGGTGGCCGCCTTGAACAGACCTTCCTGCAGCGAGATCAGGCCGTTAATGGTCTGCTCCTGAGTAGTTGCGCCAGCTGTCGATTTGAAGCTGCTGTAATCGCCGCCCGCCTTGAGCGGTGTGCCACGACTGTCCTTGAGGGCATCGGTCGCCACTATCATGTAGTAAGAAGAGGGATTGAGCGGCTTGAGCGGAACCAGATTGAGCTTACCGTCCCCGCCAGTGACCACAAAGTCGGTCCCATAAACCAGTGGCTTGCTGCCCTTGACTCCATTGGGTTGCAGAGTGACCGGATCCAGCGTGAGCTCGAGCAGGTAGAGGGGCGCAACGGCAGAGGCATACTCGCTGGCCGCCGGTGCCGGCACAGAGACACCGGTCACAGTCGCCGGTACCAACTGGACGGGTTGGGTGGTTGACCAACCATCCAGAGTGGAGAGGGCAGATACCGGGTTCGACAGATCAGCCGTTTCTGTCGAAAACTTCAGGGTACCATCGCTGGCACGGGGGGCCAGCACGCTCGGGCGCACCCCGTTGGCGCCACTCAGGACGTAGTCGAGGGAGCTGGTGGTGTCTCCCTTGTTGTCATCTCCACCACATCCGGCCAGCAGGGCGCTGACAACAGCTGCATAAATTAGCTTCTTCTTCATTTTTTATTCTCTTTTTATAGGGTTGTTATCCATCACAAGCCAACGGGGTCATCACGACCTCGACTGCAAAACGTTAACATAAAACCAACACCAAATAAGACTCATGCTGGACAGTTCTGGCTCAGCTTTGTGGTGCATGTCATGGTTTCAGGTTAACAAAGGGGCGCAAGGGTAGCAGTTGTAGCCCCATCACCAGACCCGACCAGCCAGCGGGCACCATCACGACTAAAAAGCCGCCGCGATCTCGGCAAAGTGAGGGAATTGTCGGTAGAATGTCCGCCAACGCTTAAGGAGGACATCATGATCGACCCGAAGAAACTGGAAGAGATCGCCAAGCAGGTGCACAACTCCCTGCCGCCCGGCATTCGCAGCATGGGTGAAGAGGCCGAGAAGAAGATGCGTCAGGTACTGCAAGCCCAGCTGGGCAAGCTGGATCTGGTCAGCCGCGAAGAGTTCGACGTGCAGACCAAGGTGCTGCTGCGTACCCGTGAAAAACTGGCCGCCCTCGAAAGCAAGCTGGCTCAGCTCGAGCAGCAGCTCGGCGCCAAAGGCGAATAACAAAAACCCCAGCTCGGCTGGGGTTTTTGCTTTGTATTGAACCTGTAAAAACCATCACACCTGAAGCAGATACCAGGCCCGCTTGCCGCGTGCCTTGGCCTCATACATGGCACGGTCGGCCACCTCCAATGCCTGTCGGAAGCTCAATGGCTCCTCCCCCCAAAGGGCGATACCGATACTCAGCCCCACCCGTTGCGGGCAACCGGGTTTGGGCACATATCCGTGCATCCGGCTGATCAGGGCGTCGGCCAGTTGTGCCAGGCCATGGCTCGACACATCCCGATGCAAATGCACCACAAACTCGTCGCCGCCGTAACGACCACATAGCGCCGAGCCAGGCATAATAAGGCGCAGCCAGTCCGCCATCTGCTGCAACACCAGATCGCCGCAGGCGTGCCCCAGCTGGTCGTTGATCCCTTTGAAATCATCCAGATCGATAAAGAGCAGCGCCCCCGCCCCTTGCGGCTGCAGCTGAGCAAACGCCTTGCCAAACCCCTGCCGGTTGAGCAAGCCGGTCAGCGCGTCGCTGTTGGCGCGCTCCGCCAGTCGCTGCTCATAAGCCTTGCGCTGGGTGATATCGATATGGGAGCCCATGATCCGCAGCGGCTTGCCATCGCCATCCCGATCTACGACCCGACCCCGATCCCACAGCCAGGTGACCTCGCCTTGCGGATTGATGGTGCGGTATTCGGCTTCGTAGAAGGGGGTTTTGCCCTCAAGGTGGGCAAAGTAGCTGCCCATGGCATGGGCGCGATCGTCGGGATGGAGCTTGGCGCTCCACTGATCGAAATGAGGGGCCATGTCACCGGCCTGAAAGTTCTGCAGATTGAAGACCCGCAGCTCGCCGGTGGGAATGGTGCCCTGCCAGAGACAGATGCCGGTGCCATCGAGGGCGGCATTGAGCTTCTCCTGCAACAGGCCATTTTCATGCTGCAAAGCGGCGATCTCTGCCTGCAAACGGGCCATTTCACCGCCATGAGGGGACGGGATCAGCGTTGCGACCCGCTCGACAGAGCCGGTCTCTCCCCTGTCATCCTCCGCAGATGCCCTGCCCTCTTCACTCAACACTGCGCCTCCTTGTGCTTGCTCTATGGATGCTCTTGTCAATCCCCCACAAAGATGCCATCAGCTAGGCTCGATTAGTAGCCACTCATAGCCAAAATATTGAAAAATAATGGGATAACGCCGCGATAATCCGCTCATTCGGTACGATCCGGTACTGCGGCAGCCACAAAAAAAAGCCCCCGGCAAAACCGGGGGCTGCGTCATCCAAGCGGGGATCCCGTCAAATAAATTCGTAGGCATCACCAAAGATGCGCTCCGGCTCGGCGCCAAGAATCTTGAACTCCTCACGCGCGGCACCCGCCATCTCGAAACGGCCGGCGACATAGATGTCGTAGTCGTGGAGGCTGACGAAGTCATCCATGATCGCCTTGTGTACCAGCCCGCTCTTGCCGGTCCAGTCAGCCTCCGGCTCCTGCACCACAGGGATAAAGGTGAGCGGCGCATAGTCACGCTCCCACTGCTGCATCTGCTCCAGCTCATAGAGCCAGTGAGCCTGACGCACACCCCAGTAGAAGAACACCGGACGCTTGCTGCCCGTGTCGATCAGGTACTCCAGAATGGAGCGGGCGTAAGAGAAACCGGTGCCGCCCGCCATCAGGATCAGCGGACGGGGGGATTCATCGCGCAGGAACGCCTTGCCAGCGGGCAATTCGACCTCGATCTCCCCCTGCTCGCGCATGCGGGCCAGCACCTGACCGGCGTAGGCGTTCTCGGGAGTGGCACCAATTTGCAGCTCCAGCACGCCCGGGCGGGTCGGCGAGTTGGCGATGGAGAAGGGGCGCTTATCCGAATCGCTCATCACCACCAGCAGATACTGGCCCGGCTTGAAGCTGATCGCTTGCTGCGGCGCCAGGGCCACATGCCAGATGGTGTCGACATATTCGCGCAGTTCCTCTACGCGGCATTTGATACGTTGCATTCTTGTCCTTGTGGCGGGCTCGCTCGGCCCGCTTCGCTCATTGTTTCACTATGGAGTGACGACCAGCAGCCCTGGCCCCGTCAGTCGAGAATACTCAAATCAGTGCGGATCGCATCACTTTTTGCAGCAAAGCTGTCATGTTTGCCTCATCCGAGGATATTGAGCTCATCCCAGATGGCATCAACCTTCTGCTTCACCGCCTCATCCTGCACTATGGGCTGACCCCACTCCCGATTGGTCTCGCCCGGCCACTTGTTGGTGGCATCCAGCCCCATCTTGGAGCCGAGGCCGGAGACCGGCGAGGCGAAGTCCAGATAGTCGATCGGGGTGTGCTCGATCAAGGTGGTGTCCCGTGCCGGGTCCATCCGGGTGGTGATGGCCCAGATCACATCCTTCCAGTCGCGGGCGTTGACGTCATCGTCACACACCACCACGAACTTGGTGTACATGAACTGGCGCAGGAAGGACCAGACCCCCAGCATCACCCGCTTGGCGTGGCCCGGGTAGCGTTTCTTGATGGTCACCACCGCCATCCGGTAGGAGCACCCCTCCGGCGGCAGATAGAAGTCCACAATCTCGGGGAACTGCTTCTGCAGCAGCGGCACGAACACCTCGTTCAGCGCCAGACCCAGCACCGCCGGTTCATCAGGCGGACGGCCGGTGTAGGTGCTGTGATAGATGGCATCGCGCCGCTTGGTGATGTGGGTGATGGTGAAGACCGGGAACTCGTCCACCTCGTTGTAGTAACCGGTGTGGTCGCCATAGGGCCCTTCCGGCGCCATTTCGCCCGGTTCCAGATAGCCTTCCAGCACAATCTCGGCGCTGGCGGGCACCTCCAGATCGCAGCTGATGGCCTTGATCACTTCGGTACGGCTGCCGCGCAGCAGACCGGCAAAGGCATATTCAGAGAGAGTATCCGGCACCGGCGTCACCGCGCCGAGAATGGTCGCCGGATCGGCGCCGAGCGCCACCACCACCGGGAATCGCTCACCGGGATGGGCCTCCTGCCACTCGCGAAAATCGATGGCACCGCCACGATGATCCAGCCAGCGCATGATCAGCTTGTTTTTGGCGATCTTCTGCTGGCGGTAGATGCCGAGGTTCTGGCGCTTCTTGTAGGGGCCGCGGGTGATGGTGAGGCCCCAGGTGACCAGCGGCGCCACATCGCCGGGCCAGCAGTGCTGGATCGGGATCTGGTCGAGATCGACCGCATCTCCCTCCTGCACCACCTGCTGGCAGGGGGCGGAAGAGAGTCGCTTGGTCGGCATGTTGAGCACCTGCTTGAAGATCGGCAGCTTCTCCATCAGCTCCTTGAATCCCTTGGGCGGCTCGGGCTCCTTGAGATAGGAGAGCCAGACCCCGACCTGACGCAGGGCGCCCACATCGGGCTGCCCCATGCCCATGGCGACCCGATCCGGGGTACCGAACAGGTTGGTCAGCACCGGCATGGTGTAGCCTTTGGGATTTTCGAACAGCAGAGCCGGGCCACCCGCACGCAGGGTGCGATCGCTGATCTCGGTCATCTCCAGATAGGGATCTATCTCGCGGGTGATGCGCTTGAGTTGTCCGTTTTGTTCCAGCTGCGCGATGAAATCACGCAAATCCTTGTATTTCATGCAAGTTCCCAACCGGGTTCAGGAGGTCACGCATTATAACCCTGGCTGCCCATCGGGTGTACCCGAATCGGGCAGCAGACTCGGTGCAATGGGTGGCACGTCACGCTGGCCGAGGCGTCTGGCCAGCGCAGAGAGCAGTTGGGGCTCGTCCACCTCCATCAACAGACCGGCTACCAGCGCCCCGTATTGACGGTTGGAGAGTTCCGCCAGCAGGTATTTCTGGGCTTGCGGCGGCAAGGGGGAGAGTGCGCTCAGTTGGCGCAGGGCGGCTCCCTTCAATCCCTCATTGCCACTGGCAGCAATCAGCAAATCGCTGGCAGCACTGCCGTGATGGAAGCGGTTGATGGTAGAGAGTGCGCGCAGCGCATCCTGATCTGCCGGCCGCCGCCACAGCATGCTATAGAGCGCCGGTTCGCCAGTGCGCTGCAACAGATGGAACAACAGATGATTGTCGGGCAGATAGATATTCTGGCTGGCCAGCGCTTGCGCCTCCCGCATCCAGATCGGTTGCGGCAAGGTGTCGAGAGCCAGCAACAGGGCTTGCTGCTGCATGGCGAGATCGGGGTTACTGCTGTAGTAGATGGACTTTAGCTGGAAGCTGCCCTGGGCAAGCTGCTGCCGATAGCGCTGCATCAGTGATTGCAGCTGCCACTCCCCCAGCAACTGACGGGCCTGCGCGGCAAAATCATAGACAGGTTGCTGCACCAGAAAACCGTCGACCTGCTGCTCCATGAGCCACTCGGGGGCCTTGTCGGCCTGAGCCTCGACCCACTGTTGCAACGCAGGGGATGCAGGGGTGGTCGCGGGAATATCCCGCAGCAGCTGCAACAGCAGGAACTCCCGCCGCTCGCGACTCAGGGTCGCCAGCAGAGAGTCGATGGCTGCAAATTGCCCCTCCTGCAGACGGCCTGCCAGATAGCGCTGGTGAGTCTGCAACGTCTCGGCTGTAACCGCGATCGGTGCACTTTGCGCGCAGGCTGGCATTGCACTCAGCAACCCCAGCAATAACCAGAAAACAGGCGTCATGACGTCTCCATCCATGTGACATCGGGATCTCATACTACTAGGGCGACCGGAAAACAGATAAGCAAAAACCGCGACCAGGGCCGCGGTTTCGTCATTTTCTGACCGGACTTACTTCTGCTGGCGCCGCATGGCATCGAAGAACTCGTCGTTGGTCTTGGTCATCGCCAGCTTGTCGATGAGGAACTCGATACCGTCGATCTCGCCCATCGGGTGGACAATCTTGCGCAGGATCCACATCTTCTGCAGCTCGTCACCTGAGGTGAGCAGCTCTTCTTTACGGGTGCCTGAGCGGGTGATGTCGATGGCCGGGTAGACGCGCTTCTCGGCAATCTTGCGCGAGAGGTGCAGCTCCATGTTGCCGGTACCCTTGAACTCTTCGTAGATAACCTCGTCCATTTTGGAACCGGTATCGATCAGCGCGGTAGCGATGATGGTCAGGCTGCCGCCCTCCTCAACATTACGCGCGGCGCCGAAGAAGCGCTTGGGACGGTGCAGGGCGTTGGCGTCCACACCACCGGTCAGTACCTTGCCGGATGACGGGATAACTGTGTTGTAGGCGCGAGCAAGACGGGTGATGGAGTCCAGCAGGATTACCACGTCTTTCTTGTGCTCGACCAAACGCTTGGCCTTCTCGATCACCATTTCGGCAACCTGAACGTGACGGGAAGCAGGTTCGTCAAAGGTGGAAGCGATCACTTCACCTTTCACCATGCGCTGCATCTCGGTCACTTCTTCCGGACGCTCGTCGATCAGCAGAACGATCAGTTCACAGTCCGGGTGGTTGTAGGCGATGCTCTGGGCGATGTTCTGCAGCAGCATGGTCTTACCGGCCTTGGGCGGCGCCACGATCAGGCCACGCTGGCCTTTACCGATGGGGGAAGCCAGGTCCAGTACACGGGCGGTAATATCTTCGGTAGAGCCGTTACCCCGTTCCATACGCAGACGTTCGTTGGCATGCAGGGGGGTAAGGTTTTCAAACAGGATCTTGTTGCGGGAGTTTTCCGGACGGTCGTAGTTGACCTCATTGACCTTGAGCAGTGCGAAGTAGCGTTCGCCCTCTTTCGGAGGCCGGATCTTGCCGGAGATGGTATCGCCGGTACGCAAGTTGAAGCGGCGGATCTGGCTCGGGGAGACGTAGATATCGTCAGGGCCTGCCAGATAGGAGCCGTCTGCACTGCGCAGGAAGCCGAAACCATCGGTCAGGATTTCCAGCACACCGTCGCCAAAGATATCTTCACCACCCTTGGCGTGCGCCTTGAGGATTGCAAAAATAATATCTTTCTTGTGCGCCCGAGCCAGATTTTCCAACCCCATGGATTCGCCAAGCTTGACCAGCTCGGACACAGGAGTGTTCTTTAATTCAGTCAGATTCATAGTGGTGAAAGTCTGTAAGCAAGGATTGAAATGAGGAGACAGTCTGCTGGATTGATGCTGATCGGATTTGATTGCCAGGCTGTGGTTAGCAAAGAGTCAGGCAAAAAGGTTAGCAAACGAGCGATAAACTAGCACCAATCGGGATGAGCGTCTAGGTGATAAAACACAAGGAGCGCATTATTGCAATGCGCTCCTCTTTAATTATTACAGGTTGCCGTCCAGGAACTCTTTCAGCTGAGTCTTGGACAGTGCACCGACCTTGGTCGCTGCCACTTCGCCATTCTTGAACAGCAAGAGGGTCGGGATACCACGAATGCCGTACTTGGGCGGAGTATCAGAGTTATGGTCGATGTTCAGTTTGGCTACGGTCACGCGACCTTCGTACTCTTGGGCAACTTCTTCCAGGATCGGGGCAATCATCTTGCACGGACCACACCACTCGGCCCAGAAGTCGACCAGAACGGCGCCATCGGCTTTGATTACATCTGCCTCGAAGCTGGCATCGCTCAGCTGAACAATCTTGTCACTCATCTCCAACTCCAGTCAGTAATTAAGGCTTTATTGACATATCAACAAAGGCAATAGTTGCCCTATTTGAAATGATCCTGTTTATTATTGCAAGCCTAACCTGATAACCTACCGCCATGAGCAAAACACACTTAACGACCGACAAATTCGCCCAAATGGGCCTCGAACCCGAAGTTCTGGCTGGTCTGGAATCAAAGGGATTTCACTATTGCACCCCCATCCAGGCACTGTCTCTGCCACTGCTGGTAGAAGGTCATGACCTCGCCGGTCAGGCCCAGACAGGAACCGGCAAGACCATTGCCTTCCTGGCCGCGACATTCAACTATTTGCTGACTCACCCGCTGACTAAGCCCCGTCTGGTTAACCAACCCAGAGCCATCATCATGGCACCCACCCGGGAACTGGCAGTACAGATCTATAACGATGCCGACAGCATCGCCGCTTCTACCGGCCTGAAACTCGGCCTCGCCTACGGTGGCGAAGGTTACGACAAGCAGCTGGCCGTGCTGGAGCAGGGCGTCGACATCCTGATCGGCACTACTGGCCGCATCATCGACTACTTCAAGTCCAAGGTGATCGATCTGAGCAACATTCAGGTCGTGGTACTGGACGAAGCGGATCGCATGTTCGATCTGGGCTTCATCAAGGACATCCGCTTCCTGTTCCGCCGCATGCCGCCCGCCACCGAGCGTCTGAGCATGCTGTTCTCCGCCACCCTCTCCCTGCGCGTGCAGGAGCTGGCCTACGAACACATGAACCACCCGGAACATGTGCAGGTCGAGCCTGAGCAGATGACCGGCGTGCGGATCAAGGAGGAGCTGTTCTACCCTTCCAACGAAGACAAGATGTTGCTGCTGCTCTCCCTGATGGAAGAGGAGTGGCCGGAGAAAGCGATCGTCTTCGCCAACACCAAGCATGTCTGTGAAGACGTCCATGCCTGGCTGGAGAATGACGGCCACCGCGTCGGTCTGCTGACCGGTGATGTGCCGCAGAAAAAGCGGATGAAGATCCTCGAGGATTTCACCAAGGGTGCGCTCGATATTCTGGTCGCCACCGACGTGGCTGCCCGTGGTCTGCACATCCCTGACGTGACCCACGTCTTCAACTATGACCTGCCCGATGACGCCGAAGACTATGTACACCGTATCGGTCGTACCGGTCGTGCCGGCAAGAGCGGTCACTCCATCAGCCTGGCCTGTGAAGACTATGCCTTCAACCTGCCGGCCATCGAGGAGTACATCCACCACGCCATTCCGGTCAGCAAATATGATCGCGAAGCACTGCTGGATGACGTGACCCCGCCGAAACGGGTGTTCCGCAACCGTCAGCCGGTGAACCGCAACATGCGGGATCGTCAGGGCGGTGGCAACAGCAACAACCGTCGTCGTCCGCCGCGCAAGAGCTAAGGACAGGCCCGTTGCACAACTCGCCTCTCTATGCCGCTATCGACCTCGGCTCCAACAGCTTTCATATGCTGGTGGTGCGCGAGGTCGCCGGTGCCCTGCGCACCGTCGCCAAGGTCAAGCGCAAGGTTCGCCTCGCAGCCGGGCTAGATCCGGAATTTCGTCTCAGCCGTGCCGCCATGGAGCGGGGCTGGGACTGTCTGCGTCTCTTCTCCGAACAGTTGCAGGACATTCCGGCCGACAACATCCGGGTGGTGGGCACCGCCACCTTGCGCCTCGCTACCAACGTCGATGAGTTCCTCAGCGAAGCGGAACGGGTACTTAACCACAGCATCGAGATCATCTCGGGCGAGGAAGAGGCCAAGACCATCTATGAAGGGGTCTCCTGGACCTCTGCCGGGGAAGGCAACCGGCTGGTGATCGACATCGGCGGTGCCAGTACCGAACTGGTGATCGGCGAACATAGCGAAGCAAAACTGCTCAACAGCCTGCACATGGGCTGCGTCACCTGGCTCAACAATCACTTTGGTGATGGCGAGCTCTCTGAAGCCCGTTTCGAGCAGGCGATTGCTGCCGCCAAGGCGGTGCTGGAGAAGGTGGTAGAAGATTACCGCGCCCTCGGCTGGCGCACCTGCGTCGGCGCCTCCGGCACGGTACAGGCGCTGCAAGAGATCATGCTGGCGCAAGGGAAGAGCGAGCGGGTCACCCTGCCCAAGCTCCAGGAGCTGATGGGTCAGGCCATCGCCTGCGGCAAGCTCGACCGGCTGCAACTGGAAGGGCTGGCGGCCGAGCGGCTGACCGTGTTCCCCTCCGGCCTCGCCATCCTGATCGCCATCTTCGAAACCCTCGATATCGAGAGCATGACCCTCGCGGGTGGCGCCCTGCGTGAAGGACTGATCTACGGTCTGCTTGGCAACAATCACGACTGTGATGCCCGGGATCGCACCGCCGACAGCCTGATCAGCCGCTATCAGCTGGATAAAGAGCACGCCGAACGGGTGCGCGATACCGCTGTCGAGGCGTTCAACCAGCTGCAACCGGCATGGCGACTCTCCAAACGCTACGGCCGCCCAATCTTGCGTTATGCCGCGCTACTGCACGAGATCGGCCTCTGTATCGAATACAAGAAGGCGCCGCAACACGCCGCCTATATCATCGACAACATCGACATGCCGGGCTTTACCCCTGCGCAAAAGAAGCTGTTGTCGGCCCTGCTGTTCAACCAGCGGGACGAATTCAAGCTGGAACCACTGGAGAAACAGGGTGCCGTCACCGGTCGTCAGGCGATCCGGCTGGCCCGCATCCTGCGCATCGCACTGATTCTCTGCATGCGCCGCACCCAGGGCACAGTACCCAGCTTCACCCTGCAGGCAGAAGAGGAGTCACTGACCCTGACCCTGCCCAAGGGCTGGATGGATGAACACTACCTGCGCGCCAGCGAGCTGCGCTTTGAAGTGGAGCGCCAGCAGAAGATGGGCTGGCCGACCCGCGTACAGGAAGCCTGACTCAGCAACCTGCCTGTTTTGGAGCCGATCATGCCGGATTATCAACCCATCAGCTGCGATCTCTACGACTGGCTGGAAATTGCTGCCAGCTGGCAACTGCCGGTGACCCTCACCGGCCGCGATGATCGCCAATGGGATGACAAGATCCGCACTATCGAAGCCAGCGAAGGGGTCGAGTATCTGTTGCTGCACAGTGGCGAGCGGCTCAGTCTGGCAGAACTAGCGACCCTGCGCCTGCACTGGCAAGGGGAAGAGAAGCTGATCCGCTTCGCGCCAACCAACTGAACCCAGTACGAAAAAGGAGGGCCAACATGACGTTGGCCCTCCTTTATGCATCCGCAACTCGCACCGGCTGTTAACTCGCCGCCAGCGCCGCCATCACATAGACATCGAAGCGGTTGCTCTTGGTCTCAATGGCCATGCTGGGCTTCTGCTCGTTGAGCCAGCCGGCGTAGTCCGGCCGCTTCACCACCACCCGCTTCTCTGCCATTTGAAGCGCAGCTGGCAGCAGAGCATCGGCGTCAAGATCCGGCCCCACCAACGACTGGAACACCCGCATCTCCTTTTTCACCAACGCTGACTTCTGCTTGTGCGGGAACATGGGGTCGAGGTAGATCACCTCGGGCCGCTCCGGCAACGCCAGCAGGTTGTCCACCGCCGGGCCTTGCAGCAGGTGCATCCGCTCGCTGACCCAGGGGCCAATCTCGGGATCCTGTGCCGCCCGCGCCAGCCCATCCTGCAACAGAGCAGCCACCGCAGGGCTGCGTTCGATCAGGGTCACCTTGCAACCGAGGGAGGCGAGCACGAAGGCATCGCGCCCCAGCCCGGCGGTAGCATCCACCACGGTTGGTGTGGCACCGGCCTTGAGCCCCACCGCCTTGGCGATGGATTGACCGCGACCGCCACCAAACTTGCGACGATGTGCCACCGCCCCTTCCACGAAGTCCACATAGACGGCACCCAGCTTGGGCTCGTCCAGCTTGCGCAGCTCCAACCGTTCCGGGGTAAACACCAGGGCAAACTGGGGAAGGTCGAGCTGGGCAAGCTGGCTGGCCAGCGCGTCTGCCTGCGCGGCCTTGGCGGGGTCTTCGAGGAGGATTTGCATGGTCTTTGGATGCGTTCTAAGTTCAGTGAACCGAGTGTACCACAGCCCCTTCAAGTCGCTGTAGGGAGGAAATCCCATGAACCTGTTCATTGCCCTGCTCCTCGCCGCCCAGAGCGGCACAAACCTGAAGGTCTGCGGCGTAGACTGGCCTCCCTTTTCCTATGCCGAACAGGGCAACCTGAAAGAGGGCATTTCGGTGGAGATCCATCAAGAGGTGGCGCGCCGCCTTGGCATGAACCTCACCCTGCTTGAACTGCCTTGGGGGCGCTGCGAGCAATATGTCAGCACCCAGCTGGCGGATGGCATTCTCGACAATGCCCCTCTCCCTGGTTGCTATCACTCTGACCTTGCCACCGCCTTCTATCCTCTGGCCGCCTATGTGCGTACCGACAGTCCGTTACAGAACTTCTCGTGGGAGATGGCCAAGGGGCTGAAAGTAGGAATGGTCAGAGGGTATGACTACACGGCCAAGATCAGGAGCTTCACTGGCTGGGAGCCCATCAAGGTTCACTCCGACAAACAGCTGCTACTGATGCTGGAAAAGAGCCGGGTCGATATGATCATCCTGGACTACTTCTCTGCCCCCATTCTGTCGAGGGAGCAGGACGTCAGGATCCGCGCCCTCACCCCCTTTATCGATTCGACGCCACTCTACCTCTGTTTTGGCAAACAGAAGGCTGACCTGCTGCCTGCCTACAACAAGGCGCTGCAACAGATGCAGGATGAGGGAGTACTGGATCGCATCTATCTGCGCTATCTCGGCGAGGATTACCGGACATTGAAAACCAAACAGGAACAGATGACATCAAAGGAGTGAGCGCCACTAGCTGATCTGCAGAAACATCCCTTTGTCATTGAGCTGCAGATATTCGGTGAGATCGTCATAGGCCAGCGGACGGCTGAGCAGATAACCCTGGGTGAAGGCACACCCCTTCTGGCATAGGAAGTTGAGCTGCTCGCGGGTCTCTACCCCCTCAATCACCACCTGCATGCCCAGGTTGTGCACTATGTTGATGATGCCGTCGAGCAGCATCCGATCCTGCTCATTGAAGGGGATATGGCGCACGAAGGAGCGGTCGATCTTGACCAGATCGACCGGGAAGGTGCGCAGATAGTTGAGGGCCGAGTAGCCGGTACCGAAATCGTCGATGGCCAGCTTGCAACCCGCCTCGCGCAGGGCATCGATCCGCACCCTGTGCTGATCACTGCTCTCCATCAGCAGAGATTCGGTGATTTCGATGACGATGTCGGCAGGATCGAGCCCGAAGTGCTGGATCACCTTGAGCCACTCGCTCGCCTCTGGGTCAATGGTCTGGAACTCCATGGTGGAGCGGTTGATCGACATCTGCAGATCCGGGAAGCCGGACTGCTGCAATCGTGCCAGATCCCGGCACGACTGCCACAATACCAGCGCCCCCAGCCCCTGAATCAGGCCAGCCTCTTCCGCCAGCGGAATGAACTCGGCAGGGGAGACCTGTCCCCATTGGGGGTGATACCAGCGCACTAACGCCTCCAGCTTGGCGACCCGTCCGCTGCGATTGTCCCAGATGGGCTGGTAGGCCATGGTCAGCTGCTCCAGCTTGATCGCTTCGGCTAGATCCTGCTGCATCTGGTGGCGCTGGCGTACCTCTTCCCGCATGGATGAGCAGTAGGCTCCGAGCAACCTTCCCTGCCGCTTGGCCGCAAACAGCGCCTGTTCGGCGTTGCGCAGCAGCTCGTCGCTCTCGCTGCCATCGACCGGACAAAGAGTCATGCCGATGGTCGCGGTCACATAGAGATGCTGGTTGGCCAGCATAAAGGGACGGGCAAAGCTGCCGATCACCTGCTTGGCAAACACCTCGGCCTGACGGCGGGTGACGATGCCGGGCACCAGAAACGCGAACTCGTCGCCACCGATACGGGCCACCAGATCTTCGGTGCGCACCCGGCTCACCAGTCGATCCGAGACCTCCCGCAGCAGGGCATCGCCAGCATGGTGATCCATGCTGTTGTTGACCGCCTTGAAGTTGTTGAGGTCGAGCACCATGAGCGCGAAGCGCTCGCCCCGCTCGCAGAAACGGGTGAGGCAGCGGCCAAACAGCCAGCGGTTGGGCAGGCTGGTGAGGTTGTCGTAGTTGGCCTGGGTCGCGATCTTCTGCTCGGCCACCTTGGTCTGGGAAAGATCGCTGAAAATGGCGATATATTGCTGGATTTTGCCGGCTTCGCGCAGAGTGCTGATCATCAGCTGCTGCGGATAGAGCTTGCCGTTCTTGCGCTTGTTCCACACCTCACCACGCCACCCCCCCACCCGCTCCAGCGCGTGGTACATGTCGGCATAGAAGGTCTGATCGTGCAGCCCCGACTTGAGCATGCTGGGACGCTGACCCCGCACCTCGTCACTGCTGTAGCCGGTGATCTGCTCGAAGGCCGGGTTGACCGAGATGATGCGGCTGTCGGCATCGCACACCAGAATCGCCTCGGAGAGGTTGTCGTAGACCCGGTGAGAGAGCTTGAGCTGCTCCGCATGGCGCTTGAGGGGATCGATATTCTCCAGCAGCACCATCAGGTAGTCCGGCTGCTGTTGTTCATCGCGGATCAGTGTGACAGTTACCCGCCCCCACAGGATCTCGCCCCCCTTGCAGAAGTAGCGCTTCTCCTGGGTGAAACTGCTGCGCTCGCCACGCCGGATCTCTTCGTAGCACTCAAGGCTGCGCTGCCAATCCTCCGGGTGATTGATGTCGGAGATGGATCGATGAAGCAGCTCGTCGAGGGGATAACCCAACATCTTCTCTATGGCCGGGTTGGCCCAGAGAATGCGGCCGGTGAGATCGAGCTTGCCGATCCCCACCGGGGCCTGAAACAGCATGCTCTGCAGCACATGGGGGGTATCAGGCAAGAGTTGCGGCAGCTGGCGTTGCAGCATCAGCGCCAGTTCGCGACCGGCCAGCGGCCCCAGCAACCGGAGCAGCCCCATCACCTTGGTCATATTGGCCTGCGGCTGACGATAGAGCAGGCAGCAGATGCCTATGGTCTCGCCATCCGCATCCTTGAGGGCGATCCCGGCGTAGGCCTGGGCCTGCCACGCATCGGCAAGCGGCATCGCGGGGAACAGCTGCAACAGACGATCGCTGAACCAGGCTTCCCCCTCCTGCCAGGTAATGGCATCGGGAGAGTCAGTGATTGGCAGCGTCAGGGTATCGGGGTCAAGAGAGGAGGGATGGGCAGCCTGAACCGTCAGGTGGGTAGCATTTGATTCCCTGCTGGCGATCAGGACGACATCAGCCATCACTGCTGCGGCGATTTCACTCACAAAAGTATCGAAATATCCCTGGCCGCTCGAATGAGCCAGACTTGAGATGATTTGATAGACGGAATCGAGTGCTCGCCTCATGGCAAGTGGCTTTCTCTCCTTGAAGGTTAGAACACGACTCTACTGAAGAGCCGTGGGCAGTGCAAATATGCAATCAGCAAGATATTAAAAAGCCTTGAAAAAAGGGACCAAAAGGTCCCTTTTTGTCGCAGAAATCACGACTCGATCCCACTATGCCGCAAAACAGTGTACCTGCTTGAAGCTCACACAGGCGGCGGGTCAGGACTCTCAGGCAGCGATCCCGCTGTGTCGCAACAGCGCATCCACCTTGGGCTCACGACCACGGAAGGCTCGGAACAGCTCCATCGGCTCCTTCGAGCCTCCCTTCTCCAGAATATTCTTCAGGAAGGATTGGCCGGTCGCCGGGTTGAAGATCCCCTCCTCCTCGAAGCGGGAGAAGGCATCGGCAGAAAGCACCTCGGCCCATTTGTAGCTGTAGTAGCCCGCCGCATAGCCGCCCGCGAAGATGTGGGAGAAGCTGTGCTGGAAGCGGTTGAACGCTGGCGGCGTCATCACAGCTACCTGACTGCGCACCTCATCCAGCAGCGCCGGGAGCTGCGCCGGATTGGCCGGATCAAACTCCTGATGCAGGCGGAAGTCGAACAGGGCGAATTCCAGCTGACGCAGCATCTGCATCGCCGCCTGGAAGTTGCGGGCGGTCAGCATCTTCTCCAGCAGATCGGCAGGCAGCGGCTCGCCGGTCTCGTAGTGGCCGGAGATAAAGGCCAGCGCCTCGGACTCCCAGCACCAGTTCTCGAGGAACTGGCTCGGCAGCTCCACCGCATCCCAGGCCACGCCGTTGATACCGGCTACACCGGCCACATCGATGCGGGTCAGCATGTGGTGAATGCCGTGGCCAAACTCATGGAACAGGGTGACCACTTCGTTGTGGGTGAACAGTGCAGGCTTGCCATCCACCGGGCCGTTGAAGTTGCAGGTCAGGTAGGCCACCGGCTTTTGCAGCGAGCCATCCTGACGGTAGCGACGACCCAGACAGACATCCATCCAGGCGCCGCCCTGCTTGTGCTCGCGGGCGTAGAGGTCGAGATAGAAGCTGCCGCGCAGCTCGTCGTCGGCATCGAAGATGTCGTAGAAGCGCACGTCCGGGTGCCAGGTGTCGATGCCGAGGCGCTCGCGCACCTTCATGCCGAACACCCGCTTCACCACTTCGAACAACCCCTTCACCACCTTGCTGGCGGGGAAGTAGGGGCGCAGCTGCTCATCGGAGATGGAGAACTTGTGCTGCTTGAGCTTCTCGGCGTAGTAGGCGAGATCCCAGGCCGCCAGCTCGCTCTGGCCGTGTTGTTCGGCGGCGAAGGCGCGGATCTCTTCCAGCTCGGCTTTGCCTTGCGGCAGGGATTTGGCCGCCAGATCGGTGAGGAAATCCACCACCTGACTGGTCTTGTCGGCCATCTTGGTCGCCAAGGAGAGCTCGGCATAGTTGGCAAAGCCCAGCAGCTGAGCCAGTTCGCGTCGCAGGGCGAGGAGCTCGGTCATGATGGCGGAGTTGTCCCACTTGCCGCCATTGGGCCCCTGATCGGAGGCGCGGGTGGTGAAAGCCTCATACATCTCGGCGCGCAATTCGCGGTTGTCGGCATACATCATCACCGGCAGATAAGAGGGGATATCCAGGGTGAACAGCCACCCCTCTTTGCCCTTGAGCTCGGCCATCTGACGGGCAGCGGCACGCACGCTGTCGGGCAAACCGGCCAGTTCGGCTTCATCGGCCACCAGCTTGTTCCAGCCCTGGGTGGCATCCAGCACGTTGTTGCTGAAACGGGAGGCCAGCTCGGAGAGGCGGGCCTGAATTTCGCCGTAACGCTGCTGCGCCTCGGCAGGCAGACCGATGCCGGAGAGGCGGAAGTCGCGCAGGGTATTCTGGATCTCCTTGCGCTGGGCACCGCTCAGCAGCGGGAAATCATCGCTCTGGGAGAGGGCCAGATAGGCCTGATAGAGCCCTTCATGCTGACCGACATAGGTCTGGAATTCGGAGAGCAGCGGCAGGCAGGCGTCATGGGCCTCGCGCAGCGCTTCGCTGTTGAGTACGGAGTTGAGGTGGCTGACCGGTGACCAGATCCGTGACAGGCGGTCATTTACCTCTTCCAGTGGGGCAATCAGGCTATCCCAGGTATGGGGATCACGCTGGGCCAGCACATCGCTGATCTTCTGCTTGCAGTCAGCAATCGCCTGAATCACGGCAGGCTGAACCTGCTCCGGCTTGATCTGGCTGAAAGGGGGCAGCGAATCCATTGTCAGCAAAGGGTTATTCATCCCGGTTACCTCTTGTTTGGTCTTGAACAGACCGCTTTAGCAGCTCTGTATGGCTTTCTAACATGTGGCCAAGCCACGCAATAATCAAGCGGGAATCCACCTCTCGGCACTGTTTTCCCCTCTTTGTGAACTCAAACACCTCTCTGCCAGATACTGGACGGCAACAGCATGAATAATGGGTACTTTTTTGCTCTTTTTGCAGCTTTTTCAACTCTCGAATCACCAGGCTGCAGACCAAATCCACTCAACACAGGAGTAGGTCACAGCAGTGTATCTCTGGCCCTTTCCATGCTGGGAAAATAACTAATCAACAAATTAATAACCAAAACAAATCATGCACATACGTTGATTAATTTGTTTTTAAGTGCATATCATAAGCTGCCTGTTACTCAGGTCACTTGATTCTCTGTGCTGCACAGAAATCGGGTGAAAAAGGCAAAGCGACCCGAAAGGGCGCGACGCAAAGCCACCGGTCTAAGGGAAAACACCTATGACAGCGGGGCTGCCCCCGGGAGCGTTCGGCCATAGCTGGACGCTCCGTTTGTACTGTATGGAGATATCAAGATGAACAAATTGAAGTTATCCCTGCTGGGCTGCCTGCTCGGCATGGGCGCCCCCATGGCATATGCCACCAGTGCCGGTCAGGCGATGGTCAACCCCCAGTCCGGCGTAGTGGTCGGCTATTGGCACAACTGGTGTGACGGCTCGGGCTACAAGGGCGGTATCGCCCCCTGCGTCAAGCTCGATCAGGTCAACCCGCAATACAACGTGGTCGATGTCTCCTTCATGAAGGTCTATGGCAGCGATCCCATCCCCACCTTCAAGCTCGACCCGGCCATCGGCATGAGCGAAAGCCAGTTTATCGAGCAGATCGCCGAGCTGAACCGTCAGGGCCGTGCCGTGCTGCTGGCGCTGGGCGGTGCCGATGCGCACATCGAGCTGCGCAAGGGTCAGGAACAGGCCTTTGCCGACGAGATCATCCGTCTGGTGGAGACCTATGGCTTCGACGGGCTGGATATCGATCTGGAACAGGCCGCCATCACCGCCGCCGACAACCAGACCGTGATCCCGGCGGCCCTGCGTCTGGTCAAGGATCACTACCGCGCCCAGGGGAAAAACTTCCTCATCACCATGGCGCCAGAGTTCCCCTATCTGACCCAGACTGGCGCCTACATCCCCTATATCCGCAATCTGGAAGGGTACTACGACTGGATCAACCCCCAGTTCTACAACCAGGGTGGCGACGGTATCTACATCGATGGCATCGGCTGGATTGCCCAGAATAACGATGCCCTGAAAGAAGAGTTCATCTACTACATGGCGGATTCGCTGAGCAACGGTACCCGCGGCTTCTACAAGATCCCCCATGACAAGCTGGTGTTCGGCATTCCGACCAACATCGACGCCGCCGCCACCGGCTATGTGCAGGATCCGCAGAAGCTCTACAACGCCTTCAACCGCCTGAAGAGCGAGGGGCAACCGCTGCGTGGCGTGATGACCTGGTCCATCAACTGGGACATGGGCCGCAACGCCGCCGGTCAGTCCTACAACGAATCCTTCATCAAGAGCTACGGCCCCTTCATCCACGATCAGGAGATCACGCCCCCGGACGACAACGGCAAGCCGGTGTTCAGCGGCCTGAGCGATGCCCGCATCAAGCAGGGCACCGCCTTTGATCCGCTGGCCGGTGTCAGCGCCAACGACAAGGAAGATGGCGACCTGACTGGCCAGATCCAGGTAGAAGGCTCGGTAGACGGCCAGCGCATCGGCCTCTACCCCCTCACCTACAAGGTGAGCGATCGCGACAACAACGTCACCGAGCAAGTACGAACCATCGAGGTCTACAGCATGAAACCGGTATTCAGCGGCGTCACCGACACCACGCTGGAGCTGGGTACCCCCTTCGATCCGATGACCGGCGTCAGTGCCCATGATGAAGAAGATGGCGACCTGACCGCCCAAATCAAGGTCAGCGGCAGCGTCGATAGCAGCAAGGTCGGCCGCTACACCCTCACCTATCAGGTGAGCGACAGCGCCGGTCAGCAGGTAACCCAGCAGCGCAACGTGACCGTCAGGGAGCAGGGCGCCGTCTGTGAAAACAGCTGGGACGCCAAGAAGGTCTACGTGGGCGGCGACATCGTCAGCCACAACGGCAAGAACTGGCTGGCAGGCTGGTGGACCCAGAACGAAGAGCCGGGCACCACGGGTGACTGGGGCGTCTGGCGTGTACAGGGCGACAGCGACTGCGGCGGCACAACGCCACCCGCAGAAGGCAGCAGCGACTTCACTGTCAGCGCCATGGGTTCCGACTACACCATAGTTAACGGTCAGGTCTCCATCCGCTTCAACATCACCACCGCCAACCCGGTGCAGATCTCTGCCACGCTGGAGCAGAGCGGCCACAGCCACGGTACCACCAGCAGCCAGGTGAACGGCACCAGCACCCTGGTGCTACAGGGCAGCAATGTCACCGATGGCAGCTACGACGTGGTTATCACAGGTCTGGCGGACGGCCAGCAGCCGGTGGTACAGCGCTTCCCGGTTGCGCTGACCGAGCAGAGCAGCGGCGGTGGCGAGGGCGACTACCCGGCCTATGCCCCCAATACCAGCTATCAGGCCGGTGATCGGGTCAGCAATGCCGGTGGCAACTACGAGTGCAAACCCTGGCCTTACAGCGGCTGGTGTGGCGGCTCGACCAGCCACTATGCGCCGGGTACCAGCACAGCCTGGAGCGATGCCTGGATCAAGCTCTGACCTTGTCGCCGATTGATACGGGGGAGCAATGCTCCCCCATATCAATATGAAGAGAGCTGTATTCAT
>NZ_LYSQ01000028.1:0-58586 GCF_001728955.1 Aeromonas sp. DNP9 | reverse complement strand
AATTTAACTAGGACACAGACAGGACAAAACGAGTTAAAACAGCCACTTAGCCAAATCGCGGCGACAGTGACTGGCCCAAAGCGGGAACTAAAATGATCCACTGGTGATCCAAGAGCAAGAAAGCCTGCAGAAATGCAGGCTTTTTTCTTTTCCCCTCCCCAACACCTACCGCCATCAAAAAACGCGCATAGAAAAGCCCGCTCAATGGCGGGCCAATCCGAACCAGCTGCAACAGCTATGAAGCAGCTTTTAGCTCATCGCGAAGTCGTTCAAGAATGCGCGCGATTTTCTCTTCCTCCACCTTTGTCAGATCCAACGTCTCAATAACATGTTCTAGCTCAGTTAGTGAATCCATCCTTCCAGGTCCTCGCTCTTCCCCTCTCAGTCTCTCGACTGTGAAACACTGTATGCCCATACAGTAACCAAGCGAATGTACCACCTTTTGAAGACTTAGTGGAGCAGTATCTTCTTGAGCCTCCTTTACCTTTTTCCTAGCCGTTGATAGATCCCATACTCTATGACTCGTCATAAAACCGCCACTTATGTAAATGTTGATTTTTGCGGCGACTCTCCGTGTACTCAGCCATCTATTTTTTTGACTACAATCTACACGACCACGATGTGCCATTACTGAGCAATTGCACTATATGGATCCCAAATATGGGACAATGATAAAAACATGATCTAGAGCACGGTTTGTAACCACAGATAAGGAATGCCTATGAAGCGGTATCTGACCAGCTCTAGCATCGAGTATGTCCATCGCACAAAGAAGAAGGTGCGCAAGCTGATGGCCGAGAGAAAACTCAGCCAGTCCAAGATCAGCCAACTGACCGATATCCCCCGCTCCAGCATTTCTCGATGGCTATCGCCACATCACGACGACTTCATGGGATTGGCAGAGGCGGTCATGCTCTCGTCAGCAATGGGCCTATCCGTCCAGGCCATCCTTGCGGATCCTGACTGGAGCGTTTCAGATGATGAGCATATGGGGCTAATCAACCGCGCAGCACGACTGCCGAAGCCACACCTGGCGTCGATGCTGAATTGCTATGCCGAGATACTTGGGGTTCGGGTGGGGTAAGGGGCGATGGCTCGCCCCCCTGTGCTGTCTTACTCATCGGAGCCTTGGCGTGATTCATCCCGGCCGCAACAATCCTTCAACTGCTCAAGGATGTTGGCGATCTCGGCACGAGTGAGGCGGGTAAGATCAAGCGATTCAATGATTTCTTCAAGTTCAGTCACGAGGAAAATGGGGTTCATTGCGAACTCCTGATAGCAAAGTTGCATGGGGTGACATCCCCAGGCACGCCTTGCTCACCTCTCAGGCGAACACCTGATTAATGAGAACGACGTATACTGACCATCCATACCTCCAGTTCGCTAATGAAACCAACAACGAGACCATCTTATCAGTGTGGTGCTGTGGTTTGCCACATCCCAACCCGGATCTTGTAGTTTTCAATAGGCAATAAAAATGGGGCCGAAGCCCCACTGTTATTACTCTGCCTGTTCAGGCATCATGCGCTCTATCCGCGCCGTTATCTTGGCTCGCTCGACTCGCGTCATATCGAGACCTTCCAGCTCGTCCAGTAAGGCGGACAGCTCTACCATCAGTTGGGCTGCGCTCATGCTGCCCCCTTGATCACTTTGTCCTGAGTGAATAGGCCATCCCAGTCCTTCTTCATGGGGAGCTCTCCTTTCAGGTAGAGCTGGTAGATGCGTACCGCGCCCTTCTGCAGCAAAACCGGAGTGAAATTTATGAAGGACTCAAACCCATGACTGCGGATCTCCTTCTGCTCCTCTGTGAGATATCTGTCGCGGGCATAAGACGCAGCACGCCAGCGCTTGCCGGAGCGGCTTTCGTTATACAACCAGCCGCGAGCCTCAAAGAAAATGCACACCTGCTGGGAGTTGACGCCGTTGAGCATCTTGCAGAACTGCGGAATGGTCATCCCCTGGCGGAACAAACTTTCCAGTGAGTGGATCTGCTCCTGCTGCTGTTTGTTTTCGATGGCCAGAACCTGCCCAAGCTCGTACTGCTCAGCCCAAGCGCGAGCTGCGGCAGCTGGGTTGCTGAAATCGGGCAGATTTGCAGCCGGTGTTGATACCGCCTCCTCCAGCTCCTGCCAGCGATCCACAATGCGGGCGGTGAACTCTGGGCACAGCTGAGCAACTACGATCAGCGAATCACGCTTGCCCTGCTTGCCAGTGAACACGTAGACGGAAAAAGACTGATTGATGCCTAACCCATTGATTCTTCCACAATCCTGCATTGCAGGAAGCTGGATTACGCCCTTTTTGGCGAGCCTTTCAATGGCCACTTTTACATTGTCGTGGCGGCTGCCAACCAGATCTGCGATCTCTTGGCTGTTCATGGTGACATCGCCGCCATTCAGCGGCCCTGTCAAAACTTTGGTTTGCTGATACTGTTGTTGTATAGTCATACCGTAGTCCTTAACGTAGTGGTTTTGGTTTACATCCTCGGCCCGAGCTGCGCCAACAGCTTGGGTCGAATCATTTCCGCTACTTGCTAGCATTCTCCAGCTCCTCTTTCTTCATCATCTCCTTGAAAATCATCATGATCTCGCTGTTGATGCTGCGGCCATTCTCTACGGCGCGATGCCCCAACCATTTGCGGATCTCATTCGGTAAGCGCAGTGATGTGTTTTTGATTTTACCAGCTTCCATTTACATCTCCTTTGGGTTTATGTCACGGTGACTTCATGGATTGTGTTCCATGTATCGCATTGCGTCAAACCTTTTTTGTGTCACGGTGACTCCATTGATGTATGTCACGGTGCCTGTATGCTTATATGACTTGTATAAGCAAATGAAAGTAATAATGAAAAAGAGCACAGCACCAACAGGCAGGGCCTCAGATAAGTTCATGTTAAGACTACCTGACGGCATGAGGGATACTATCTCTGAGCTAGCCAAAGCGAGTGGTAGATCCATGAACGCTGAGATAGTGCATCGACTTCAGCAGTCAATTGATGCCAGCTTCGCCGGAGAGCTCAATGGCGGGCCGGGATCGTCACGGATGATCGCATCTGTAGAGATAACAGACCCAGGCATAGATAAGGACGACCCGCGTTACAATGTGACCGCCATAGCCAAGCAGATACAAGAGGTTCGGGAAATGATGGAAAAGCTCGCCAAAGAAATGCTAGACAACAAAAGATGATGTGATCTTGTTCACTGACACCTAATGATAAATAGCGCAACATTAAGCTTTGCGTATAATTCTTTTGGAGCTTTGATGTTAGCTAAAAAAATATTTTCCGCGGCAATTATGATTGCCCATCTTGTTCTGTCTCATAATGTTTTCGCTGAGAGCTATGAGCTTACGCTGACAAGGAAAAGCAAAAACATATATAAGGTAAGCGGCAACGATATATTGGTTCAAACAAGATATTGCTACGCATACGCCTACTCTGAGCAAGCTATTTTCAAAACAGATGGATATGGTGGTGAGCTAATATTCTTGGATAGTGATGACCGTTGTGATGTGAAAGCTGTTTTTAGCAAGGACGAGTATAAGCCAGGGAAGTACTCCGTTAAGGTTAGCGTGGATGATGATGATTGGTTTGAGGTGTTTGGCAGTAATGCTTACATACATACTTCAAACTGTCTTTCTTTGGCAATGGTTGAAGATTCGCACTTGGTGATATCATCATCAGGTTATGGACAACTAATATTCAGAAACGGAAGTAAATGTGCTGTAGAGGGGGTTTACTCTAAGGCTAGGATTTGAGTAAGCGCGTAACTAAACGTGATATCACCACATCAATGAAGTTGTTAATGACATCGCAATTAAATAAATCTGCATTGAATCTGATTTATATTACGCTAAATCAGTAGCTCACCAGCAAAGAAATGACTCAATCAAAACAGCTGATCAAGCGCCGCAATAGCAAATCCAACCAGGACAAAGAAGAAGCTGAATGCCATAAAGTCATCCAGATCGCTCCGGCTGGATTTGCTAAAACACCAACACCCGGCAGCAAAGGGGATCAGGGCCAGCGTAAAGCTGAAACTGAACGCCTTGAGCGCCACCACCATCATTATCAACGCAAACAGTATCCACATGGTCAGGGTCCTCACACATTAAGGCCCTAGCTTACCCCCTTCGCATGGGCTCAGCCAGGGCCGCTATTCTCCCTTACTCCCAGTTCGCTCTGTTCTTGTTTACCGCCTGATACACCAGGTCGTTGCGGCGGGCCAGTAGCTCATCAATGCGCTTGCGCTTCTCCTCCGCGTTCATGGTGCGGTCACGCTGGATCAGCTCAATCTTGTTGCGCACCACTCGCACCTGCTGCTGAGTGCGGCTCAGGCTGCGGCGTGACTTCAAGATCCCGCCCTGCTCCTCGAGCAATTCATTCGCCTTATCATCCAGCCCTTCACTGCGGTACTGGTCAACGGTGCGCTTGAGTTGATTCACCTCACTCAGCATCCGGTAGAACTCCTCCATGTGCTGGGTGGACTTGGCCGGGCCGGTGCCACGGTACACGGCTTTCACCAGAGGGATCTCGTCAGCGCGCCAGCTGGCCGACTCGCCCGGGCGCGACGCCCTGATCAGGCCGTCAGCCGTTGCCATCACATAGCCGCCGATGGTGCCGGTATAGCCAATCACCAAATGCTCCAACTGCTTGGGTGAGAAGCCAGACAGCTCGCCAAGCTCGCGCATCAGCAAACTGGTCTGCTCGTTGTAGCGGGCCTCCGCCTTGACGGCCAGATCCTGCGGGCTGTCGATGGGGCCGCCGCGGAAGGTGTCATAGTTGAAGGCGGCCTCTACCAGTGGCTTGATGATCTGTGGGGTGGGGTTAAGGGCAAAGGTATCGCCGATCGCCCGGGCCACTGCCTTGCCGAACTGGGCACCGGTGTCCTTGTCGCCCATGGCGCGCACCATGCGCTCCGGGATGGTGCCGAACATCACGCCAATCTCGAACGGCTTGGGGATCCGGAAGTGCTGATCGCCGACAAAGAAGTGCCAGTTGGCGTCCTTGTCCCAATCCGGCAGCTCTTCGTATCGCTCATCGTCCCAGTTGGCGGCCAGCAGGCCGAGCGACATGGCGGTGATCATGCCAGCCCGCTTGGCGATTTCGCGTGGGTTGTCGCGCAGCTCCCTGGTCAGTTTGCCCAGACCCTGCAGGCGAGCATTGAAGAACGGCAGCACCAGGGACGCCCCCTGAATGGCTCTGGCCGCCCCGAGCATGGAGAAGTCCATCAGGTCTTTTGACTCGAACGCCGCCTGTGCGTGGCTCTTGCCCGCCTTGATGGCAGCGGCATAGACCGCCTCACGGTTGGCGTTCTCAAGCGCCTCGCCATAGCGGCTGTACTTCTCCCATGCGTCAGCCACCACACCTTTCGCGTGTGCCGCATTGCGGATGATGGTCTTTTCGTAGCGGGCAATCTGCTCCGGCGTCATCCCCTTGCGGCGCAGTGACTTGCGCACTGTATCGGCCATGGCGCCGGGGTCGTTGCCGTTGACATAGCCACCCAGGAAGCTGGCGCCGCTGAACATCACATCAATGGTGCTGCCGTCCATCGCCAGGGTCTTTTTCACCCCCTTGATGGAATCGATCACCGGCTTGAAGCCGTCTTTGCTGATCGCCCAGCTGGAGAGCGAGTCGCGCAGGAAGTTGCGCAGCATAAACTCAGGGGATGCGGTCACCCCTGCCGTCAGGATACGCTTGGCGCTTGATGCCATCATGGTCATCTTGCCAAAGGGTTTGCGGTCGAAGAAGGTCATGGCCCGATACAGATCAGGGTCCTCCACCCGCAACATGTACTCCTCACCCTCAAGCTTGAGCATTATCCTGTCCTTGCCATTGGCAAGCGCCTGATAGTCCATCTTGTTAGGCTTGGGTATCACCTCGATGAGCCCGGTATCCGCCAGATTCCAGACGGTCTTTTGCGCCGCCATGTTCTTCATGGAGGCGTCGATCAGCTTACTGGTGCTGGTGAAAATGTTCTCGAGCAGGTCGTTGGTGTTGGCCTCCCCTCCCTTGAGCTTTTTGATCCCGGCGTTCTGGTTGGCAATTCCCTTCGGCTTGAAGGGGGCGATCACGTCACCGTCATCGGATTCACGGAAGAACGGGATGTACCACTCGTTTTCAAACTCGGCACGCGCCTCAGCGGTGAATAGGCCAGCCTCCTGCGCCAGATCCAGAGTGGCGGCGTTAAGCCGGTTCCAGCGGGCCTTGGCATCAAGGAACTTGGCCTCCTTACCCTTGCCTTGCCCCTTGAGCGCCGCAATGTCATTGGCATCGAGCAGGTTCTCCCTGCCCTGCGCCATCAGCAGCTCGGCCCGGTGACCGGCCATCCAGCCAAGCCAGTTGTGCAGATCAGCCCCCAGATCTGAGAAGATTCCGAGCAGCGCGTCTTTCTCGCCGGTACCCGCCTTGCGCTGGATCACCCCATCCTTCCACTCCGGCAGACCATAGAGCATGGTCGCCTGCATGGTGGAGGCGGCCCCGGTGGCCATCCGCGCCGCAACATAGCCGGAGTCGGCCGCATCGGTAATGCCTGCCGCATCCTCGGCGTACTTGATGGGGGCCAGCGCATCGAGCACTTCGGTGTTGGCTTTCTTGATAAAGCGGTCTACCCATGACTCAACCACGCCGCGATCAACCTTGCGCAGCTTGTCCAGATTGGCCTTGGTCTTGTCGATGATGTCAGGTTTTGGGCCGAGATTGAGCTTTTCCATGGCCTTGTCGGCGGCCGTATTGGCTTGGCTCATCTTGATCCCGCCCTTCTTCGCTGGCTGTTCAGACTCCTGACTGAACTTATGGCCACCATCCGGTCCGCCATTGTCAGGGCCGCCGCGCTTCATCTTCTTGCCCAGCCCCTCAATCAGCACCCGGGTTTCGGCAGCGGTAATGCCACCAGGCACAAAGCCGACAGTGCGCAGTGCCTTGGTAACCCATGCCACCACTTGATCCCAGCCGCGGCGCCAGGCGCTCTGCTCCAGCTCGGCCAGGTGGGCGATCACCTCCTCTGCCTGCACACCGACATCCTCGCCAGCGTAATGGGTATCAACCCAATCCCACACTGCCTTCATGCTGGGGGCGCTCTTCGATTTGATGATGCGGCTGATCAGCTTGGTGTACTCACCATCGCCCAGCACGTTGGCTAGGCCATAGTGGGCCAGCACCTCATGGCGCAGGATCTCGCGCATCCGCTTGGGGTTCGCGATGGTGTCGGCGGCCACATGCAGGGTGCCGTTGTCATCATCGAACGCGGCGCGGCGGATCAGACCATCCTTGGCCGCCAGCCCCAGCGCCTGCTCCAGCTCGGCCTGGGTGGTGTGGATCTGCACATCAATGCCACTGGCACCCCGGTACTGCTTGAACCACTCCTTAGTGACCAGCTCCGCCTCTTTGCGGGTCAGGTGCTTGGCTGGTTTCTCGCCCTGCGCCATGGCTTGCTTGGAGAATGAAACGGCTCGCTTTGCGCCGATCCCTTCGTCCTTCATCGGTGGCGCCGATACGATATTACTGTTACCCGAGACCGGCTTGATTGGGGTGGCACTGGATGGGTTGCGAACTCGCTCGATGGCTGTGCTGAGCGCATCTTTCTTGGCTCCTTCAAGCCCCCATCGCGCATCGTCCGGATTGTCGTCGTGGCTGATGCCAAGCTCGTCAGCCACCGCCAACGCCTCATCATCCGTCAGGGAGCCAATGTCCGCGGAGGCTGGCTGCTCGCCAACCGGCTTGGTGGTATCGCCATCCTTCACCCAGCGCTTGAACTCCTCCACCGGCATCGCCTTGATAGAGCCAAGCCCCTTCCACCCCTTTTCATAGTTGTCAAGGTAGCCAGCCTGGGCGGCCTGCTCATCGGCAAAGCCCATCATCACCTTGTGCTCGTCAAACTTGCCGGTCTTGGGGTCTACCTGATCCACCACGTAGACGGTTTCGCTATCTGGCCGATCGCCGATGAACACATCAACATGATCCCCGTCCGCCCCCAGAGTGCGCTTGATATAGCCGTAATCGTGGGCCATGGTGGACTGCCACGCCTTGCCATCCTTGTCGGTACCAGAACGGGTAGATCCCTTGGGGTTCTCGAGCGCGATATCCAGCCCCTGTAGCTTGAGGTGACCCTTCTTGTAATTGCCGGCCTCCTTCTGAGCGTCGGTTGGTTCAGGTGCCACCTCGGCGCGGGCTGCCTCGATCTGCTGAACCGGCTCACTGGCGGCTGGCGCGGCGTACTCCCGCACCTTGGCCGCCGATGACTTGGCCACCAACAGGCCACCCTTGCCAGGTATTGCCTTTACGCCGCTCTCCTTGGCCCACTGCTTGATGAGCGGCACATCGCCTTTCAGGGTGATGGTGCCATCCTGATTATCAATGGCTTCTGTCCATGGCGTAGGTGCGGCTGCAGGCTTCGGCGCCACTGGCTCGGGTCGCACGACCTCAGAAACAGCAGCCCCGGCATCAGGGGCCGGGGCTGTCAGTGTTGGGTCATGTTGCTGCTGTCCATCAGGTACAGGTGGAGCAGCAGCGTAGTCTGCCGGATCTCCGGATCCAGCTCGGTCGGTGAGTCCGGTAATGGCTGGTCCAGCGCCTGCAGCAGCCGGTTCGCCTGCGCCAGGCTGATCGCCTTGTCCTTCACTGCTAATTGCAGGTACTGGGGTAACTGGCTCATTGCTCACCTCTGTCTGGGGTTGGTTGACGGGGATCACCTCGCGGTATCCAGTATCGATAGCAGGTGCTAATTGGCTGGCCTCGCCCGCGGCGGCAGACGGCGCCGGAACTGTTTCAGCGCTTACGCTTGCAGCTGGCTGATCAGATGGTTGATTCGGGTCAGTGACACTGATGTCGTCGAGCTGCGTGGCGCTGGGCTGCGTGGTTGCAGCCGCCTTGACCTGCTCAACCTCGGCGATCTCGGCCACTCCAAAGCCGCCACCATTGAGCGGCACCGGCATCTCCTTGCCCTTGCGGCTAGCCATGGCAGCCTCTTTCTCGGTTGCGAACGGCTTGCCTTTGCGGGTGATGCGGAGTGTCTGGAGCTGGCCAACTGCCGATTCGGTGGCGCTGCCGCGCATCGGCTTGGCGTCAGGCTGTCGCTGATCTGCGCCATAGACCACATCGCGGTGCGGCAGCTCGGTACCGACCTCGCGAGCCTCACCCTCAATCACTGCGCCCGGCAGCTCGCCAGCGGGCTTGGTTGGCGATGCCTCTGGCGGCAACACATCCCCCTCCTGCCCACTCTGCCAGCGAGTACGCTCTGCGCCGCGGAACTGGGGGCCGGTGCCAGCCTGCTTGTCGTCAAAGT
The DNA here is from genome assembly GCF_001728955.1 of Aeromonas sp. DNP9. NCBI lineage: Bacteria > Pseudomonadati > Pseudomonadota > Gammaproteobacteria > Aeromonadales > Aeromonadaceae > Aeromonas > Aeromonas sp. DNP9. The sequence goes on along the minus strand of NZ_LYSQ01000028.1, from coordinate 49,304 downwards.
GGCCCTCCTTGGTCATCCCCCGGGCGGCATTGGCGTCACCGGCAAAGATCACATCCTTGAGCGGCAGGGCTGGGCGCTGGTTCTCCATGGCTACCTGCTGGGCGCTCTTGTTTCCTGCGAACGGGTCAAGCCCGAGCTCGCCAGCCTGAGCTCGCTCATAAAAGCTCTTGCCCTGATCGCCAGCCTGCATCTGGGAGGCAACCAGCTCCTGCACTGACTGGCCAAACTCACCAGCCAGGGCGCGCTGCACCTCGCTATCGGCAGCCATGCCCTTGAACCGCTCTGCGGTATCGTCACGGCGCAGGTAGGCCGGCACATCACGCAGCTCGTCAAACTGGCTGGCGCTTGGGCCGAGCGGGGATTGCTCGCCAGATGGCGCAACCACTTGATCGGCCATGGCATCAGCAGCAGGCGCCAAGTCTTGATCTGCCGGCGATGCAGCAGGGTTCACCTGCACCGGATCACCCGACTCAACAGGCGCTACATCCTCCGCAGTGGCGGGATCTACCTGTGCGCCACCTTCGCTTTCTGGCTGTGACTTGCGGCCGCGCAGCCCGCCCACGCCACCCAGGGCGCCACCGGTGCCCATGCCGATCATGCCGCCTTCCAGCGCGCTGGACACCACTCCTTTCATCGGATCGATATCGGCAGCGGCCACCTCGTTGAGGGATTCGTTGATGGTGTATTGCTGCACCCCCTCCTCGATAGTTTCTCCGATCCCCTCACCTACAGCCCCCTTGGCTGCCCCCTTGAGCACGCCGCCGGTCGCCGCCTTGCCTGCCAGCATCTTGAACAGCATGGCATCGCCCATCACAGAGCCCATGGCGGCAGCGCCCCACACCTTGGCGTCGCTCATGGTTGCTCGGCTGGCAACATTGGCGGTCTCCTCCCGGGCCAGCGACAGCTTTTCCTCATCAGAGAGGTGTTGCGTCTGCTGATCCTGGTCGATGCGGGTGAATGCCTGGCGGAAGGTATCGCTCTGGGACAGCTCATCAAAGCTCATGCCCAGCACTGACTCGCGAGTATTCACCCCCGCGCTACCCACCGAACCGGTCGCGCCAGTGGTGACAGCTGCGCCGGTCGCCAGCTTGGCCACCGTCTTGGCGGCGACAGCCTCGGCCACCTCCTGAGTGACCCCCCGCTTGAGCATGGAGGTGGTGACGGCGCGCCCGATACTGGCCTTGGCGGCAGCACCCGTCACACCGCCAGCCAGCAGGGTCGGCACCATGGAGCCCACGCCCTGCGCCATCTTCATGGCCCATACATCGAGATCCCCAGCGCCATCCCCCATAGTGAGGCGCCCCTCTGGCGTCTCATCAATCAGGCTGCGGCCAATCGCCTCTTTGGCATCGCCGCTCATCCCATCGGTCAGCGACTCGGCGCCTGACTTTGCCAGATCGCCAGCGCCAGCCACCACATCAAGCACCGGGCTCAGCTTGCTGGCCATATTGGCGCGAGCCTGCTCCAGGTAATCGCCACCCTGCTTGCCAGCATTCTCCTTGCCAAACTGGCTTGCCTGCCTGGCCAGCTCACCAATCCCGCCAACCAGTTCCAGTGCGCCAGCGCCCACGCCGCGCGCCACATCACCCAGGCCTACATTGAGGTCGCGCTGTGGTGTTTGGGCGGCAGACGGGGCGGCAGCCGCAGACAGGCTGCTATCGAGATTGCTCCAGAACGGGTCTGTGCGGGTGTCGGATAGTTTCGGTTGTGGCAAGGCGTCGCGCAGTCCAGGCTTGTCCATGGTGTCCTCGGCTTTTTGTGCAAAAGAAAAGCCCCGACCGGCGAACCGATCAGGGCTTGATATGGGGAGTGCTGGCCAATAAGCAGACTGGCCGACTATGGAGAGATGCTAACGCTGGGGGGTTGGAAAGGCAACTAGCGGCGCGCTTGCGCCAGACTGATGGCCTGATAGGCGCCAGCCTCCGCATCACGCAGCCTGCTGGCTGTCACGGTAGCTTGCTCCTCTTTCTTCTGCTTGGCCGCCTGTTGGCGCCACAGCTCGAACGCCGTGTTCATCCGTGCCGGGTTATCCATCAGGCTGCTCAGCTTGCCGTGCTGGTTGGCCTCCTTGATAAACTGCAGGCGCTCGGGATCGCCCCCGGTCCACGCCTTGAGTGGCGCCTCCTGCTTTGGCTCATCCGTTTTGGTGGTCATACCGTAGGTATCAGCCATGGCGGCCTTGCTCTGCTCAAACTGGGCGTCCAGCGCCTCCTGTTGCAGGTCCTTATCCTCTGCATTGCTGGCAGAGATGCGCGCCCTGTTCTGGCCGTGCTGCTTCTCCAGCTCGGTGACCGCCTTCTTGTAGCCCGCCTGATCCGGGCCTGCTGTCAGGCCAAGGGAGGTGCGCAGCTGGTCGGCGTTACCGATCATGTGCTTGGCCAGTGCCGCCCGCTGATAGGCCGGTTTCAGGAAGTCATTGATGGGGATCACCTTGGGGGTGTCATCCGGCGCAGAGGTCCGGTTATTGGTGACCGGGCGAACTGCCTTGCTGCCGTCATCGTAGGTCACCTCCACTCCAAGCACCACGCCTCGCCCGTCAGGGGTGATCATGATGTTGTTCAGCTGCTTGCCGGTGATGGTCTTGCCACTATCCGGGTCGATATCGCCAACCCCCTTGCCGATCTCGTCCTGATAGAGGGTGCCGGCAGCCTTGATAAACTGCGGGTTATTCACGGCTGCATGCCCTTCCGGCGTGGTCGGGTCGAGCTTGCCTTCCTGAGCTTGGCGCATCAGGTTGCCTGCATGGGTGACAAAGGTCTTGCCAGCCTCGGCATAATCCTGCTGCAGGTAGCGCTCCGGGTTGAAGGTGCCAGCGCGCGGATCCCGCACCACGCTCCAGAACTGCTGACCCGGGTCTTTTCCTTCCGCCACAGCTTGCCAGCCAGACTGGATGATGGGCAGATTCTCCTGTTGGTAAGCCTGCTTATCCCGCTCCTTTACCTGCCACTCATATTCCTGTTTCTGGCGCGACTCCTGAGCCGTGGCGCGGCGCTCCGCTGCATTGGCTCGCGCCTCGGCAGACTTCACCTGGCGCTCGGTGAGCGCGAACTGGCGATCAGCCCGATCATCGGCAACCTTGTCACGGCCACGACTGTAATCAAGCTCGCTCTGGTAGCGATCATCGGCCACCTTTTGCCGCTCCTGCTCGTTCTGCCACATGGCGTCGCGCAGACCAATGGCCTTTTCTGCCCGCTCGTCCTCTTTCTGGCCGCGCTGGTAACGATCCATGGTGTTGAAGCCAGCCAGAAAGCCTTCTGCCAATCCTGATACGCTCATCTCAATCCCCTTTAAAACAGGCTATCCGCCAGAAAGCCAATGCCGCCACCAACCAGCGCCCCGACAGGGCCGCCAACCATCATGCCGATCCCGGCTCCAGCACCGATCGAGCTCATGGTCTGCTGCTTGCGCGCCGCCTTGAGGCTCTTGTTGGCAGACTCAACCTCCTGCTCTCGATTTGCCGCATCGCGCAACCCTGCCATGCCCTGCTGGCGCGTCTGGGCGCCAATATCAAGCAGTCCGTATCCCATTACATACCTCCACCGGTTTTGATTGCCTCACGCAGTCCGGCATCAGCGCCGGTCAAGATCCCCATCTGGCGCGCCTGCTCCTGCTCGCGCAGGCCGTTTTCGGTACCTGCCGTCATCAGGGCAGCCCGCAACCCCTGGCTGTTGTCGTTGGCGTTGCTGCTCACCCCCATGCGGGCATTGCGGTTTGCCGTGGCCTGCTGGGCAGAACGCAGGGCGTTGGCGTTGTTCTCATCAACCCGGCCGAGCTGCTCCTGCAAGAGCTTGCCGTTGGTGGCAAGTTCCATCAGCTCCTTCTGCTTCGGGTAGAAGCGGTCTTTCCAGTCCTGGTAGCTCTCGCGGGTGATCTGTGCAAATGTATCTGCGGCGTATCCCATCGTTTACCCCTTAGTAACCCTTGCCTTGCAGCACACTGGCTGTCGGGCTGATCTTCTTGCTCACGGCTGTGGTTGTTGCTGGCGTCTTAAGCTCCTTGAGCCCATACGCCGTGCCAGCCCCCGCCAGCGTGCCAACCAGGCCAGCGGTCGCCTGCTGGCTCTGAAATGAACTCTGGGCGTCACTGGTGGCCTTGCGCAGGCTGGTATTTGCCACATCACCCATGGCCGCCAGCGATTCAGCCTTCTGCCCGGCGCCAATGCTCACCACATCCTTGAGGCCCGCCACATACTTATCTTGCTGGCTGGACTGGGCGCGATTGGTGGTGTCGGTCTGGCTCAGCGCCTGATCTGTCTCCAGATTTGACATGGCTGCCTGATACTTTCCGCTGGTCGGATCCACACCGCCAGCCGCCATAGAATCGGCCAGTCCGGCGCGCGCCTCGCCAAAGGATTGAGCGGTACCCAGCGCGGCCGTGCCAGCCAACTTGCCGTACTCGCTCTCGTTGTTGAGGTCATCCACCTTGTCCATGAAGATGTCCTCATACTGCTGCAGGTCGTTTTTATAGAGCTGCCACTGCTCCATGGCCACGCCAGCCGCCGCTTTCTGGGCTTCCGTCTCCTGAATTTCGTTAGAGCCACCCTTGCCCATCGCTCACCTCACAAGTTGATCTGAAATACAAAGAGCCCGTCAGCATCATCTGGCTGACGCACCCACCCCATTTTTGGCGCTACCCTGAGCCACCCCTTGCGCGCAGAGTGAAAGCGCAACCAGCGGGCACCTATCATGCGGGCCAGCCGTTTCACCTCCGGAAGGTGACGCTCTGGCGCCCCACCTTCACCCCAGCCGACCCATACCAGCACGCCGGTAGTGCCCTGCTCGCTGACCGGCTTCAACACGAAGCCGTCATCGCCACGCACAAACAAAAACGCCACCCGGTTACGGATGGCGTCTTGCAGTTCGGCGGATAGCTTGGGATTGCCTGTGTCGCTGGCGATACGGTTGATTGCCTTACTCATGTCAATGCCATTAGCCAGACGGCTCTAGCGGTGTCGTTGTATTCAGGCCCAACAGCACTGACGTTGCCTGATGTGCTTGTAGCAAACGATATGGTTGCATCAGTGTTGGCCGGAATGACCATAAACGGCTGAATTGATACTGACATATCAACACTTCCACCTGTTGGTAGATTTGCGTTGGCGCTAGCGGTCTCAATAAGGGCTCCATTTAGGTATACGTGAACGTTCAGCCACACCGAACCACTACCAGATACGCGACGACGAAATACTATCCCACCCTGCACCAGCACCAGATTTCTGGCCCGATTGTATGCTGGGATGGTGAACGCCCCCTTATGGGTAAACATCTTGGTGACATCACCAACAATCCGATCGGCATAAATAGTGCCAAGCACCACGCAGTTCTGATCTATCGTGCAGTTACCGATAGTCATATTGCGAACATAGCCGCCCTCGGAATAAAGGCGGTTGGTGTAGAGGCTGCCATCGCTGTAAATGATGGTGTGCCACCCCCATCCCCAGCCGCCATAAGGGCCGCCCTTGCCAAAGCCAGCAGCACCGCCAGACATAAAGGCGTTGCCCATATCGAACTGGCCACCTGTGATAAGCGGGGCGCTGATGCTCACCCCCGCCTTGATATAGTCGGCAGTAATCTTCTCGGAGTGGATGATCTGGATGGTTGCCTTGCGAATGATGGCCTCGGCGATCACCGTCTGACCATTGTCGATGGCAAACAGAGGAGCGGTGGCGTTTGGGCTGTTTGGGTTGAATACGACAACCTGGCTTGCCGACAGCGCAACCATGCTGGTGCCGTCACTCTTGGCCACCAAGCCGATCCCGGCCTTGATGTCTCCAGCCTGAGCCTTGACTGACCACATAGCTTCCGCACCATTTTCCAGATCGGCGATGGCCTGGCTTTGGGTCTGCACTGCCGACTCCAACTCTCCAGCTTTGGCAACAACCGTATCAATACGCTTGCCTAGCGCGCTATCAGCTGTTGCCCTAGCCTCTGATTCGGTGGTGACCTGCCCAGATAGGGTGTCATCACCCTTTTTGAAATCTGCCGTAACCTGCTGGATCTGGTTTGCCAGCGACTCTACGGCATCAGCCCGCGTTGTCGCCTCCTCATTGATGCGTCCGGATAGCGTGGCGTCAGCGGTCTCCATGGCAGACTGCTGCTGGCTCAACTTCTCGGTCATGGCTGAGTCTGCGTCAGCGCTTGCCTTGGCCACCTCGGCAATAGAGGCGGACAGCGACTGGCCAACCCCCTCTATCTGCGCCTCAAGCACCGATGTCTTTTGTGCCAGCGCTTCGTCAGCCGTGCTGCGCGCCAGCCGTTCCTCGGTGATCTGGCTGTGCAGGTCGGCGCTATCCGCCTCGTAATCTGCAGTGAGCTGCGTCACATCTCTTGCCAGCGCCTCATGGGCATTGGCCAGCGTTTGCTGCTGAGTAATGATCTTGCCGCGCGCCTTGCGGTTCTCCCGGTCGCGCTCATCGCTTGCCAGCGCGCCCTCGACATCCGTTTTGCCGCCAAGGTCGATGGATGACTCCATGTTGTCCTGACGCTGTGCCAGCGCCTGAGCGGTATCAACAACCACCTTTTCCAGGCTGGAGATACTGGCCGCGTTGGTGGCATCACCCTCCGTTACGCTGGCGTCCAGCGTGGTGATCCGCTGAGCCAGTGCGCCGTCACCATCTGCCCGCGCCTGCTCCTCTTGGGCTACGCGGGCGCTCAGGTCGCCAAGTTCGCCATCCACATTGGCGATCAACTCATCCACTCGCCGCGACATGGCCTCATCAGCCGTCGCTCTTGCCTCTGATTCACTGGCAATCCCGGCGCTCAGGGCATTGTCTGCATCGGTCAGCTCGGCATGCATCTGATCTTGGCGCAGTGCCAGTGCGCTGTCAGCGTCGGTCGATACCTTCTCCAGTGCCTTGATGGCTGCTGCGGTTTCACCAAACGACCCGCTCGTCGAAGCGCTCAGATCATCAATGCGCTGGGCCAGCGCACTATCGGCGTCGGCAAATACCTCCTCCACGCCGGTGATGCGAGCCTGGGTGTCGGCATCCTTCCCCTCAAACTTGACGTCCATGTCGGTGATGCGCTTGGCTTGGGCAGCCTGCTCATTCACGATCACCTGCTGCTGGGTGCGAATAGCGCCAAAGGCTGTGCGGTTGTCCCTGTCTCGCTCATCCCCTGCCAGTGCGGCATCAATGGCGGCCTGGCCAGCATCGCCAGCGCCATCAGCCTTGTCCTTTGCCAGCTCAATCTCAGCCTGGATTTCATCGAACCGACCAGCAGTAATGCCGCCCTCAGACTCGATAATCTCCTCCAGGGCGCTGATCTTGCCCTCGGCCTCACCAGTACGCACCTCCAGCCCGCTGACTCGCTGGGCTGTTACGCCATCGGCGTCAGCGGTGACGCGCGCCAGCTCGGTGATCCTGGCATCCAGCTCTTCATCACCCCGGTTCACGGTGGCCTGCAGCCCGTCGATTCGCTGCGCCTGGCTAGATAGCTCATCGGTGTGGACCGTCAACTTGCTTTCAGCGTTGGCCAGCCGCTCGCCCTGCTCATCAACCTCTTGCTGCGTAGCCTTCTGGGCCAACTCCCCCTTGGTGGCGTTCAGCTCCTGCCCAATCTGGGTAACCTTCTTCTGCTCCTCGGTGAACTCACCCTTGGTCACCGTCTGGCTCAGGCTGGCATCGAGCCCGTTGATACGCTGCTCGGCCTCTGTGATCCGCTGCCCTTGGCTATCAACTGTGACGTTATCCGCCTTGCTGGTGATCTGCCCTGATACGGCATCCAGCGACTGGTGTACCTCTGTGATGGAGGTGCGCAGCTCTTCACGGACGGCGTTAACCGCATCCATGGTGATGTTGCCATTCTCTGGATCAACCTCGAACACCGCATCCCGGAAGCTGTCAAAGTCGCCCTTGTACTTGTCGATCTTGTCGTTCAGGCGGTCCTGCACCAGCCCGATATCGATACTGGCATTGCCAAGCTGGTCCTGTGCGTCCTTGAGCAGCGCCTCGCTTTCCTGCTGCTTCTGGTTCAGCGACGCCAACTCCCCCTCGAGGCTGGGGATCTTGTTCTGGATTGAGTCGATGGAGACATCCACCTCCTCCAGCTTTGGCTTGATTGCCTCCACATCCATGGAGAGTTGTGGCACTTTCTTGATGGGGTCCAGCAGTTCCTTGGCCAGATGGCTCTCATCAATCTGCCCCTGCAGCTCGTCAAGGATGTCCTGCACATCTCGGCTGGTCTCGGCCTTCACGCCGTTGGCGTTAAATGGGCCAGCGTCATCCTTGCCATTGACGAAACGAACCCAGTAGTAAAACGTGGCCCCTTTGCCGATGGCATCAGAGAACACATTGGCCGAGGTGGTACCGACCAGCGTGGCAGCCGGCAGGCTATCGGTCTCGGCTCGCCATATCTCGGCATAGGCATGGCCGCGGTAGTTGGGACCATCCCAGTCGATAACCACGGTATGAAAGGCGCCATTAGCCTGCACATTGACAGGCGCATGAGGCTTGTCATAGGTGCCGGTTGGGAATAGGTCCGGGTTCTTGCCGGGGGTGAACGAGCCGCCAGCACCTGGGCGCAGAGTCGCCAGACCCAGTGCGGTCAGTTCGCGCAGCGTGATAGCCTTGTCCAGCTTATTGCCGCGCTGCCCTGTCAGCAGCTCGACGTTTTCGGCGGTGGCGGCCTGATCTCGCCCAGCCCGGTATGCTGCTTTTGCCATTACATCAACTCCGCCATTGAGCCAGCCAGGGTAATACGCCGCACAGTGGCGGTACCGAATACCTCGATTTGCCACCAACGGCCACGCACCGGGGGCAGCCTGAACGCGCTCACCGTCAGGTTGCCGGGTGAAAGCTCCATTACCTGCTGGTTATCCACGAACAGCCTGATCCCGATCTGAGTGATGTCTGACGACAGGATCCGGCAACAGCCATAAGCCGTGCCGCTGACATTCATAAACACCTTCGAGCGCCAGACGAACTGACCATTACCAGTCTCGCCACCGCGCCAGATATGCAGATCCCGCCCCTTGGCCACAAACAAGCTATCGCTCTCCATGTCTGAAACCGCCGCATCCCAGCGATTGGTCAGCTCACGCAGGTCGCCAGACTTGGGGTCAAAGATAAAGGCGTGGGTATCGGTCAGGCCGACGTACTTGCCTTCGTGATGCCAAGCACGCAGGGTTTCAGGCTTCATGGCTCGCCACTGCTTGCGTGTGATCACCTGCTCGGTCACCACCTGCCCACCGCTGGCGCCAATGCCGACAAGGCCGTCAGGGGACGCATAGAGCACGACACCATCCATCGCCACCATGGAGCGCGCGCTGATACAGGCTTGCGGCAAGTGGCTGAGCTTCTGGTTTGTTACAGAGGAAGAGCTCACGCCCTGCGCCAGATAGGGATAACCCTTGGTGCCAATCACCAGCGCGGTGTCGATGGCGGCGATCGCCACGATGTCATGCTCTGTGGTAAGCCGGTATTTCTCCGGCCAGGCATAGGGCAGATAGGGCTCGCACAGATAGAGCGAGTTGCCAGCAAACCCGGCACACATGCCGTTGGCCATCTGACACAGGCCGCGCAAGGCAGCAGGTGGTGGGGCGTAATCGTAGGTCTCCAGCACAGGGCCGAGTTCGCCATCTGCACGGTTGTCCACAAACGAGGCTTGTGCAATGGGCAGCTCTGCTACCAGCAGGTAATCAGCCAAACCACCACCGGAGACAGACCGGTAGATCCGGCGCTTGGTGATGTTGTTGTCCTGCGACTGCGGGGGAGATAGCGCCAGCGTCACCGTTGATTCAGGAATAGGGATTGCCACCTTGCCGCTGGCTGGCCCGGGCGGCCCCTCCTCGCCCATAGCGGTGACATAGGTGTCAACGTAGTAGCGGGTTTCGTCGTCTGTGATGTCGTCATCCTTGCCGCCCTCTGGCGGCGTGATGGCGCTGACACCAACAGGAACGCCTGGCGCAGGCACCCCGAGCCGATACCAGGCAGTAGGCTTGGCACTGCCACCGGTCGCTATCTGGGCATGGGTCACCTTGGGGTATTCGCCGTCGGTATAGTAGACCCGCTGATACTCATCCTGCGCGATGGGTGAACGCATGGCCTCAACCACCTTGTTCCATGCAAACCAGTGCTCGCCATAGCGGAACAGGGTTGTTGGCGTGATGGACAGCACCACCCCGGCGCTCGCATCCTCCTCGATGGGAGAGATAACGCCGTGATCGAAATGACAATCGCGGGCCACCACGGCCACTTCATCAGACAAAAGGTGAGGCTCCACGCGCGGCGTTACTCCTCGCATGGTGACGATATCAATGGCTGACATGGGATTCTCGGCGGGCAGGAAACAAAAAGGCCCACTCAGAATAGAGCGGGCCATGATGGGTAAATCCTAACGCTGACAGCGCCAGGAGGCAAGGCTCACATACCAGCCGGATCTGAGGCCCAGACATACTGGGGCGTATCTACGATAACAGTCACCGGCTCCAGCGCGGCGGCCAGCGCCCAGTCTTGGGTTCTGACGTTGGCGTGATAGCCCGGCACTGGCTCGCGCAGCGGTAGGCCCTCCGTATCCAGCACACCGGTGGGACGGGTAACCATGCCTGGTGGCAGCAGCTGCAGCGATGCGGTGGGGTGATAGAGGGTGCCTGTTTCGCTGTCTTTGATAAAGCCAGCAGCGATCAGCGCCTTGGTCATGGCGGCCTTATCGGCCGCCTTTAAGTTGAGGTCGATAAAGTCGGTCATGCGATAGCCTTCATTTGATCGTCAGTCAGGGCGCGGCGCCAGACTCGCAGATTGCGAACATGGCCGAACAGGTTCTGAACCCCTGTCGCGTCAGAGCCGATATTGGTAACCATGTTGTTGCCGGTGATAGCGCCTGAGCGATTCACGGTTGCAACAGCGCCGCCGCACCGTACGGTGATCTGATCGCCCTTGATGCGATAAACCACCGTCTCCATCGTGCCGGGCGCATTCTTCAGTGCCTGCCCCTGATCTGCCGTACCGCCACGCATCGCAAACCGCACACTGTCACCGACCAGCCAGGTGTAGGTGCCAATATGAAAGATGCGCGGGAAGGTTGTTGATGGCGCCAATGGGTTGCGCCTAACCTCAACAGCAACGGTCATATCTCCCGCGCCGACCGGGATATTGAGCGGGTTTTGCAGCGTAAGAAGATCAGCGGAGCGTGTGGCGGCCGCGCCACTTGTTGGGATGTAGGCGCTGGCTGAGAAGTTGTTTTCCAGCTGGAATGAGCCAAACGTCTCATTGGCAACCGGCTCTCCCCTGAAAGTCCGGTAGGTAGTGCTATCAGATGAGATTGTTGTCCCGATAACGCGAACGAGAGTGGGGCTGATTTTAACTACCGATGATGATGAGATCAGGCCCTGGGAGTTTGTAACAACAAGCTCCCCTGTTGGCTTAACCCTGAAATGCGCTGTTTTACCATTAGATGAGCCATCCCGAGCCTGAAAGCTGATAACCGTATCTGTAGCGCCGAGTTTTACAAAGAATGAGAAGGTTAATACCGTATTAGCTGGCGCTATACAGTCTTTGGCAAGAGCCCCCGTTCCAGCATACTGAACCAGCTTATAGCCGCTCTCGGTAACAACTGTTGATCCAGTCTCTGCCGTTATTTGGTTAAGCCCTTCAGACACCTGGATGTAGTTGGTCACAGCGCCATCCAGTGAGCACCCCCACTGGTCAAACGTAGGTTCATTCACGGCTGCCGTGGTGAGAACCCCGTCACGGTTGATATAGGTCTTGGTGGTGCTGCGGGAGAATGTCAGCATCCGAGCGATCACATCATCCCCCACTTTGACCTCGCGGCCATAGCCCGTAAACAGTCGCAGCGAGTCGGTCAGCGGCGCCCACACATCAGGCATGGGCAGGGCCGCTAGGACCACAATCCCCGCCGCCCGGTCGGCCTCTGTGCCAGAGCGATCGGCTTCTGTCTTGGAGCGGTCAGCCTCGACCTTGGCGCGGGCCGCCTGGCCCTCACCCTCGCTGGTTACTCGCTTCCAAGGGATCAGCTTGTGAGTCGTTCCGTCCGGGGCGGTTACCGTGATCTCTGCCGCGTCGCTGGTAAACAGCTGCTGAACCATATCCGACTGGCTCTGGTAGTAAGACAGAGAGGCGTTCAGCTTGCGGGCAAACTCCGGAATGGAGTCAGAGAAGGTGGTGATAATCTCGTAAGCCTTGCCGGTGCCGGTAGTGCCACGGAACGCCTGCACGAGATGGAGCTCGGTGTTTGACACCACGTAATCGACTTCATAGAGGTCAACCGTGGTGCCGGTGGTCATACAAAAAAGGTGGCCCTTGGCCACCCCGTTCTTGGCATCTGCGAAGGTGGTACCGGTGCCGGTCACCTTCTTACTGCCGTTGGTGACGGCTACAGTGCCATCACGCTTCCACACTCCAGCCATCTATGCACCCCTTACTGCATTGTTACCCGGTTAAAGCCAGCCTGCTGACGGGCTTCCATGTTGGCGTCAGCCTGGGTTTTCTCCCCAAGCTGCTGCAGGAATGCGTTGTAGTGACCTGCCGCGCGGTTGCTGTTGGCGGCGTACTCGGCATCCTTGGAGAAGCAGCGGTAGAGCATGAAGTCGATGATGGGGTTGATGTAGATATCATCCAGATCCGCCATAGCTGGGGTGCTGGCGTTCTCTACATCAGCCAGCTGCTTGGATTGCGGGGCGACCGAGTAGATCACATCAACCTTGACCGCCGCAGCCGGGCCTGGGTGCAGATAGAAGGTCTTGGGGTCGCGCTCTTCGTAGCAGTAGTTATCAACGGATGTCGCCGTCTTGCCGGAGTGCCAATCGGGATAGCTGTCATCCAGCGCCTTGCGCGGCACAAAGCGAATCACCTTGCCGTTGGCGTTGCGCAGCACTTCAATCAGGCGCAGGGCGTCGGCCGGCAGCGCCTGCTTGGTGCCTGCCACGCAGATAAACTCAACGTTCTTGGTGTGAGCGTCAGGGCGAACCAGTACGATCGCCTTGGTGGCGTCGTTGTAGTAGTCCAGCAGCTCCTGCTTGGGCCAACGAGTGAAGGTCGGATCGACAAGCAGGGTATTAACCCGCTTGATGATTGTGGAAATAGGCACGGTAGCCATGGCGACTCCTTAGAAAAAGCTGTGTTTGCGGGGCGGGTTGTAGTATTCGACTTGGGTTGGGGCGCTATGCTGCTTGCGGAACCGGCCGGCACGACGCCACCCCTCGACAAACTCGGCGCGATGGAAGTTGGCCCGCTTGGGGTCAGACCAGGGGCGATCCGGTTGGGCATAGAGCAGCGCAGCCACACCATGGGCGATGGCCTCGGCATGGTCGGTGTATAGCTGTACTGGCAGCTCCTTGGCGCCTTTTACCGGGGCGGCCACGTACCAGATCCGCACATTGCTAAGATCGGTCAGGATGCTCAGCTCATTGGCCGACATGGCGAAGTAGTCGCGTCCAGAGTCCAGCGGCACGCCATCTGCCCCGGTGAGGTGCAACACATTGCAGGAGGTAACCCCGTCCACATTGCACACCACCTCAAGGCTGCCAGCCGCCGCACTTGGCAGCAGGCGATCGAGGGTGATCAGCTCTGATTCGCGGCAGAAGGTGATTGCCGCCTCGGTAACGGCCTCTTCCAGCAGCATCTCGAGCGGACCTGTGATGTGCAGCCTGACGGTAGGCAGGAACTGCTCGCGGGGTACCATTTGCATGCTTAGCCCTCCGCCTTGGCGGCCTTGGCTTTCAGGGCGTCACGCACGCGAACGCGGAAGTCGTCCACCTTCTCCTGCGGCCCCTTCTGCTCGATACCCAGATCTTCACCTTCGATCAGGGTCGCCAGCTGGGCAGAAGTGAGCTTGGCCAGATCGATATCACCAACCACCATGCTCTGCTCTTCGGCCAGGCGGGCAGCCTCTGCAGCAAGGCGCTCCTGCTCTTCCGCTTCCATCCGTGCGATGGTCTCCTGCCGCTCCAGCGCGCCAGCCAGCGCCTCATGACGGATCCAGACGGTGGGAAACTCCAGCAGTTGCATGGCGATGTGGCTCTCCACATCTACGGGCGTGTGGCGCGGGAACACCAGGCGGGATCCGGTCACTGTGTCTTTCTTGCTCGGCTTGTCGCCGATATAAACCACGGCAATTTTGTCGCTCACGGCAATATCTCCAATCCAGAAATGAAAAAGCCCGGCACTGGGCCGGGCATGGCGTGACTGGCAGCCTTACAGGTTGCCGATCACCTCATAGTGCAGCTTGAGCTTGACCGTGCCCGTTGCTGCGCCGCCGCCGACGGTGAGGGTGATCTCCTGGTCTGGCAGTGTCTTCAGATCGTCCACTGGGAAATACTTGGATACCGCCGTTGCCGTGCCTTCGGCGTTGATGATGGTGGTATCGCCAATCTTGACGGTCAGCGTGGTGCTGGAACCCAGCCCGGCGCTGATGAGGGTGGCGCCAACCACTTTCAGGTTGGGCTCCACCTTGTCACCAAAGGCGATGACGTCGCCGGACGGCACTGCCGCCAGCTTGGCCACCAGAGTCGGGGAGATAGAGAGGTTGCCGAACGAACCAATAAACCAGCGGTACGCTCGGGCGAGCAGGGTAGTTTTGGCCATGATATGGCTCCTTGTCTGGTCAGATATCAACAGGAGGGGGTATCAACCCCCTCACTCGGGTGGGTGGATTAGCGCGCGACGGCACTGACGGCGGTATCCAGCACCATGCAGCCATGGTCCTGAATGTTGCCGTTGCGCTGCTTGAAACGGATCTTCTGCAGGCCGGATACCCAGCTGATGGAGATCTCGGTGTTGTTGCCGTGGTTGGTTTTCTCTTCGTGCATGCCGAATTGAGAACCCTGCTCGCCGGAGCCGAAGGCGTTAGCCAGCGCCTGACCGCCCAGCAGCACGGCGCGGTCGATGGTGGTGCCGGCAACCTTGTCCACTTCCGCACCGGTCGCGGAGTTGGCGGCGCACACCTTGACGGTGCTGCCCTGGTTGAAACGGATCGGCATGCCCTTGTAGGGCTTGACCAGGATGCCACGCCACATCGCACCTTCACCGCGGAAGATGGGGTGACTCCAGCCCTTGCTGCGCTCCATCGCGGACGCCAGCATCGCTTGCCAGTCCTTGCCGGAGCTGGAGGTGTAGAAGTCGTGCCACTGGCGCGGGGTGACATAGAGCACGTAGAGCGGCTCACCACCAGACGGATCCGCCACCATGCGGATCGGCTGGATGGGGTTGGCCATCTCGGACAGGAACAGCGACATGTTGTCCACACAGCCAAGATTGAAGCGGTCAGCCGCGTCGATGGCTTCGAAGCTGGTCGCATCACCGCCGAAGAAGTGGCGCTCGTAGGTGGGCGCAGTCAGCGGGTTGATCATGATGTCGGCAAATTCCGGGTCATCCGCCAGCGGCAGAATGATATCGGTCGCGTAGTAATCGCCGCGGGCGCCGGCCAGTTGGGCAAAGCCGCGCTGATCAACCAGTCGGCCGTAGTAACCATCACCAAGCAGCGCTCGAGCGGTCTTGATCAGGTCGTGCCGGGTGCGAGACTGACTCATCTTGCCGCCAGCATCCACACCGTGACGGGTCTGGTTGACCTTGAGCGAGAAGTCTGCAAAAGAGAGGCTTTCCAGGCGACCATCAATATTCTGGTCACCCATGGTCGGGCGGCCGGAGAGCTGATGGAACAGCTGCATATCAACGGAGTCGCCAGCTTGCTTGGACAGATCGGTGATGCGAACCACCGGCGCGCCTGCACTGGTCTGCTTGCCGCCGTTGACCTTGACGCCCTTGGGGGCCTCATCAGTCAGCATGTTCACCAGCGAGTGGGAACGGTTGGCCGCGGTAAACAGGGCGGCCTGCAAAATCTTGTTGGCTTGCGCCGAGGTGACTTGGGTCATGATCCTCTCCTACATGAAAACAAAAACCCCGACGCAGTGGCCGGGGTTGGTTGATGTAAACGGGGTTGTGGGTTAGAACCCGGACTGCGCCAGCAGCGCCTCGATCTGGGCCTCTGTCATGTTGCCCATCTCGCCGATTAGATCGGCTTGAGACATGGCACCATAGCGCTCGACACCCGTTGCCGGTGCGTGATGGGTTTGGCCGAGTTCTGATGGGCTGGACGGGATGTGATCAGCTGGTTTCTCTGCCGCCTTGCCGGGTGCCTTGGTGGGAGGCGCTTCAACCTCATCACCAAAGGCCAGCTTGGTGCGGCGAGCCACTTCTGCGAATCGCTCCGCCAGCGGCTTGTTGCTCCACGCGGGGTCGGCCTGCAACTTGTCATCGATAGTGAGGGCCATCTCGAAGCGGTCCTGGTCGCCGTCACGCCATGCGGCCAGGTCAGGTACCGCCTGCAGTGCGGCCTGTACCGGGTTGGCGACTGGCTGAACCTGTTGCGGCGCGGCTTGTTGCTCCAGCTTTTGGAGCTTGCTGGCAATGGCAGCGATGGACTTGCCGAGATCCGGGTAGTCCTGCGCCAGTTGCTCCAGCTCCTCCTGGCTGATGTCGTCCGGGTCAACCGATGGGTCGATCCCGTTCTTCTCCAGCAACGCCTGCAACTTATCCCGCTCCGCCTGGGCCTGCTGCGCCTGAGTCAGCTGCTCACGCAACTGCTTGGCTTCATTGCGCGCCTGCTCCAGCACCTCATACGGGATGGTGTGTTGACCGTTCTTGGCCATAACGACCTTTTCAGGTGCGCTGGCCTGTTCCTCAACCTGATTGGCTGCGGCTTGTTCGCTACCGGCTGCCACCTCGCCCGCCGACGGCGCGGGTTCTACGTCCGTTTGCTTGGTGCCAGTGCCATTGTCCAGCTCGACATCGGGCGCTTGCTCAATCTCGGCCAGCATGGCTTCCAGTTCGTCCAGGCTTTCAGTCCCGGTCAGGTTATCGATGGTTTTGCTCATGGTCGTCCTCGTGGGTTTTCAGTGGGTGGTATCGCTGCCCAAGCGGGGGAGGGCTCTCGTTGAAAGCGCTCCCCCGCTGGGGCTGGGCATAAAAAAGCCCGCACAAGGCGGGCAAAGGCTGTCGTCTATCGCTAGGGATTCACTTAAACTCAAAATCTCTCGGAGAGTCGCGCTTCTCGTTCAGAGAGGTACTGTTTCTTTGCGCTATCGACAGCAACCTGGTGCTGCTGCTCATTCTCACCAACAGAGCAAACCACTATCTCGCCCTCTGCAACTGCAATCCTTGTTGAAATAATCGGTAGTGTTGCACCACCGACTCGCGGCCCGCTCATTTCTTCAAGGTGGCACTTGAGCCGCCAGCCTTCCAGCTTCCACAGCTCTTGGCGGGCCTTGGCTTCGGCATCCTTGATGGCGTACTTGGCGCCAAGCTCTGCATTGAAGTTGGCCGGGTCGGCGCAGGCGGTCATGCCGATGGCGAGGGTGAAGCCGTTGGCAGCAATGGCGGTGGCCAGCGTGGTTGTGGTGCCGGGAACAACCTGCACCTCATAGCGAATGCTGCGCATCAGCGCATCGATCTGGTCAGGGGTGACGCGCGGCGCTGTCAGTCCGAGAGTCTGGATCTCGCGCTCCATCTCGGCATCCTCTTCACTGGCGCACACAGCCTGCTCTTCGAGCATGAGGTATCCACCCTCAAACACATCTTTCGGGCTGAATGATACATAGTCGTTCTCATACAGCACGATGTAGTCACCAATGCCAGGGGTGAAGCGGGCAACCATGTCCGGGGTGACCATGTAGGGAATGGTGATGCCGTCATAGAGTGGATTGGTGATGTCGATCATGAAGTTGCCATGCTCGTCACAGGGGTGAACCTCTGAGATTACCGCTGCATGAACCTTCTTGTACGACTGGAACTCGGCCATCGCGTTACGGATGAGGATGATCCCGCCGTCCTCACTGAGGGCTGCCTCAAGCACACCTTTCAACTCAACCTTGTCGGTCATGTCCCGCTCCAAATAAAAAACCCGGCGCTATGGCCGGGTCTGGAAATGAAAAGGCCCAATCTCGAAAGACTGGGCCATGATGGAGAAATCCTAACGCTGGGCGATTAGGAAAGCAACTATCAGAGCGCGATCGCGTCTATCTGCTGCTGAATGGTGTCCAACAGCTGGGCCTGCAGGGCTGCCTGCTCGGTCTGCATCGCCTGCTGCTGGGCTGCCAGCTGCTCCATCTCCTGCAGGGTCTTGCCGGTCTGGGCCTGCTTGAGGGCGTCCTCGAAGCGGATAGAGTCGGTCAGCTTGGTGATGCGCTGGGCCTCTGCCTGCCACTTGGCGGCCTTACCTTCCAGCTCTGCCAGCTTGGCCTGCATTTCCTGCATGGCCATCTGCTGCTGCATCTGGGCCAGCTGGGCCTGCTGCTCTGCGGCGGCGCGTTCCTCATCGTTCATCTCTTCCGGGTCCTTCTGGATGTTGAGGGCATTGCGGATCCGCTCCACAAACTCGGCCTTGCGCGGCACATCCATCAGCTCAACCAGCAAATCAAAGCAGGCAGCGGCGGCCTCTGGCGGCAACTGAGACATAGCCTGAGTCATTCGCTCGGCCAGCTGCTGCTTGTAAGCGGCGGTCTGCTGGATTGGCGCCAGGGCGATATGGGCTCGCAGGCGAGTCACGTCGTTGGTCAGCTTGCCACCTTCCTGCTCCACGTTGATCACCACAGCCTTGCGGCGGCGCGGGTCATCGCGGTTTACGGTCACCTTGTAGTTGCGCTTGCTGGCCATATCCTCAAGCAGATAGGCCAGTGCCAGCTGCCCTACCTGCTGGCAGCCCATCCGGTAGTTGTCGTTGATCTCCGACAGGGTGGTCGCGCCCTGCTCCACCAGATTACTGATGGCAACGCCAGATTGGCCGGTAGAGCCCTGCCCCAAGAAGGCGGCATAAACCCCCATGGTGTCTTGGATCAGCTTCACCGAGTCCTGCATCACCTGGAACTGCTGGGCCGCCACGTTGAAATCCTGCTCCACCTTGAAGGCGTCGCTCACGCTGGTCTTATTGGCACGGTCAGGGTTGAGCTCGATATAGCCATCCGGACGCTCTACCTGCTCCAGCACCTGATCCCGGCTCATGTTGGTGGCGTCCTTATCCATGATGACGCGCTTGGCCTGCAGCAAGAAGGTGAGCTTGATACGGCGCAGGTTCACCTCATCCTGTGCTGGCATGGCGCGGGCAATCAGGCCATATGGCTCGCCGGTACGGTCCTTGCGGTACCCCCAGAACGGCACCAGCGGATACATGTTGTGCGGGGCGGAGCAGGGGCGATCGACCAGATGATGGGGGCCAACGAACCATGACTCGCGGATCACGGCTACCGGACAGCGTTCCAGCCTGGCGCGACCGCTGGCAATGGCGGCACGGTGCAGCTGATTGCTCTTGTCAAACTCCAGCGCACGGCCAGAGTCGAGCATCAGCACCTGGCGCATGGTGTAGGTGCGGTAGTAGACCACCTGCAGCAGGACGCGATCCCGCTCCCGGCTGCACCACTCGATCTCCTTGCCGCTGAACTGGCTCCACTCGTCATATGCGCTGACAAGGTTGGGGTCCAGCCCCTCGATAGAAGTCAGTCTGACCATCCCAGCCCAATCATTGACACCCCATTCCAGCGCCTGAGCCTTGCTCGGGAACATGGTCTTGGCCTCATCCAGATCAACCCAGCGGCGGCGCATCAGCCAACGGCAGTCGCTCAAATCGGGCTCCCGGCTGTGCCAATCCCAATACACCTCGTCACGGTGGACGCTGCTGAACTTGTAGCGCGGTCCGAACGGGTCACCACGGCGGCTGACCTCAACCCATCCCAAGCCGGTCTTGATCTGGCCGCCATATGCCTCACCACGGGCGCGATCCAGCCCGCCCAAGCGGCACATATCGGAATATTCGGCGTTGACGGCCTCGGCCAGTTGCTCGAGCTCGTCGTCGTGGTCATCAGCAATAACCATCAGATCGGTGCGGCTCTTGGCCTCCATCCCCAGCACGCCGTCAATAGTCGGGGCGATCAGGTTATGGATGGTGATGGGCTGGCCCCGCTCCTTGAGCACCTTGACCACCTCTGGCGGCAGCTGGTCGCCGTCGTAGTAGGCACAGGAGCGATTGGCAAGGCTTCGCCAGTCTGGCTGGCCATTGATATCGCTCATCAGCGCGAGCAGCTTCTGCGTATCGAGGCCGCCCTTCTCGGGGGCTTTGGGTTGTGAGTTGATCATCAGTTGGCCATCCAATGCTTGGGTTTACGGGTGGATTCGGGTTTGACGATGCGGGCAGGCATGCGGGCGCGCATCTCTTGGGCAATCATGTAGCTCATCAGTTGGTCGTCGTAGCAGCCTTCCTGGGCGTTCATGCTGCCGGATTTGTCATAGACGTAGGTGGTTGCTTCGGAAATGGTGCCTATCCAGCGGATCCCGGCCTGACCGGCACGCAGCAGGGCCTTGAGACCATCCACCACGATCGGCTTGGATTGACGTGTGGTCAGCCAGCCGAGGCGCTGCGTCTCATCATCCCGATCCCGGTCGATATACTCCTGGGTGTAGATGCGGCGGGTAGGATAGAGCTCGCGCAGCTTGAGCAGGACAGCGTGACCGTGGTTGTTACGCTCCGGGCCGATATAGGCGGGGCCATGCTCTGCGGTGCCGTAGAGCTTACCGACATGGGCCAGCAGCTGGGCAAAGAGACCGGGATCCAGATGGCCGAACCAGTGGGCAACCTGACGCCCGTCACTCTTGGCGATCACGTCAAAGCTGGAGCGGTCGCCGTGCTCGAGACCTTCCGCCACGTCGGCGCCAATGGCGTAATCCTCATCGGGATCGGGCAGCTCCCACACCAACAGCATGTTCTCAAGGGAGCGCTGACCCTGCTCGTCCAGCTTGTCAGGCTTGCGGGCCTTCTCACGCTTGCCGGTAACGGGATCCATGTCATAGACGATGAGAGGCGGCATGCAGTCGCCCTCTGCCTCCATGGTGGCGATGGGGTCGAATACCCTACGGCCAGAGGTCAGGAACGCCTCCAGCGGCGTGCTGGGGTACTCCTGCTTCATTTCTCCGCGCTGCGTCCTCTCTTTCAGTACATACCACTGACGCTGTTCGTCGCTGATGGTGCAACCCATGGCTTTCTCAACCGCGGCGAAGTAGTCGGCCTGCGCCTTGCTCATCACCACGCCGGACGCTGGAACGTCGGCGCGATACTTTGGGTCCTGCCACCAGGCGAAAAAATGAAACTTCCAGTCGAGCTGAGTCAGCTCTCCTGCGGACCTTGTTAGCTCGAGGGACTGCATGCTCATGGCGTGGAAATCGCCGCCCACGCCTTCGGCTGTGGATTCAATAAAGGCCACAGAGCCCTCGTGAATGGCGTTGAGGGTACCTGTTCGCACCTCCTTGGCCTTCTCCGGGTACTTGGCGCAGATCTTGCCGTGCTCTGACACATGCAGGCGCTGGACGGTACCGGAGCGGAAAGAGGTGGCGACGCGAATGCTGGATCCGTGCTTGAATAGGATGTAACCACCGTTATTCCCTCCGCGCCGGGTCACCACCTTGAACTGAGCCTTGATCCAGCTGGGCAGGTTATCGAACGGCACTTCAATCTTGGTGCGGTAGATTTCCCCTGCTGCAGCCAAGTCCTGAGCGATGATTCCGCACTTAAGGTTGTCGTTGAACAGCGCCTCATCGAGCAGATAGATATCTATGGCCGTGGAGAACCCGAGCTGACGCGCCTTGAGGATGATGTTCAGCCACCACATGGTCTTGAACAGCAGCTCCTGCGCCGGACGCAGCCGAAAGCGCACCAACTGGCCCTGCTCGTTCTCGATCATGTAGAGGTTGTTCATCCGCCACCACTTATCGCTGAGCTTTTCGCGGATACCCGCAATCTGCTCCTGCTCAGTCATGGCGGAGATGTCGAGTTCGGTCATTGGATGGTCTCAGGCAATAAAAAACCCGCCGAAGCGGGTTGGTGTGGGTGATGCAGTGTTTATGCTCGTTCGCGCCATGCTGCGGCGATATGGCCAATCTCATCCCTGGCTGCGGCGCGCTGCTTGGCGCTCTCGGCCAACATAGTCACATGGCGGGGATTGGCAATCATGGCGCCCATCTCGACCAGCACACCGTTGCGGTAAAGGCGGTATGGCTCAAGGAGGATGCGCTCATGGGTGACAGTGGCGGCATAATCAGGCTCCTCATCACTGCCAATCAGTCGCAATTCCCCCATGACAGGAGGCAGTTCGTACCACACCTCGCGCCCTGAATCGATTTCATCGCACACCGCTCTCGGTAGCGGGTAGTCAGCAATGTAAACAGCCTTCCCTGTCTCATCCTTGCGGTAAATTCTCATCACTCCCTCCAGCGTGGAAAACTCAGGCGATCGGGCTTTCATCTTTTATCCACCGCTCAAGCTCTGTGATCTTTTCATCCCAACGCTTGAAGGCAGCCGTTGCGCGCTCATCATCATCAGGCCCGGTATCTTCTACGCCAAAAAGCTCAGACACCGAGCGCAGCTTGGCAATAGCCTCAATAGCCAAAATCCTTTGGGTGGCCTGACGCTCCCTTTGTTTCATCGCTGACTCCTGCATGGCGGGTGAATTAAGACTCGCATTTTATCACGACATCATGCCGCCAGTCCCCATCTTGCGGAGCTCCGAGAGCATCTCGCTCACTGGGGTGGTATCGCTACCGCCATCCTTCTCCAGCCGGTCGGCTTCGGCGGTCAACTTGCGGGTGGCAGCCTTGATCCGCTTGGTGTCCGCCTCAATCTTGGGGCCAGTCACCGCATCAATTCGCAAGGTGCTCAGGGTGCGTTCGATAGACTCAATGCGCTGGATGTTCCGGTCGAGAGCCTGCTCAGCTTTCAGGATCTTGTCATAGAGCCCAATCCGGTCGGTCATCTCTGTGGCATCTACCAGATCCTGATGCAGGTTCTTCAAGGTCTTGGTGACAGAGATAACGCGAGCCCGGGTGAATATCAGCTCGTCATGCAGCCTCAACTCCTCGGCCTGGTCGAACAGCTCAGGCGAATCAAGGAATTGGGCGTAGCCACCATGGGTCAGCGCGGGCCGATCGCCTGGCTTCCACTTTGCGACAGGGCTCGGGTTGCCGGGGTTGCCGACGGACTCACGATTGCCCACGCCAAAGCGGCCATCTGGCTGGCGTCCCGATTTTCTTTTCGGGTTTTGGCCTGAGTCGTCAGGGGTTTGTGTGGATGAGGATGACTTTTCCCCTCTTCCCTCTCCCCTCTTGGCCTTACCTTCATTCCCCTTGGGTTGCGCACTTTGCGCAGATTGCGCAGTTTTGCGCACTTCGGATTGCGCAGATTGCGCAGCTACGCGAGATTTATCGGGTTGTGCGGGGGATTGCCCCCGCGATTTCAAATAGCGACGCGCCGAGTTGTAGTTCAGGCCGCGGCTGTCACACCAGTCTTTCGCACTGATGCCGGTCGCTTCGTGCTCCTGCAGGAATTCTGCATTGAGCTGTGCCCAGTCGGTCTTTGCCATTTAGAGAGATAGCTCGCCTTCGACAACGGTGTCGCCTGGTACGGGCTGATGGGTTGCCGGTACCACTACGGAAACGCCGGTATTGAGAACAACCAGGGCATGACTGCCGTCATACTCCTTCACATGAGTGATAACCCCGGTCACGGTAACGCCATTAACCACCGCATCGCTCCAGTGCATCGAGATAGTCCAGTAGGTCGGCTGTTGAGTCCCCAGAAAGACAAACCCCGCCGTTATTGGCGGGGCTCCATGTCAGCCTGGGAGTGGGTGGTGGGCAGTTCGCTGTTTGGCTTGGCGTTGTCTGACAGCTGGCCAGAAGCAGCACCGAAGCGAGCAGCAAAGCGCCCTTGTGGGTCACTATGGTTTTGGTCATAGCTTTCCTGCACCTCCCTTGCCCGTTCCTGCTTAAGCCAACGGCCCAGAAGGGCCGTTAGAATGTCGAGCAGTTGGAGCAAGCTGTTCATGTTATTGCTTCCGGGCTTTGTCGGCCGGCAGGTTCAGGGCCAGCTTGTCCAGCACCTTGATGAGACCGACCAGGAAGGCGTCTACCTTCCCGATAATCTCATCATCCCGGGTGGACGGGGTGACGGCCGCAATCTTGGCCAGACCCTGCACCACAAGGGACGCGCCCCCTACCACGGCCATCAGGATGACAATCCAGTTGATGACCACCTCAACGATGTGTTCCATCGCACTCTCCTCTCTGCGGTTACCGGTTACCCGGCGATATCGGCAAGGCTGGCGCCTACGCCTCTGACTTCGAGAACTCGGCGGCAGCCATCACCGGAAGCTCCCCTGCCGGCATAGGCTCACCAGTTGGCCAGCGGTATGCGGTAACCCGGGAGCGAGGGAACGCCTTCACATTCACGGCGTCAGCCTGGTTGCCACCCAGCACCAACAGATTGCCAGCCTTGTCCTGCCCCACGACGAAACCGACATGGCCGCCACCATCACGGCTGAATACCACCACGCAGCCAGCAACCGGCTTATCCAGCTTCTCACCCCAGGAGGCATAAGAACGCGCCCCCTCGAATCGGGTGGACTGAACACCTACCCGCTCCAGGCAAGCGCCCACGAATGCCGCGCACCACGGCGTCTCGTCGTCTTTGATGCCGCCACGCTTGATAGCCTTCCACATCGCCACGATTTCAGGGTTGTGATTCGACCCCTTGATTTCAGTCAGCCCGATATGTCGGCGGGCCTCTTCTACCCAACGCTGTGCCATTACTCTTTCCCCCCAGTCATCCAGCCGGTTGCCCGGCGCTCGTAAAGCTCCAGAGCCTTCGACCCCATCAGGCCAGCCAGACCAGCCATAAAGCCACACAGCGGCAGCGGTGCGGCGATATACCAGCTCAGAAGCATGGTCAGCATCCCGGCGAAGCCTGACACCACAACCTGCAGCGCCGCCTCCGCCCAGCGGAACTGCCGCCGTTCGCGCTTCACTGTCTGTATGTAGGTCACAAGCCCTCCCCATACGCTCAGCCCGCCGAACGCCAGATAGGCGAGCATGCTGTAGTTCTGTGGATCCTTGTCAGGCGTCATCGCCCCTCCAGAAACGACAAAGCCCGCACGATGGCGGGCCGGAAATGAAAAAGGCCAGAGTCCCGGGGGAATCTGGCCATCTTTGATAGATACTAACGCTGGGGCGGTGGGGATTCAAGCAATCAGGGTAATGGATTGGCTATTCTGGTTTGCGTACGCCGTTGTGTGCATGAGACAAAAGGAACTGCCTTAAATCCTCCATATCCCGCTGGCATCGTAGGCATTCTTCAAGCATACACAGCGCCTCCGCGGCAACCGAAGGCACACCGCCTTTCCCGCCAAGATACGAGGTGAAACCAACCTTGGCGACCGATACATTGTCAAAAAACAGCGCCTTGGCCTCTTCGTTATCATTCAAGGCCCCAATCAACGCGAACCCCGCCTGGTCTCCGGTCAATCTCAAGCTGATATCCACCAACTTCCCAACCGGAAACGCCTCTCTCATCATCTCATTGCCACTCTGCATACCCTTATACCCCACTGTTTTTTTCAAATTTGACCAAGCCTACGCAGCCCGCATCTGGCGCACCTGCCGGTCCATGATCTTGGACAGATCGGACGCTTGGTGGATCACCTCATCAACCAGCCGCTCGACGCGCTGTCGCATCTCCTGGCCGAACCGACGCGCGACCATATCAGCATGCGGCACGACTCGCCCGGTACCGTGGCACTTGGGGCACTCGTCACCCTTGCGGGGGCGGATCCCGGTGCCCTTGCAGTGCGGGCAGCGGCCGGATTGCAGCATCTCGGCGACACAGTGGTCGTGGGCGAGAGACAAGATCCCGTTACGCTCAGCCAGCAGGCGCTGATATTCGTGGTCATTACCGGCCCGGTGGGCACGCTTGGCCTTCTCCATCACCACGGCGGCGCGGCGGCGCTCCTTGTCGTAATGGGGGTGGGATGACACCAGGTTAGCCAACTGCTCAGGCAGCGGGCGGCGCAGCAGGATAGCCAGCGCCATACCACCGGCCTCGGCATTACCGGCCGCGCACTCAAAATGCGCAAGCAGCTCAGAGATGGCGGCAGCGTCGAGCAGGTGATCGGCCATCATGAACTGGAGCCCCTGCGGGTTGTTTTTGGCGGCTACCTGCAAGGCACCGATAAAATCATCCCGCCCCAGGGCGTTGAAGTTGCTGGAGGTTGGCTCATGGAGCGCCCCTTTTGGTGAGAACAGGCGCAGTGCCATTTCCAGTGAATTACTCATGGGTTGGTCCTCGTTTGGTCTTGGTCCTGATTGAAAGCGGTGAGCAGCCAGGCACGCAGCTGGCCGGATTTGATGTGTTCCGGGGTCGCCTCGATGACAGTCCAACCCAATAAGCGGGCCTCGTTCATCTTGGCGCGATCCTCCACGAACCCTTTGCCGCGGGTATGCCGGCCACCGGAGTGGATACCGCCGTGGATCTCGACGGCGATCATGCGGGTGGGCCAGGCATAATCGAGGCGCCACTTGCGCTTGGGGTGGAACACCAGCTCGGTGGCAGGGTCGGGGAAGCCGACCAACTGGGACAGCACCTTGTCGTGCAGCTCATCCACCTGTTGCGCCTTCTTGACCTTGTTCACCACGGACTTGGCTTTCGGGTGTTTATCCAGCAGACGGGCTGCATCGATGGCTGAGAGACGGATCATGCAGCCTCCTTGATTCGCTCAAGGAGGTTTTTTGCCTCGCGCACAACAAACTTGTTGTAGGCATCATCAAAACTCGGCCGCTCAATCCCACCGATGACTCTTTCGAGGTGGGCGATCAGCTCGCTACGCTGAGCCAGCATCTCCGGCAGGCTGTATGTATTGGCCTTGCTGAAATTCTTGGTAAATTCGTTGATAACGTCGCCATGGTAAACCCCGTCATCAAACAACTGCTTTCCGCTCATGCCGCCCTCCCGATGGTGTTCTTGCGCAGTTCGGCCACTTCCCGGGCTACCTGCTCCAGCAAATCCTCCTCGGTACCGTGCTCCTGCTGCCAAGTGCGCGGTGCAGCGTGGAATCCGGTGGGGTAGCAAGCGCGATGGTGCCGCGGGCACAGTGGCAGCACTCTGGTGTGCTCGGCGCGCTGGGCCATACCAGACCCAGAGCGCACATGATGGATTTCCGCTGGCGTGGCGCCATACCCGGCATTTCGGCAGGCGATACAGCCGAGCGAGCTCACATCATCCAACCACTGCTGGTCAGCCTTGGTTTTGCTCATCGCGCGCTCCTTTCATCGTGTGAGACTGCAGCGATTGCAAGTTCAGCAAGGTGAATGCCCCGCCTTTTTGCGGACACCAACCGGCCGTATCGATATGGATCACGTTACCAAGCGCTACCGGGCTGCTCATGGGGGTGTGACCAACAACTAGGGCATGCACATCAGGCACACCGCTCTCATCACCAAGCTCCACACGCCGACGCGACCACATGCAGGCGTTCTTAATGGAGCGCAGCAATCCATGGTTTCCCTCTGCGCCATCCTCAAGCTTTTCAATCAGGTAGCTCCAGGACGGGAATGGGCAATCCGCATGGACCAGGCCAATCAACCCACTCGGCGTATCCACCTCGATGGCGATAGGCAGCTCGCGGAACTGGGCTGCGTACTCGCCGCGCTCCACATCGAGCAATGACATGAACCAAGCCCCACCGTTCTGCAACCAGTTTCCTGTGTCACAGGTGTCGTGACGGCACACATAGTCGTCGTGGTTGCCACGCACCGGGTGGAACCATGGCTTGGCCAGCCACTCCAGCACCAACTCGCATTCAGGCCCACGATCTACCAAGTCTCCGACAGAGAACAGGCGATCGCGGGCGGGGTCAAAGCCAACCTTATCGAGAGCCTGCTGCAATAGGGTGAAGTGGCCGTGAATATCGCCTACCGCGAAGTCTCGCCCCGCGGTATTCGCTGAAAATCTCTTGACCAGTGAGCTCATGCAGCAGCCCTCCCGTATGCAGCCACCCAGTCGAAGCCGCGGCGGGATTCATCCCCGAACTTCACGCCCTGCTGGGCACCGAAAGACTGAGCCAGCTCGATAAGATCGCGCATCTCTCGCACGGTCATCTTGGAGGTGGACTTGCCCAGCACCACGAACCCGTTGCCGTCGATGTTCGGTACCACGTCCTGCTGGTACAGGGCGGCGGAGAGGACGTGTTTCCAGTCCTCCTTGGAGAGCTTGCGGCCGTGCCAGTTCACCTGCTCGGCGATGTCGGTCATGACCGCCCAAAACAGGGCATTCTGGGCCAAGGACCGGGTCATTTCCTTGATTTCGAGGACCAGCGGCTTGTCCTGATCAACAGGCAGGCTTGCTACCAGCTGGCAGGCGCGGGTGCGGATTTCAGGGCTGCGCAGGAAGTGCTTTGGATAGTTGCTCATCCTCACCCCCGCTTGGCTTTGTTGCGGCGCTTGGCGGCTGCACGCTGGCGTTTGGCGGCCCTGTCATTGCGCGGGTTGGGGATGCAGTATGAATCTGACGATGTGAAGTGCTGCAAGCGCATCCAAGGAGCATGCGCTGATGTGGCAGCGATCGCGTATGCCATGGCGAGTGAAATTCTCATGCCGCCACCGCCTTAGCCGCAACGGCTTCCGCAGTGGGGAACGGCGAGAGGCTGTAATGCCAAACCTGCTTGCCGTTGATGGTCTTGTTGCTGGAGTGTTTTTCCCAGCCGTGGCAGCAGACTTCGCGCAGGCGGGCACTGATGGCAGCTTGGGTATCGGCTTGTCCGTAGCGGCTCCAACACTCGCGCTCGATGTCACGCAGGGTGCGGGGCTTGCCGTCGCTCATGATGGCGATGACGCGGCCCAACTGGGTCGCAACGGATAGATCTCGGGTATTCGATTTTGCGGTCATGGTCGGGTCCTTTGGTTAATCAGCCGGGTGGTCTAAGTCCGGCATGAAACATGTTACGGCGCGATATACCCCTTGTCACGGGTTTGCAAGGGCCTCGCCTCCAGAGTTATCCACAGCTCCATTTGCAACACCACCTCTCAACACCAGCACTGGCGCGCCTCTCAGCCGTTCGACCTCCTCAGCCACTTGCTCAGGCGTCGTGTCGAGAACCAGCCAGTGCCCTGCCCCGCACTGGCAATCGGTGTGCCCCAGCACGGCGATTTCGTCTGCCACCTCGAGCAGCACTCGCTCCCCGCACCAACCCCGAACGGGCGGATAGATAACCACCCGGCAGAATTTCGCGGCCTTGACCGCGGCGATCACGTCTTGGTTGAACATCACATCACCTCCAACAGTCCGCGATTTGAGTTGAGCAAAGAGGCTCTCTCGGCAACCATCTGCTTGGTAACCCAGTCAGACCTCTCGTAAACACTGGACGCGTCTGCATCTGGCCATGGGCAACCGATATCCATCCAAAATCGCTCTCCATCCCCCTTGCCAACCCAGAACCAACCATCAGGAAGCACAGGTAAGTCCGTGGTTCGGTATTCAGGCCAATCGAGGTGGAACTCCATCACGACGGCGATTTGAATCATTTCGTCTTGGCTCAACATCCCTAAATCCTCCCTGTGATGGTAAAACCGCGCTGGCGGCGTTCGGTGAGTATCCTGTCCAGCTCAACCTGCACCGCCTCGCTCGTCACGTCGCCGTCACGCTGCAGCACGATCACGGTCGCCTCCATCTCGCATGCCCTGATGGAGATCTCCAGCCGCGGCGCCCTGGTTGGTGCGGCCGTGGCTGGCTGCCGGCGCAGTATCTCTGCCCGCACCTCTGCTGGTCTGGGGGCAAACTGGCGCTCCACGTCGGACGCCATGTCCTGCACCACCTCCCGGATCTGGGCCGGGGTGAACCCGCGCAGTACGCCACCCCATGCCAGCGCCACGCCGCGGGCATTGGCATCCAGCTGGTTGGCACTGGCGGGCCAGCTCCCGGCCATCAGTGGCAGTAGCTCCTCAGCGATGAATGCGGCCATGCGGGCGCTCATGGCGGGCGCATCCTGGTTGGCTGGCAGAGCGGTCACGTTAGAGGGGAGTGTCGTCGTCATAGCTGACAGCTCCAGATTCGATGAGACTGCGCGCCTGCTGCTGGGCGGCGGCAATGTTGGACATCGGCTTGCGCTTACCCTCGAAGCCCTCCCACTCGCCGTTCAGGCAGCGCGGGCGATCGATCTGATCCCAGCGCTGGGCGCCAGCCAGGTACCCGGCGAACTTCTGCGGCGCAAACAGGGTCATTGGCCGCAGGTATTCGGCCATTTTCAGGTTTGCGGACCAGTGCTCGCGCTTGAAGTCGATCACCAGTTGCAGATCGGCCACGGAGTAGCCCTCCGCCAGTCTGGCGTTGATGTTCTGCAGGGTGGTTGGCTTGGCCTGATAGCGGCGATTGCATGCGGCGTTGAGGTGGTTCAGCACAGCCAGAGAATCGACTGATGGCTCTGCCGTTTTTTTAGCCGGTTTTGTTTCGTCAGAAACAGAACAAGAGATCTGTTTATTATCTTCAGAGTTTATATTGTTATTAATGATAAGATCTTCGGCATGATACTCCGCACCTAACTCCGCGTCGCTGAGTTGGCGATCACCCTCTAACCCCATATCTGGTGCGCCATCAAACTCCGCGCCATACTCCGCGCTAAAGTGTTGCGAAACTCCGCGCTGATAAGCGTCGAAATTCAGCAGGCTGATGATGGTGTAACCACTCTTGCCCTGCTTGGTCGTCCTGCCGATCGCTCCCTCATCCTCGAAATAGTCCAGCGCCCTGCGAGCCTGATCCTCAGATACGCCACACGCTTTCCCGAGCGAACGAGCAGAGCAAACCAGCTGGCCGCGATGAATGGTTAGGCGGTTGCCATTGAAGGTGACTTCACGGCTCTCATAGGCCGCATCCAGCAGCAAATGCAGCCACACGGACTTCTTGGCTACATCCTTGTACCAGGGGGCATTCAGCATCGACGAGTAAGCGAGGCGGAAGCCATTGCGGGCATTTTCGCTCACGTTGCTACCTCTGCTGATAGGTTTTGAAATGGGGGCGCCTGCCCCCGGGAATTGGATAACAGTGTTCATGCTGCCTCCCCAGCCTTTTGTGGCTGAATGGCGGTGATGCTTGATGGGTCAAAAACAGGATTGTCGCAGAGCCCATAGGCGCTGGAGCAACCAACGTCAGGAGCAAGGCTGGCGAACATATCAAACGTCTTTCCACCTCTGCCGGTCATCGACCAGTCAACCACTCGATGGATGTTCAGCAGCTCCTGAGCCTCTTCATGTGTCATCATCTCGACTGACTGACCACCACCCGCGACACGCGGGCCATAGAAGCTGGAGGCGCCGCGCTTGCTGGCCATGCTCACCAGTCGTTCCCACTCTGCGACGCGCTCGATCTCTTCTGGCCAGCGGTTGGCAATTTCACGCAGCTCGTCTTTCCGACACATGATGCAAGGCATGCAGCCAACACGGCTCAAGCCCTGCTCATAGAGCGGGTTCCATTTCACGCCATGCTTGCGGTGAAACTCGAAAACATCCTGCGCAGTCCAGGTAAGGATCGGGCGGTAGTTGATCAGGCCATCACGCACCTCATCTTTCTCAGGCAATTTTGAGCGCGATGTTGACTCATCAGCGCGCACCCCTTGCCAGCTCCATACCTCCTCGGTTTCATGGTCTTCAAGCAGAGGGAATAGCACCTGCTGTTGCATTGGGTTGCGCTTCAGCTCTTCGGTACAGAATCTGGCCATAGTGCTTGGGAATCGCCCTTTCCACAGACACAAATCCAAGAAAGGGTTCCCGGTCGGTTGAAGAGCGACAAGGGCACGCTCGATGATTTGTTCACTGACGCCTTCGTCTCGCCATTTGGTCAATACCACATCGCGTTTGCGGATAACCTGCGCAGAAAAGTCCGGCTTCACTCGACGAATTACGAGACCAAGCCGCACCTCCAAATAGTCCAAATAGCCATAAACCTCTGGGTGCTCATGGCCGGTATCACAGAAAACGGCTTGCAGGTTCTCGGCGTTCCGCTCGATTGCCAGCAGAAGGGTGGCTGTAGAGTCTTTGCCGCCAGATACAGAAACGATGTTGTGGTTCACGACACCACCTCCAGCTCGGTGTATTCACACCCCGGGCATTCAAATGAGCGGTCATCGGTACCGGTGTGCAGCTCGCTGCCACACATTGGGCAGTGATCCAGAGCGGCACAAAGGGGGTGGCCCAGCGGGGCCGTTGGGTTCATGGTCATGTTGAGGTCCTGATTAAGCCCGGTGGTGAGGCGGGCCTGATTTGTAAGGGTTATGCGCTTGGCTGCTTCTCGGCGCGTTCGATCTTGCGGGCCATCAGCTCCCGGGAGAGTTGAACGGCTGTCTTGTCGGTACCGGCAGCGTGCGCAGTCGGGATCAGCGAGGTGTCCAGCTCGAGCGACAACTCATGGATAACGGATTTCAGAATAATATTGTCCCGTTCGCTGACGTGCTGGGCTGCGGGGCGTGGCGGTCTGGCGTTGATAGTCATTGCAGTTATCTCCCTAAAACGAAATTGATGAGATCTTTGAGCTTTTGCACCGGCTTCTTGGGGCGCTCCTCGTCATAGATGGCCTCATCTTGCGCCGAGAAGGTCAGCAGGCCGCGCTCTGGCAAGCCATCCCCTTTCAGGATCTCCTCGACAGTGACGGGCGGATAGCCCTGCTCGATAAGGCTTCGATTGGCCCGTTTGACGGCTCTCGCCAGTATCTGGGGCTCATGCTTTGATATGGAATTGAGCAGCATCAGCAGCGAGGTGCGGGCAAATGCGGTTTCAGTCATGCCGACTTCGGCGCCGACTTCCTGCCACACGGAGCGGTGGCCGACAGTGCCGCGCACCCGCAGGGGGGAAACGGCGTCCATTTTTTCGTGATCAGACAGGGCTGGTCGTCCCATTTGGTTGGTCCTCTGGTGGTTTAGATAATCACCTGACTTTTCAGGAGATTGGATCTCAATGCTGCGCATAGGTATAGGGGGTCTCCTGCAACGCAGGAACCTGACAATTCAGCTCTTTCTCGGCCTGGTATTTGCCCCACTCACCCGCGATCCACTGCACACCTTTCGGGGTAAACACGGTCTTGGCAAATGCGTAGTTATTTCGTTCAGCAGTTCCCGTTTTCACCTCAAAGCGACCGGCGTTAAGATGCTGGGCGTATGCCATCCACTGACCACTGAGTTGGTACATGTACCGTTTGGCACACAGGAAGGCGCGAAACTCATGCTCTTTTGCCTTGAGCAGCTTGGCTACCTCACGGAAGCCAAGGGATCCGCCACAGTAGGCGTAGTTGTCGAAGAAGTGACTCTTGTGGGCATTGGCCGCAATGGTCTGTTGAGCGGCTGCCAGCTCTTGGCTTTTACGGTCGATCACCGACTGCGCCACCATCAGCGCCTTGGCCATGATCAGCTCCGGCGCGTCCTGCTCCTGACCGGCAATGTAGCCGCCATGCTTGCGGATGCTGGGCAACACTTCGAAGGTGACCCAGCGCTTGAACAGCTTGGCCTCCGGCTTGCGGCTACGCAGGATTGCAGAGTAGAGGCCGGATTCGTTGATCACGGTCATCTCTTGGTCTCCACTGGGGGTACGCACAATCTGCGTACCCCTCTCATCTTCATCAATCCAGCGAGTCATATCGCTCGCCATGCGGTATTCCAATACTTGGGCAATATCAGCCGCCACGAACCACGGCTCTCCCTGCTGGTCGGTAATGATGCGAATGTTGTGCCCTTCAAAGGCCTTGCTAATCAAATTGGTCATGGTCTTGGGTCCTGTTGGTGGTTCAACTGCTGGTTAGGCAGCTTGGTCTTGGGTCTTGCTGAGGGAGTAATCCTCCAGCCCCAGTCGCAGCTCGCCATTGCTGGCAATAACAAAGCTGACGGCATGCTGGGCAGGGACAATGCCCCCGTTCAGCTTCTTCCACTTGGTGAAATTGGATTGGCTCGTGCCGATGGCGTTGCACGCCTTGGCAGCATTGCCAAAAAACTTGGTGACATCTTCGATACGCATAGTTGGTCCTCGTCTTGGTGGTTCCCACACAATTTATTTCTAAACGGAAATTTTTGCAACTCAATCCGCTCCCATTGGAAATTTCCTCCTTGGTAGACTTGGTTTACAAAATGCAATAGGTGAAACGATGAAAAACTTTGCGGAACGATTGCAGGCAAGGATGAAAGAGTTACATGTGAGCGCCGCCGAACTGAGCCGCAAAACAGGCATATCCCCACCCGTGATTAGTCGATTACTCTCTGAACCTGGTCGCGAAGTCAGAGCCAGCAGTCTCATGTCAATTGCCAAGCAATTGAAGGTTGATCCGGTCTGGTTGTTTCTTGGGCGCTCGGCCGACAGTTTGATCCATGACATCGAAGCTGGCCCCGGAATGGTGCCGGTGTGGACCATTCCGGGATTGCAGACCGACCCAGTTATAGATGCTTGGCCCCACGCAGATACAGGCCGCAAGCTGGCTACAGAGAGAGACGGCCACCTGATAGCCGTGGTTGCTGACAATGATCAGCTGGCTGATGCAGGCATTACCCACGGAGCCCTGTGCTTAGTTGATCTCAATGATGACAAGCCAGAGCACAACAAGATTATGCTGGCTAAGGTGGACGACAAGTTTATGTTTCTACGCGCGATCCAGGGCCTGTCAGACTGGCGCTATGGTGTGGATGACCCTCGCGCAGGATCTCTCACTGATAAACAGCTGCTCCCCATAGGCAAAGTTATCGAAATCCGCCTCCCCTCTTAAGTCGCTCTCTGCCGCATATTGATAGCCCGCCACTCGGCGGGCTTTTTGTCGCTTTAAAAAAAATCAGAAATTTCTTTTCAGAACGCCATTGATCTTTCATTTCTATTTGGCAATAATCATCCCATACCGAAACAGCAACACCTGATGCAAATCGGAAAGTCGCTCAAGGAAAAGACCATGAAAACGATAGGGCTGAGAATTCAAGAAAGGCTGGAGGAGAAGGGGATAACGGCCGCAGATCTTGCCCGGAAAACTGGCTTATCAAAGCCAACGCTGAGCGCCATCATTCACGGCAACACCAGCGACCCAAGAATTAGCAGTGTATATGCCATAGCAAAAGCGCTTAATTGCGACCCGCATTGGCTTTATATCGGCAGTGTTGATGGTGCAGCAAAGTGTGCGCAACCAGAGCAGAAACAGCGCAAGACACCGCCGCGACTTAATCGCAGCAAGTTTTACCCGCGCACATTTTTTAACTGAATTCAGTACCACCCGGCAATCAGGACCCAGCCCCTAACCAGGGCAGAAGTGAAAAGCGCCTGACCAGCGCGTAAGAACGACAAAGCCCGCACAGGGCGGGCTTTGAAGGACCAGGGTACCACCCCCAGTCAGAGACGGCCGGGGGACCAACCCCGGCAATCAGGACCCCAACCAGTTGACCCGGTGGGTATTAGCGAGGACCAACTCGCCAACAGGAGTAAATGTACCATGACCAAGAGCATTTTTTCCAGAGCCGCGCATCGCGCAGACCAGATCCTCTTCGCCATCGCCGACAATCTCAATGGCAACGCCGCCCGCCGCCGCGCCATCCGTCAGCGCCTTCATGTGGCAATGCTGGCCTCAGAGCAGCACCGCATTGTGGCAGCCCGCGCCGCCCAGCGCCGCACCACAGGCTTCACCAAGCACAGCGCCCTCCTCCACTGGCGCGCCGAGTTTCACCGTAACGCAGTCTAGCGATCTACCAGCAATAAGGGTCTGGCGCTTCCCTCATAGCGCCGTAGCCAAAGCCTCTTTTTTAAGCACCGCAAGGATGCTTTGGCTTCGCTCACGCCAAATTCGGCTGAGCTCGCTCTTTAACAGTCAGGAACCGGCTCACAACCACGAATCCCGATGCCGGTAGGGATGCGCCGATAACCCGTCAATTCGGAAAGCGGTGCGTGAATGTGAACGATTTATCACTCGACTATTGCGACCTCAACACAACAGGGAGTGCGAACGATGTGACCGACAGCCGTTAGAAGCGGCCAATCCCAATAACCCGCCCGCTGGCAACAGCGGGTATCCCAAGGCGGCTCCGGTGGAGCTGGCAACAACATAGCGTCGAAGCTGTGGCCGCCTTCGGATAACCAAGAGGACCCAGACCATGAAAAATCTGACCGAAGCCCAGGTGATGGGCTTTCGCGGCTCCATGCCGCCCCGCACTGAACACCGCTACAGCGTGAGCGTTGAACCCGGCGCAGCAGAGCGCCGAAGCGCCCACGAACGCACCGCCACCCGCCGAGCCATCGAGGAGTACCACGAGAAGCGCGCCCTGCGGCATGAATTGGAGTTATAGCCATGACCAGAGAATCCGCTCTGCTGGCTCTGCTCGAAAGCCGCGAAGCCGAGGCAAACGCCAAAGCCGAGTGGATCGCCGAGTGGGTAGCCACCAACCGACCACTGCTGATGGCAGGCATGCTGAGCACCGACCAGGCAACCCTGCTTGGTGAGCTCAATCCAGACCAGCACCGCCAGTACAACCAAGCCATCTGGCTGCTAATGAACGACGGCGACCACTCCCATCTGGTGCAGTTTATCCAGCAGGTGGTGGATGCCGGCCTTTCCGACCTTGCTCATGACGCATGGAGCAACCATCTCGCCGACTTGCAAACCGCCATGAGCGAGGAGCAATGGCAACAGTACCAGCACAGGAGCGCAGCATGAAACAGCATAACAATGAACCGTGGAGCGCTGTTGAAGTCACCAAGGATGAAGCTCAGCTGATTAAGATCCGTGCATCAAATGGAGCGAACATTGCTCGCCTCTGGATTGATGTTGATAACAAGCACTTCAGTGACGAACAGCGTGAAAATGCCCGCCGCATCGTTGCTTGCGTGAATGCGTGCCGCGGCCTGCCGACCGATGAACTGGAGCAGAAAGGGCTGGTTGCTGCCGTCGGCACTCAGCTGTTGGATCTCGATGAGAGCCTGACGCAAGCCAGAGCCCACGCATCAACCTATAAAGCCCGCGCCGTCAAAGAGTCCAGCAGAGCCCACGAACTCGAGCAACAGCACGACGAACTGCTGGCGGCGCTGGAAAAACTTTCCGGTGACGTAGAGGCTCTGATGAAAGAGAGCGGTGGCGTCTATGGCCTGCACCAAAATGGCGAACCTGCGCCATGGGGTGAGCTTGTTGCGGGTGGGCGACATGAAACTTGGTTGCTCAGCCTGAGCGATGCTGCGGAGCTTATCGCCAAGCTCAAGGCTGGTGCCGCATGAACGCCGCCGTCGATACCAGCCTGGCCCTGCTCCAAGGGCTGGTGCTGGGCCTCTCCAACGAGGATTACCACACCGGCCCCGGGATCAGCAAATCCCAGCTCGACGACATCGCCGAGAGCCCGGCCACCTACATCTGGCGCAAGAGCGCGCCGGTCGATGAGGAGAAGCTCAAAGCGCTGGACATGGGTACCGCCCTCCACTGTCTGCTGCTGGAGCCGGAAGAGTTCAAGGATCGCTTCATCATTGCGCCTGAGTTCAACCGCCGCACCAACGCTGGCAAGGAGGAAGAGAAGGAGTTTCTGGCCAACTGCGCCGAGCTTGGAAAGACAGTTCTCTCGTTCGAGGATGACCGCAAGCTGCAGCTGATGCGCGAAAGCGTGTTCGCCCACCCTGACGCCCGCTGGCTGCTGGAACAGGACGGCATCTGCGAGGGGTCGCTCTACTGGACTGACCGCGAGACCGAAGAGCTCTGCCGCTGCCGCCCAGACAGGATGCTAACCGGCCACCCCATTCTGGCCGACGTGAAGAAGGTGGACGACATGAGTCGCTTACAGCGCCACGTCGAGGAGTTCCGCTACCACGTTCAGGACGCCATGTACTCCGATGGCTATCGGGAGATCTACGGCGAGATCCCGGACTTCATCTTTATCGCGGTCAGCTCATCCATTGAGTGCGGCCGCTACCCGGTGCGGGTTCGCCCGCTGGAGCAGGAGTGGAAAGAGGCTGGCAAAGACCTCTACCGCCGCGACCTGCGCAAATTCCACGAGTGCCGAGTTAACAACGACTGGCACGACCTGATACCACTTACCCGCCCGGCATGGGCAAGGAGAGCAGCGTGAACAATACCCAGATTGCCGAGTACGGCAGCCAGCAAACAGCAGTAGCCCCGCAGGGGATGGGGCAAAACCTCACCCTCGACGTGGCCAGCATGAACTCCATGGTGAGCCTCGCCAACATCATGGCCACCGGCAAGGCAACCATCCCGCAGGAATACCGCAACAGCCCGGGCGACTGCCTGGCGGTGGTGATGCAGGCTGTGCAGTGGGGCATGAACCCGTTTGCTGTAGCCCAAAAGACCCACTTCGTCTCAGGCAAGATTGGCTACGAGGCGCAGCTGGTCAACGCAGTTATCACCGCCCTCGCCCCCACCAAAGACCGGCTCCACTTCGAATGGTTCGGGGATTGGAGCAAGGTGATCGGCAAATTCGAAATCAAGAAGGGGGACAAAGGCGAATACCGCGCCCCTGGCTGGGGGCTGAAAGATGAAGAGGGCCTTGGCATCAAGGTCTGGGCCACCATCAAGGGTGAGGATGAGCCGCGGACGCTGGAGCTGTACTTGGCTCAGGCGCGCACCCGCAACTCCACGCTCTGGGCTGATGACCCTCGCCAGCAGCTGGCCTATCTGGCCACCAAGCGCTGGGCGCGCCTCTACTGCCCGGATGTGATCATGGGTGTCTACACGCCGGACGAGTTCGAAGGTGAGCGGGTCGAGCGCGATGTAACGCCGCCATCGTCTGGCAATCGCACTCTCGACGCCATGCGTACACAGCGACCGGTAATTGAAGCTGAGCCGCAGCAACATGCTGAACCGCACATCGAAACGGTCGAGCAAGTTGACCACGCCAGCGCCTACGCTGACCACAGCGCCGCCATCGAGGGCGCATCCTCCGGAGAGGAGTGGCAAAGAGCCTACACCACAGCGTGGGAGTGGGCCAACGGCACCGGGGACCCGCAGATAGTCAAAGGCATCAAGCAGATCGCTGGCGAGCGCAAGCGCCAACTCGACCAGCAGCAAGCGTAACAAACCACATCAACCCATCCAGCCCGCCAACCAGCGGGCTTTTTACGGGATTGACATAAATGCGCCAACTTAGTCATACTGACCACGCAACGGAAAAATCCGTTGCCGGGATTGGCGTCCTGAACCTACAAGAGCGCATCGACACGCGCCAGCGTGTTTTTTTATGCGCGGCCCAGTAGTACCTGTCAGTTATGGCGGGCTGGGTGGGGGCCCTTCGGGGCGCCGGGACTCTTGTAGCCGGTACGCCAACCTCATTCAGTTCGCCACCAGATGATTGGCGTCATAGGTGGCGATTCACTTCTACAAGAGGAATCGAGCTATGAATACCCAACTCACCATTGCTAATCACTCCATCACCATCACAGCCGATGGTATGTACAACCTCAACGACCTGCACAAAGCCGCCATTGCTCAAGGTAAGGCCACTGCATCGCACAAGCCCAGCGAGTTCAAACGCTTCAATGGCGCCTATATTGCGGCGGTAGAAGCCAAAGCGGGATTTCCCGCTTTGAAAACGGTAAGGGGTGGCAACAAGCCCGGAGTGTGGGCGGTTGAGTTGGTAGCCATGAAATATGCAGGCTGGATTGAACCCGCTTTTGAAGTTGATGTTTACGCCGCAGCTCAAGCAGCCCGCCGCAGCGAAAGTGAGGCGCTGCACCGCCAGCTTGCTGAGCTGACTGATAACGACATCCCCTTTCCACCGGTTGCCAGCGAACTGCACAAATGCAGCGGCCAGCAGCTGGCCAAGGCCCTCTGCCACAAGCTGGGCACCACCCGTTACATGCTCAGCATCGAGCCAGACAGTGGCAGCATGAGCGGCCGCCACGGCGGTGACTGCCTCACCCTCTGGCCGGTTGCCGACTGTGCCCACGTCATTGACCCAACCGACCCGCGCGACATGCAGCGCATGCTCGACCTGATGAGCAATGACGACCTGACCGACCTGATGAAGCTGACCCTGGCTTCCGTCACTCGGCGCACCAAATCGCTGATGCAGCCACGCTAATCAGCGCCAGTTTCAACCAACAACCCCAGCCATCGCGCTGGGGTTTTTGTTTTAACCACCCAAGGACCCCGACCATGACCACCGAACTGAACCCCAGCGAGGCAACCAGCCTTGCCCTGAACACCCTCACCAGCCAGATCCGCAACATCCTGCTGATGCCTGACGGCCCAGCCAAGGCCGCTATCGGCGGATTCGAAACCCTGCTCACCGCCAACCTGACCATGATCAGCGAGGCCGCCAACGCCCATATCGACGAGTTCAACGGGCTCATCGGCGAGTTGGAAGCCCGGGATGGCGAGCTGAACGACCAGATCGCACTGGTGAACCAGTTGCGCCAGCAGGTAGCCGAAGCCGAGCAGCGCATCGCTGACGCTCAAGAAGAGGCCAGCGCCAAAGCAGAGCAGGCTGAAAATGCCGTCTACGCCGCAAACCGCAAGGCTGACGGAGCTCAGGCAGATCTCAACGCTGCCAACGTCCAGATCCGCGAGCTGGAACGCACCATCAAAGCCTATAAGGCGATGGATCCGGAAGGCTTGAAGCGCAAGGTGGCAGAGCAGCGCAAGAAGTTGGAGGAGCGTCTGAGCGCCATCAACGCCAGCAAGAACGAGATAAGCGGGTACCGCCGCGACAACACCAGGCTTTCCCGCAGCGTGACCGAGCTGACTGCCATCATCAACCAGCAGCAGGCCGATCTGGATGAGCGCCAGCAGGTCATCAACGATATGGCCCGGTTCAAGGAGATCAGCCTGTTGTGGGGCAAGCACCTGCGCAATCACTACCCTGACGGCAATGGCATCCGATGGAATGTCTACCTGGTAGAGGGTGGCATCCAGTCTGACAAGAGCTACCTGCTGAACGATCTTGATTGGAGGCTCCACGCCATGCGCTCAGACGCCACCGGTTGCACCGTGATGCTGAGCGAGTGGATGAGCCCAATCTTCCCGAGCGTCATCGCCCGAGACATCCCGATGGAGGCGATCCGCGACATCCACGCCTTCATGCTCGATGCGTTGGCTATCACCCACCCTCACCTGCAGCCCCGCGCCGAGTGGGCGCAGACAGTCCACATCAGCGAGATTGGCCTCAACGCCAAGGTGCAGGGGCTGCTGGAAGATGCCGGCATCACCGACCTGTGGAAGCTGATGGTTAACCAGAGCGACAAGCTGCTGGCAATCAAGGGCATTGGCGCCAAGCTGGCCGATCAGATCATCAGCGCCGGCCAAGCTGCGGTTCGCCAGTGGGAGAAAGATCAGTTCGCAGCCAGCCAGCAACCGGAACAGCACAAGGAGGCGGCATGATCACCCTGCAAGCTAAAAATGATTTCCTGCGTGAAACCTCTGAGCACACCATGAAGGTGCGTCGCGATGACGGCCTTTACCGTCACCTTGAGTTTTCCAATCGCGGCAGCTCGGTATACCGCTTCGACCTGATCACTTGGCCGGGATATCTCACCATCTGTGGGGATATGGGCACCTGGACATTCAGCCGCACCGCCGACATGTTCGAGTTCTTCGGTGGCAACTTCGAGAAGAGCGTTAATCCGCGGTACTGGGGCGAAAAACTCCAGATGGGAGCTTCTGGCCGCCGCGATGAAATCTGCATGGAGTTTGACGAGGAATCGTTCAAGTCAGGTCTGCGCGAGTGGTTTGCCGAGTATCATGAAGATGAAGGCTGCGACAAAGACTACACCAGCACCATCAACGAAATCTGCGAAGAGAGCTACAGCCACGAGTTTCAGGCCTGCCAAGCCATCCACGACTCAGACCTGCCAAGCCAATATGAGCTTATGGAGGGGCTGACGATGAAGCGATACAGCCACCACTACCTGTGGATCCTGCACGCTATCGTCTGGGGGATTCAGCAGTACAACGCCAGCAAGGAGGCCACCAATGGCTGACTACCGCGGCTCCACCACTCCAGAAGCCACCCGCGACATGACACAGACCCCGGCATTTCTCTTCCGGGCGCTGGATCTGGAGTTCAACTTTGTCCTCGATGCCGCCGCCCTGCCGGAAACAGCACTCTGCCAGAAGTATCTGACGCCTGATATCGACGCCCTGAGCGTGGACTGGGGCGACTTTATCAGCCCTTCGGTGCGCTCGCCGTGGGCTTGGCTCAACCCGCCATACTCCGATATCGGGCCATGGGTGGAAAAGGCCATCGAGCAGCAGGGCCGCGGCATCGGCACCGTAATGCTGGTACC
Organism: Aeromonas sp. DNP9; assembly: GCF_001728955.1. NCBI lineage: Bacteria > Pseudomonadati > Pseudomonadota > Gammaproteobacteria > Aeromonadales > Aeromonadaceae > Aeromonas > Aeromonas sp. DNP9. The sequence goes on along the minus strand of NZ_LYSQ01000028.1, from coordinate 7,273 downwards.
GCAGGACACCAGCACCGAATGGTATCCCGGTGAGCGTGCCAGCGAGGTGCGGCACATCACCGGCTACCACGATGAGCACGGCAAGTGGCGCAACGGCCGGGTGAGCTTCATCAACAAGGCAACCGGCGAAGAGATGAAGGGCAACCCCAAGGGATCCATGCTCCTCATCTTCGCCCCCAACTGGCGCGGCGAGTGCCGGATCCGCGATGTCAGCAAGCTCACCCTGCTGCTTGCCGGAGCAGAGCCCGTCAGCGCTGCAGCCTGATACCCCCAAACCATCCACCGCCAGCCACACAGAAACGGTGGATAAGTCGAGGAATCCCATGAAAGACACGGAACACCCCTACTGCGGCGCGGTAGTCATCGGGTTGGGCGTCGTCATGCCCCACCCCAAGCTGCGCGGCAAGTTTGTACTGCCAGGCGGGACCATCTGCAACCGGTCACAAGCCGAAGCAGCCGCCAAGAAACTCCACGATCTGCAGGCGAAAGCCCGCAACTAACCGACCAAAAGGACCCCTGACCATGAATCACTCCGTACTCAAATCTGCCAGTGTCTACAGCGCCAAGCTCCCCGCCATCAACGCCATGCGCGAACACCTGGCCGAGCTTGCCTTCACCCCGCTCACTGAAAACCAGCTCAGCTGCGCCGGGTTCGAGAACAATCAGGTGACCGGCGAGCTGGTTACCAACCTCCCCGGCGTCGGATTCGCATTCGTCGTGCGCCAAGACACCAAACTCATCCCGGCCAAGATCGTCAACCGCAAGCTCAAAGAGCGCGTTGACGAGCTGCTTGCCTCCGGCTTGTGCGAGAAGATCACTCGCAAACAGAAGCAGGCCATGAAGGACCAGCTGATTGTCGAGATGGCCGCCACCGCTGAGTATGAAACCACGCTCATTCACGCCCTGTACGACCAGAAAAACGAGCTGCTGTACCTCAATACCACCACCAAGCGCCCGCTCAATGTGGTTATGCACCTGCTGGTGAAGTGCATGGGCTCCCTCAAAACCAAGACCATCCACATCGACAACATCAAGATGGGAATCAGCAACCGCCTGAAAGACTACCTGACCGATAGCGCAGAGCGTCCGGAAGCGCTCGGCCCCTTCTCTCCGCTCCAGTTCGTCAAGCTCAAGTCTGCCGACACCGCGCAAGAGATGGTGACCTTCAAGGGTATGGATCTCAACGGCGATCGCGCCTCTGACGTGGTTTCACTGCTGGAGGCTGGCTATCAGGTGGAGGAGCTGGAGCTGTGGCACGAGCCCATCAGCTTCAAGCTGAACAGCGATTTCAGCCTGCGCGCCATCACCATGCCGGATTATGACTCCGACGATGATGCCGACGATTACGCCCACCACTGGCGCCAGTGCAACGCCACCAACCTCATCCTGCTGTCAAAGGCCATCACCGACCTCTGCACCATGATGGACTACCAGGCACCGGCAGAGGAGAAGGCAGCATGAGCAAATACCGCAAAGGGGCGCTCTACATTCGCCGGATGAAGGAAAGCGATGACACGGAAAGTTTCAGAACTGCCTTTCGCCTCGCGTTCTACAGCATGCAAATCAAGTCAGGAAAGCTGAAGAAGGCTTATGTGCTGGTACGGCACGGCGATTCCAGCGTGATGGATGTCGGCAGAAGCCGGGTAGACATAATGAACACGATGATTTTTGGTGGTGCCAAGGGGCTAAGTAAGCGGCAGGCCATGCGCAAATGGGGGAAAAAATTGTGATCGAACACACCAAGGGCCTTCTGGCCCTTTTTCGTAACGGCCAGTCGGTCGGCTCAGTCGATGGATACGGCGTCTGTGAGCTCTGGCCCCGAACTGATGAAGGCTTTCCCAACTGCGAAGGAAAGGAAAACGGCCGCCGCATCGTCGCCTGCTGGAACCTGCTGGACGGCTACGCCACCGGGGATCTGGAGGGCGTGACGCTGGCCGAGTTTGTGGCCAGCCACGCCGAGCTGGCAGAGAAGGCCATTATCGCCGCCTACGCCAGCCTCTTCGTCGAGCGCGGCGCCACAAACTATCTGGAAGTAAAAGGGGCTCGGCCTGAGCTTGGCCCCTTCACCATCACCCTGCAGCGCACCGAAGGGCTCACGCCAGTTGAGAAGCTGGAAGCCATGACCAAGCAGCGGGATGTGCTGCTCGAGGCACTGGAGAGTTCTTTGGCCGCCATGGAACACATGGGTAATGCCCTCAATGCGATGGACGCGGTAACTGAAGAGGATGAGATGCATTACGCGGCATTTGAACAAGCCCGCGCTGCTATCGCTATCGCGAAAGGAGAGCAATCATGAAGCGGCATGAGAACAGGGAATATTCAGATCGCATCAGGGCTAGTAACCCAGCTACATCGGAGTCAATGGCCAGAAGAAAACCTGTGCATGGCGTTGGCGTTAATGACGCCGACTACAACGTATACCCAACAAGAATAAACGGGAAAAGACCTGCTTGCTGTCCCGCATACCAGTCATGGGTGGCCATGCTAAATAGGGTTGCATCAGCGAAGTACCATAAGCGCTGGCCAACCTATTCATCAGTATCAATATGTGAAGATTGGCTGAGATTTTCTTCATTCCGTGAGTGGTGGGCTGAGCATCAGGTTGATGGGTGGGAGCTAGACAAGGACATAATCAGTCCGAATGCACGCATCTACTCTCCAGACAACTGTATATACATACCTGGGTGGCTAAACAGCTTCACCCTAGGTAGTGATGCTGCTCGTGGAAGGTACCCAATCGGGGTTTCACTGCATAAACACAGCGGATTATACCGGTCTGAGTGTTGCCATCCTTTTGGCAAAAAGGAATATCTTGGCTGCTTCTCATCTCCAGAGTCGGCTTATTCAGCTTGGATTGCTCGCAAGACGGAAATAGCCAACGAACTTAAAGCCAAAATCGATGCGATTGATCCAAGGCTGCATGCTGGGGTTTTGATGATTATAAATGGGCGCAGCCATGAGATATCGTGAACCGATCATCCAGCCCGGCCTGACCAGGGAAGAAGCCGACGACGCCCGGGAGCGATACCTCAAGATCAACCCCGGCGCCAAAGTCACCATCGACAGCCAGCCAGATAACCCCCAGCTCAAGACCCTGATAGCCCACCTCCCCGTCCTGCCGTTCCGGCGCGTCATGGAGCCTGGCTTTATCGGGTACAGGGGGTGGCGAGCATGACCAGAGCTCCGGCTATCTCTGGACTTTCTTTTAACCGCGAGGATAAACCCATGAAAGACCGCAAAGGACAAGACTGTACCTCTGTTGAAGGCGAGCACTCAGTTGCCTGTCTCTACGAATGCGCGCTCGCACGGCTTGGCCTGACCGATACGCCGGAAATGCGCGTGATCTTCTGGGATGCCAAGGATGCACTGGTGCGGGATGAAGGAACCGATTCCTATGTGACACCACCTCCACTCAGTGCGCCGACTCACGACTCCGACAGCTCAGCCAACAACCGCGGTGTGCCGGAGATGCTGGGGACGTGCGACTACTCGCCGTCTGAGACTGTCGTGGGAATAATCCCAAGCGGCACTGTTGTGAAGATAAACGGGATCCCGGTATCGGTTGAAGTTGATACGCCCGTTCGAACCCACAAGAACAACGTCGCGCTTATGAAAAGCAGCCAGGTCATGACCGGCGCTGGCTCTGATAGCCAAGTGCCAGCCTAATGGCCGCCTTGTTCAACTAAAGCCCCGGCAAGCTCGGGGCGTTTCAATGAGGACCAACCGTGAATATTGACTTGGAAAAACTGCTGGAGCTGGCTGGCAAAGCAACTCCAGCGACATGGAGCACGGACGGGCACACCTGCGTTAACGGTGATCATGGCCTGCTAGCTGATACCTGCTTTGCGCACGATGCGGCATTCATCGCCGCCGCCAACCCAGCCACTGTCACCGAGCTGGTGAATATGGTGAAGGGCTCAACCATGGCCTGCATCGCCGACATTCAGGCCGAACCTGAGTTCCCCGGCGACGCGCCGCCCGAACTGATGAAGTACATCCGCCAGTGCATCGAGACGAATGATGAGCAGCACCTGCTCCACATGATGCGCATGGCAGTGGCCATCACCAAGAAAGGCATTCAGGAGCGCATCGCCGCCCGCACGGGGATCGCCATTGAAGGCATCTTTGGCCGGGTGGTGCGCGACCAGTGCAGCTGCGGTGAGCCAATCAGCGTAGAGCTGGACTGCCCGAGACGCACCATCCGCACCGACAAGAAGCGCCCGTTCTATCCAGATGAGGGGCTGCAGGAGGGGCTGGATCCGCAGAATTACAGCGAGCACGGCACCAGCGTGTTCCGCTGCCGCAAGTGCGGCGAGCCGGTTGATGAGACTGTGCCGGCTGCAAAGTATGGGGTGACTGCGTGACCAAACAAAAGGCGGCCGGGATCGCAATCCTGGCCATTAACATTCTGGCCGTCATCGTGGCGGCCGACCTGTTTGTGAAGGGTGGCTGATGGCTGACAACAAGGAATTTGCCGAGCAGATCGCCGCCGCTATGGCGGAGCTCGGTACCGAGGAGGCTCTTGGCTGCATGAGTCGGGTGATGTGCTGGGTCGCGGCAGACCACGGCCAGCCCATCCAGTTCGAGTGCGATCTCGGGGTGGTGACAATCGAACCGAAGCAGCAGGTTATGGATAGTTAACTGGAGGGGTAATGATCCACTATCATGGAGGGCCAATAACTCCTGATACATGCGCAATAAAGGCATGGAAAGGGCGTCACGCATTTATCAGTTACGCTAACCATGGCCAGTTGGCTCTGGCCTCCGAAATAACACAGTCGTTTGCACTAGATAATGGCGCGTTCACATTCTGGAAAACTGGCCGACCAATAGATTGGGCTGGTTACTATGAGTTTGTTGAGAAGTGGCGCCATCACCCGCGCTTTGATTTCGCCATCATCCCGGATGTTATTGATGGCGGAGAAAAGGGTAATGATGAGTTGCTGGCCGCGTGGCCACATGGAAAGGTTGTTGGTGTCCCGGTATGGCACATGAACGAAAGTGACGACAGATTTATCAGGCTGTGCAGACATTATCCACGAGTAGCTATTGGGAGCTGCGGCGAGTACGACATCAAGTACCCAAAGAAATGCGTTCAGCGCCTCAAGGATGTGATCCGTCATGTTGTTGATGCAAACGGGTATCCAATGGCAAAGCTTCATATGCTTCGCGGCCTTAACCAGGCGGTATTTAAGCATCTTCCTTTTTCAAGCGCAGACAGCACCAATGTGGCGCGGAATATCGGCCTAGATAGCGCATGGAAAGGGACGTATCAACCACAGAGTAAAGAGACCAGAGCTGCGATCCTTGTGGAGAGAATCGAGGCTGTGAACTCAGCATCTAGGCTGGTATATGACCCTGAATTTGACCGAGTGTCCATCCAACTTGCCATGGAAATTTAAACGGACAAATAGCGGCCCTTCCTTCAACCCAATTGGCGCCCCATCCTCAAGGACAGGAGGGCCACGCCATGCAACAGCTACAACTCATCGACCAGAGCAGCCAACTGCTGGACGATCTGGTTAATACCGTACTCTCCCCAACCCTGTCCCAATCGGCCAAGCTCGCCGAGATCGGCCGCATCCTGGCGCACTTCGACCTGCCTATCGAAGCGCCGCGGGTAACCGGCCAGCTCTGGAGCGCAACCGATCTGGGCAAGGAACTGGGGGTGAGCGCCCAAGCCATCGGCAGGCTGGCCAACCAGCACAACCTTAAGCGCCCCGCGTTCGGGGAGTATCGTCTTGACCAGGCGAGCAGTAGCAGAAAACAGGTGGAGTGTTTTCTCTACAACCGAGCGGGGCGTGATGAAATCACCAGACTAACGAGGACCAATCACCATGGGAATAGCAGCAGATCCGGCCGTAAGCCATATTCCGGGCCAGCTCATCATAATGAGAATGCCTGACGCCATCCCGCTCAGCACCTACCTGAGCACCATCGAGATCACCGATCGGGATACCATCAACAAGCGGATCCAGCGCGGCATCTGGCAGTTGGGGGTTCATATCGTCAACGTTGACGGGGTGAAAGAGCGCTGGGTTAACATCGCAGAGGTGACTAAGTGGGCAATGAAAAACAGCTCCCACGCGGCGTGAGCCTGCGCGGTGAAACCATCAACATCACCTTTACCTTCAAGGGGGTTCGCTGTCGTGAGCCCCTGTCAAACCTGCCCAACACCACAGCAAACGTGCGCTATGCCTCCCGCCTGCTCGGCGAGATCCAGGGCAAGATAGAGCGCGGCCAGTTCGCCTACGCAGACTACTTCCCAAAATCCAAAAAGCTGCGCATGTTCGGCGGTGCGTCGATCGCCGCCCAGGTGTCTGACTATCTGGATGAGTACCTGCACCGCTGCGAAAGCCGCGGACTGAGCCCGTCCACTATGGTCGGGTACCGCAAATGCCACAAGGCGCTTGCCGATCTGCATGGGATCACGGTGTCAGAGCTGACCCCAGCACAGGTAAAGAACTGGCTGGTAAGAAGCAGCACCACCGCCAAGACGGCCCGCAACCGGCTGTCGTTCCTGCGCAGTGCCATTGACGAGGCGGTAACTGATGGACTGTTGCCATCAAACCCGGTGTCGCTGGTCACCGTATCCAGATATTTGGACGTGGATTCAGCTCCTGAACAGGGAGCCAAATCTGTGGACCCGTTCAGCCCGGATGAAGTGTCAGCCATCATATCGACCGCTCACGGCATCAATGAGCAGTGGGCAAACCTGTTCGCGTTTGCGTTCGCCACCGGCATGCGCCCGTCCGAGATCTGCGCCCTGCGCTGGGGGTCAATCGACTGGATTGGTAACACCATCCAGGTGTCAGCCGCCAAAGTGGTCGGGGTAATCAAGACCACCAAGACCAGGGCCGGGACGCGAACCATTGAGCTGACGAGTGATGCGCTGGCGGCGCTGACCAGCCAGAAGCGCTTTACCTTTATGCGCGGCGAGTACGTGTTTGAAGATCCGAAGCTCAACGAGCCATGGTCTGGGGCTGAGTCCATCAGAAAGAAAGCCTGGCTCTACACCCTCCGGCGATCCGGTGTTCGCTATCGCCACCTCTACCAGACCCGCCACACCTTCGCCACGGCCAACATCAGCCGCGGCTGCAACCTGTTTTGGCTCGCCACGCAGATGGGACACAAGGGGCCGGAGATGCTATTTCGACACTACGGATCCTACCTCGCCGAGTACGACGGCCAGACAGCAAAAGCGCCAATCCTGATCCAAAATCCAACCGGAAAATAAAAAAGCCTTATAGTTCAATTGGTAAAGCTGCACAGT
>NZ_LYSQ01000027.1:0-66583 GCF_001728955.1 Aeromonas sp. DNP9 | reverse complement strand
AACGCCATTGATAATCCCGAAACCGGCCTTGCCAGACACCAAGCCCCGCCAAGGGGCTTTTTTGCACCTGCGATTTACCATCAACCACAGCCCGCCCCGAAAAATCCAGCCTTGTCACAGAGTTAGTGCAATCTGTCACATATTTCTTCTGATGGAATGGGTAGAATGGATCAGTTTGGCACCCATCATCCACATGGAGCCACGATGTCGATTGCCAGCCGCACTGGCTGGGTGATCACTGCGCCCGGAATGAAAATGACCTGCCGAGCGCCAGCCAAGTATTTGCGCCACCAGTTACACCAAAGGGATAGAGATTTTTGCCATGGCCAAGTTTTTGAATACCAGCGCAACCAACTATTTTCTTGAAGAACTAATCAAAGATGCCAAAGAGCGTCTGATCCTGATCAGCCCCTTCCTCAAGCTCAACGACAGGATCAAGGAGCTGCTCACCGACAAGAACCGCCTCAAGATCGATGTGCGGATCGTCTATGGCAAAAGCGAGCTGCAACCGGAAGAGATCAGCTGGCTCAAAGAGCTCACCTATATCCGCACCAGCTTTTGCAAAAACCTCCATGCCAAGTGCTATCTCAATGAGGAGATGTGCATTGTCACCAGCCTCAATCTCTACGAGTTCAGTCAGGTCAATAACAACGAGATGGGGGTATTGATCCAGCGCTCGGAAGATCATGACCTTTATCGTGATGCCTATGATGAGGCCCAACGGATTATCCGGGTCAGTGATGAAGTCCGCATATCCCTTGAACGGGTTGTCAGTGAAGCCGAAACCCAACAGCCTTCTGCTAACGAAAGTGAGCCAGCCACTGAAAAACTGACCTCATCCAAACTGGCACAAAAGTGGGGGATCAAAACCAATGAGTTGTTGGAAAAAATGGTGACTCACGGCTTGCTTGAGCTTCGTGACAGTAAGCATTACCTCACTGCCAAAGGAAAAGAGGAAGGAGGGGAGTTTAGAATGAGCCCCAAATTTGGCCCCTATTTCCTCTGGCCAGAGGCCATGAATCCCCTCTAATTCACTGACTGGATGGATGTGAAATGGACTTCACTCCCGTTATTGCGGTTCTGCTGGGCCAGTTCTGGTATCTGCTGCCCCTGTTGTTGATTGCCACCCTGATCAAAACGCCCAGGTTCAAAGGGATGGTTGGAGAAGCATTTATCAACTTGGGCATCCGGCTCTTTCTCGACAAGCGGGAGTACCACCTGCTCAAGAACGTGACCCTGCCGACCCCGCAGGGTACTACCCAGATCGACCATGTGATCGTCTCGCGCTTCGGGCTGTTTGTGATCGAGACCAAGAACATCAAGGGGTGGATATTTGGCAATCCAGCCCACAAGAGCTGGACCCAGCAGCTCTATCGCCGCAGACATGCCTTTCAAAATCCCCTGCGCCAAAACTATCTGCACCTGATGACGCTCAAATCCTTGCTGGGTCTTGCTGATCATCAGCTCCATTCGATTATCTACTTTATTGGCGACTGCACCTTTAAAACCCCCATGCCGGATAACGTGATGAACCGTGGGCTTATTCACTATATCAAGGGAAAAACCACGCCGGTGTTGACCCCTGCCGAGGTCACTCGGGTGATCGACACCATCCAGCGGGGACGACTGGCCGCCAATTGGCAGACCCATAAACAGCATGTGGCGCAGTTGAAAGCACGTCACAGCGAGGTTCCCCGCCCGCCTTTATCCGTAGCTGCAATGCCTGTCGTCAATCAGGTGGTGAACGCCTCGCCAACCATCACCGAATCGCTCACCCAAGCAAATCCACTATGCCCCAGATGCGGCAACCCGATGATATTGCGTACCGCCAAACGGGGGGATAACCGAGGCAATCGGTTTTGGGGATGCAGTGGATACCCCAAATGCAGATTCATTGTAAATCTCACGGGGAACAGCAAGGCATGAACCGCCACATAAGGGGAAACTCACTCTCACATCAAGGGCAGCCAATTGGCCGCCCTTGATGTTTCTTAGCGAATCGTCGCCATCTGCCGCACACATCGCTGCTCCCTGTCATCTACCCGCTTGGCAAACCAGGCGGTGGTGAGGTTGCGGGTAATTTTCGGGCTCTTTAGCTGAATGCCGGGCAGGATGGCGCGGGGCAGTCGCTTGCCCGCTTGCTTGTCGGCCAGGGTAAAGATGCGATGGTAGAGATCGGTCTCGGCAAATTCGGCGGTATCCCCTTTGCGCAGGCTCTGGTGGATCGCCTGTTTGCTCATATTGACCCGGTTGGCGAGGGTGTAGACGGCAAGCTCGGTGTTGCCCGGCAGATCCGAGTCATAGCGGATCAGATCCCCGTCCAGCGCCAGAGTTTTGCCACTCAAACGGCTGACGGCGGCCTGAAAGGCGGCATTGCGACTGGCGTACCAGCCGGCGTTGAAATCGGCAAAACGGTAGAGGGTATCCGGGTAGTCGACGGGATAACCGAAGATATGCTTGGTGCCAAACCAGATGCCGCCGCGACGGGTAAAGACTTCGTGGCGAATGGACTCCTTGATTGGATAGGGGTAGCCACGGGCGTTGGCCTCGGCAAAGGCGATGCTCACCTGCATCGGGCCGCCGGTATGCACCGGATTGAGGTTGCCAAACAGCGTCTTGCCCATCGGCAGCATGCTGATCATATCTTCGAAGATTTCACTCATCTCCCGCTCGGTACGCAACTTGTCGATCCGCTCAGCGTAGCTCTTGCCGGTGGGCGAGTTGATGGAGAGCGCGGCCCGCACCATAAATTCGGGGATCAGCAGCTTGGCTGCCCGTGAGTTGATCTCTTTCCAGGCGATCTTGCCAAGGCCCGGCACCACGGGGTCGGCCTGATAAGTGGCTTCCTGCTCCGCCACCGCCAGCACGCTACAGACATTGTGATCATTGACCGTCACCCCCTGGGTGGTGAGCGCCGTCACCACGTCGTTGGCCCACCCCTGTTTGTCCGGCACCTGACGGGGCAAGAAGCGCACGATGCGGCTCTTCATATCCGCCGGTTTGCGCGGCTGCATGGCAGGCGGCGTTTTGGGGTTGCTCACGCTCGCCTCTTTGGCAGGCGCGGAGGCGGGATCACTGGCACAACCGGCCAGCAACAAGGCAGAGCAGAAGGCAAGAAGACGACAGGAAGGCAAAGCGGTCATAAGCATGTCCATTTTTTGTAGGCCCTACAGGCAGCGCCGCTGGCACTGCACTGACAAGCAAAGTGGGGCCATTGTAGAGGATTGCCTGCCGCAGTTGAAACCCGCGCTCGCAGCATCCCCTCCCCTTGCCAGCTTTTGCCACCCCACGCGCCATCAGTTGTCTGCGATGCTGAAGTCATGACCTTCTTCAAGGGCTCACCCGGCCAGAACCGTACGGTGAGCGACAGATAAAAAGAAACCCCCGCCATCGCTGGCGGGGGTTGGTCGTCTGGCAAGTCGGGCTGATGCCCGCTGCAAACTCTTAGCGGTTTTTCACCTTCTGGTGCAGCTCCTGCACCGAGTTGACATTGGCGGTGGCATCCACGCTGATGGCCATGCAGGTGGCAAACGCCTCATTCATGGTGGTGGTATACGCCACTTTGTTTTGCAAGGCGGCGCGGCGCAGCTGCTTGGAGTCCTCGATGGCCACCCGCCCTTCGGCGGTGTTGACGATGTAGGTGTACTCGCCATTCTTGATGCGGTCGAGAATGTGCGGGCGACCTTCGTGCACCTTGTTGACCAGACGCGGGTTGATGCTCGCCTCGCCCAGCGCGACGGCGGTGCCGTGGGTGGCATCGAGCTCGTAACCCAGCTCCAGCAGCTTGGCGGCCAAATCGACCACCTGAGCCTTGTCACTGTGACGCACTGACAAGAGGGCACGACCCTCTTTTGGTACGGCGTGGTTGGCACCCAGCTGCGCCTTGGCATAGGCCTCGGCAAAGCTGCTGCCCACCCCCATAACCTCACCGGTGGAGCGCATCTCCGGCCCCAGCAGCGGGTCAACCCCCGGGAACTTGGCGAACGGCAGTACCACCTCTTTCACCGAGTAGTAGGGCGGGATGATCTCTTTGGTAAAGCCCTGCTCTTTCAGGCTCTGGCCAGCCATCACGCGGGCGGCAATCTTGGCCAGCGGGGCACCGGTCGCCTTGGAGACGAACGGCACAGTACGGGCGGCACGCGGGTTCACCTCGATGAGATAGATGTCATTGCCCTTGACCGCGAACTGCACGTTCATCAGGCCGATAACGCCGAGCTCCAGCGCCAGCTTGCGCACCTGCTCGCGGATCTCGTCCTGAATCTTCTTGGACAGGGTGTAAGGAGGCAGGGAGCAGCCGGAGTCACCGGAGTGGATCCCGGCCTGCTCGATGTGCTCCATGATGCCGCCGATAACCACGTCGGTGCCGTCGCAGATGGCATCCACGTCCAGCTCGGTGGCATCGTCCAGGAAGCGGTCCAGCAGTACCGGCGACTCGTTGGAGACGCTCACCGCTTCGGCGAAGTAGCGACGCAGGTCGGTCTCGTCGTAGACGATCTCCATGGCGCGGCCACCCAGCACGTAGGAGGGGCGAACCACCAGCGGGTAGGTGATGCGCTCGGCCACCACGACCGCCTGTTCCAGCGCGGTGACAGTGCCGTTTTCCGGCTGCTTGAGGCCAAGGCGCTCGACGGCAGACTGGAAGCGCTCGCGGTCTTCGGCGCGGTCGATGGCATCCGGGCTGGTACCGATAATCGGCACACCGTTGGCTTCCAATGCCCGTGCAAGCTTCAGCGGGGTCTGGCCACCGTACTGGACGATAACGCCCTTGGGTTTCTCGATGCGCACGATTTCCAGCACATCTTCCAGAGTCACCGGCTCGAAGTAGAGGCGATCCGAGGTGTCGTAATCGGTGGAGACGGTCTCCGGGTTGCAGTTGACCATGATGGTCTCGTAACCGTCTTCGCGCAGGGCCAGCGCCGCGTGTACGCAGCAGTAGTCAAACTCGATGCCCTGACCGATGCGGTTCGGGCCGCCACCGATGACCATGATCTTGTCGCGGTCAGTGGGGTTGGCCTCGCACTCTTCGTCATAGCTGGAGTACATGTAGGCGGTGTTGGTGGCGAACTCGGCGGCGCAGGTGTCGACCCGCTTGTAGACCGGGAAGATGTTGTGGCGGGCACGCAGCTTGCGCACTTCCCCTTCGGCCACACCGAGGATCTTGGCCAGACGGGCATCGGCAAAGCCCTTGCGCTTGAGGGCACGCAGGAAGTCGGCATCCAGACCCGCCATGCCGCGCTCTTTCACCTCTTCTTCCAGCTTCACCAGCTCTTCAATCTGCACCAGGAACCAGGGGTCAATCTTGGTCAGCTTGAAGATGCCGTCCATGGAGAGACCGGCGCGGAACGCATCGGCGATATAGAAGATACGGTCGCTACCGGCGTCCTGCAGCTCGTGACGGATGCGGGTCAGGGAGTCCGGGGCATTGAGGTCAACCATGGGGTCGAAGCCGGTTTTGCCGGTTTCGAGGCTGCGCAGCGCTTTGTGCAGGGACTCCTGGAAGTTGCGGCCGATGGCCATCACTTCACCGACCGACTTCATCTGGGTAGTCAGACGGTCGTTGGCACCGGCGAATTTTTCGAAGTTGAAGCGCGGCACCTTGGTGACCACGTAGTCGATGGCAGGCTCGAAGGAGGCCGGAGTGCGACCGCCGGTGATGTCGTTCATCAGCTCGTCGAGGGTGTAACCGATGGCGAGCTTGGCGGCGATCTTGGCGATGGGGAAACCGGTCGCCTTGGAAGCCAGCGCAGAGGAGCGCGACACCCGCGGGTTCATCTCGATGATGACCATGCGGCCATCTTTCGGGTTGATACCGAACTGGACGTTGGAGCCGCCGGTCTCGACGCCGATCTCGCGCAGCACCGCCATGGAGGCGTTGCGCATCAGCTGGTACTCCTTGTCGGTCAGCGTCTGGGCTGGCGCGACCGTGATGGAGTCACCGGTGTGGATACCCATGGGGTCGAAGTTTTCGATGGCGCAGACGATGATGCAGTTGTCGTTGCGATCCCGCACCACTTCCATCTCGTACTCTTTCCAGCCGATCAGCGACTCGTCGATGAGCAGCTCTTTGGTCGGCGACAAGTCCAGACCGCGCTCGCAGATCTCGACGAACTCTTCGGTGTTGTAGGCGATGCCGCCACCCGAGCCGCCCATGGTAAAGGAGGGACGGATGATGCAGGGGAAGCCGACCATCTGCTGCACGCCCCACGCCTCTTCCATGTTGTGGGCGATACCGGCGCGCGGGCACTCCAGGCCAATGCTGCGCATCGCCTTGTCAAAACGGGAGCGGTCTTCGGCCTTGTCGATGGCGTCGGCGGTGGCACCGATCATCTCGACACCGAACTCGGCCAGCACGCCATGCTTCTCCAGCGCCAGTGCGCAGTTAAGCGCAGTCTGGCCGCCCATGGTGGGCAGAATGGCGTCCGGGCGCTCTTTCTTGATGATTTCGCGCACCACTTCCCAAGTGATGGGCTCGATGTAGGTGGCGTCTGCCATCTCCGGGTCGGTCATGATGGTGGCCGGATTGGAGTTGACCAGAATGACGCGGTAGCCCTCCTCCCGCAGGGCTTTACACGCCTGGGCGCCGGAGTAGTCAAATTCGCAGGCTTGGCCGATGACGATGGGGCCGGCGCCGAGGATCAGGATGCTCTGAAGGTCATTACGTTTTGGCATGAAACTCTTTCCTCTATTCCTTAGGCGCGATACTGCTTAATCAATTCAATAAAGTGGTCAAAGAGACCGGCACAATCGTGCGGGCCCGGGCTCGCTTCGGGGTGACCCTGGAAGCTGAAGGCCGGACGGTCGGTGCGATGGATACCTTGCAGGGAACCATCGAACAGGGAGACGTGGGTGGCGCGCAGGCAATCCGGCAGGCTGTTCTCGTCTACCGCAAAGCCGTGGTTCTGAGCGGTGATCATCACGGTGTTGTCATCGAGGCTCTTCACCGGATGGTTGGCGCCGTGGTGGCCAAACTTCATCTTGACGGTCTTGGCACCGGAGGCCAGACCCAGCAGCTGGTGACCCAGACAGATGCCGAATACCGGCGTGCTGGTATTAAGGAAAGCCTTGATGGCCTCGATGGCGTAGTCGCACGGCTCGGGGTCGCCGGGGCCGTTGGAGAGGAAGATGCCATCCGGGTTCATCGCCAGTACCTCGGCGGCCGGGGTCTTGGCAGGCACCACGGTCAGGCGGCAGCCACGGTCAACCAGCATCCGCAGGATGTTGCGCTTGACGCCAAAGTCATAGGCTACCACGTGGTATTTCAGCTGGTCGGCATCCGGGGTGACGTGCCCCTTGCCAAGCTGCCAGCTCCCTTCGGTCCAGTTGTACGCCTCACCAACCGTCACCTCTTTGGCCAGATCCATTCCCTTCAAACCGGGGAAGGCGCGGGCCTGTTCGAGAGCATAGGCTTCATCGACCTGTTTCCCGGCCAGAATGCAGCCAGCCTGAGCGCCTTTCTCGCGCAGGATGCGGGTCAGTTTACGGGTGTCGATGTCGGCGATGCCAACGATGTTGTGAGACTTGAGGTATTCGGAGAGGGATTGCTGATTGCGGAAATTGGAGGCAAGTATCGGAAGGTCCCGGATGATCAATCCCTGAGCATGGATCTGACTGGACTCTTCATCTTCGCTATTGGTGCCGGTGTTGCCTATATGGGGGTAAGTGAGGGTGACTATCTGACGGGAATAAGAGGGATCGGTGAGGATTTCCTGATAGCCCGTCATCGACGTATTGAAAACCACTTCACCAACGGAACATCCCTCGGCGCCTATCGACACGCCTTTGAACACAGTTCCATCTTCCAGCACTAGCAATGCAGTGTGATTCAAGACAACCTCCAGTTATTTAGCTTTAAATTCAGCAATTTACCTGGGTGTTGCGGGCTCGGTTCCGGTCTTGGACAGGACTCGAACCCGGCAGATTTCTGGCAAATTGGGCGCATTCTACTTAAAAAAAGTGGCATTTCAACGTCTTTTCTCAGATGGAATGCATCTAAATTCAATAAAAAAGCAACATTACCCATTATCTATGCACTCAACTGCTTTGCAACCCCCTCCCGCGAAAGAAAAGGAAAAATCACCATCAAAAGATGCAATCAAGCCAGCAATAAAGACAAAAACAAACAAAAAAAACCAATTAAAACAATGGTTTTTATTTTTACACAAAAAACATTAATGACAAATTTAACGCTTTTATGATGACAAGATTGAACATAAAAATTGGAAAACGTTTTTCCGCGTTTGAATTTTTAGTCTTTTCCAGTCCGTGTAAAAAAATAGCTTTATCCGCCATAAAGATGCTCAAATCTGTTACCTGGTGATGACATTCAGGAAGGGAAAATCTGGCGGATAACGCAATAGTGTGATTTATAAGGAGTTCAGTTAAAAATTGCAGGCAGCGTGTCTTTTTACACAAACTCTGGCTGACTGACAGCAAAAACCCCGGCAAGCCGGGGTTTTTCACTGGGGTAGCAGTAGTACGAAAGTGCCGCTCAGAGGCATCACTTGAGATTGAGCACATCCTGCATGTCATAAAGGCCGGCACCCTGCTGACCAAGCCACTTGCCCGCCCGCACAGCACCGTTGGCGAAAGTCAGGCGACTTGAAGCTTTGTGGCTGATCTCCACCCGCTCGCCGATATCGGCAAACATGACGGTATGCTCTCCCACCAGATCGCCGGCGCGAATGGTGGCAAAGCCGATAGTGTTGCGATCCCGCTCGCCAGTGATCCCCTCGCGGCCATAGACGGCGCACTCCTTGAGATCCCGACCCAGCGTTTTGGCGACCACTTCCCCCATGGAGAGCGCAGTACCGGATGGCGCATCCACCTTGTGGCGATGGTGGCCATCGATGATCTCGATGTCGGTGTAATCCCCCATCACCTTGGCGGCCTGCTCCAGCAGCTTGAACACCAGGTTGACCCCGACCGAGTAGTTGGAGGCGAACACGATACCGATCTGCTTGCCCGCCTCTTTCAGGGCGGCCTTGCCTGCATCGTCAAAACCGGTGGTGCCGATCACCATCTGCTTGTGGTGGGCCAGCGCAAAGGCCAGATTGGCAAGGGTCACCTCGGGGCGGGTGAAGTCGATGATGAGATCAAACTCTTCGCGCACCTTGTCCAGACTATCGCTGATGGCCACGCCCAGATGGCCCAGCCCATTGAGCTCACCGGCATCAAGGCCGATCACCGCCGAACCCGGCCGCTCCAGCGCGGCACCGACCACTACGCCATCGGTGTTGGTGATGGCCTCCAGCAGCACCTTGCCCATACGACCATTACAGCCCATCACGGCCACACGGATCGGATTGTCCATCTCCACCCTCTCATCTCTTTTAATTATGGAAAGAGACCGTTTTACCAGCCTGCGCCGGGTTTGAAAAGCCATGATGCCACCACACCTTGCTGCACTCGCCAACGGCAGCGCCCACTGGCTGGCCAAGAACTTCCTTTTGGTCACAGGCCGTTTTTCATCGTCTCACTCCATCATTTGGCAGAGCGGGTGCCATCTGATAGGTTCGAACGAGTGAAATGCCAGCATAAGCAAAATCAGGGCCACGCCCGTGTCGATATCAAACGAGGTGCAAGGATGAGCGCAGGATTGCTGTTTGCTGTGGGGTTGATATCACTGACCCTGGTCATACTGGCCGCGGCTCTGCTGTTTGGCGGGCCGAGCTCGGCACCGGCGATGGCCAGCATCAACGACCCTTTCAAGGGGAGTGACTGGAGCAACATGCCACCTCTCTCAAGATACCCGGCGCGTGACGGCACGCAGTTGGCCTATCGGCACTATGGCGCAGAGGGCAATACGAAGAACAACAAGGTCAAGGGCAGCGTGGTATTGGTTCACGGCTCTTCTGCCAGCAGTCAAAGCATGCACAAGATGGCGAACGCCTTTTCGCAAGCGGGATACGACGCCTACGCCCTCGATATTCGCGGCCATGGTGCATCGGGCAACAAAGGCACCATTGCCTACATCGGTCAGCTTGAAGACGATCTGGAAGATTTCATCAAGTCGGTAACCCCCGACAAGCCTGCAACACTCGTCGGTTTCTCGTCAGGAGGTGGCTTTGTCCTGCGCGTTGCTGGCAGCACGCGACAAACCCTGTTCGAGAGCTATCTGCTGCTCTCCCCCTATCTCGGCCCCACCGCCGCCAACTACCGGCCCAACAGCGGTGGCTGGGTGCGTGTCGGCTTGCCTCGCCTCATCGCCCTGAGCATCCTCAACGGTTTCCATATTTTCGCACTCAACCATCTGACCGTGCTGAACTTTGCCCTCAATGATGAGGCGAAATCCCTGCTGACCCCCTCCTATTCCTTCAACCTTGCTTCGAACTTTCAGCCAGAGCGCGACTATCAGCAGAATTTGCGCAATGTGCAACGCCCCTGCGCCGTGATCGCGGGTGCAAATGACGAAGCCTTCCAAACTGATCAACTTGAACCTGAGTTAAGACGTCTCGGCATCTCCTGGCCCGTCACCCTGCTGCCCGGTATTGGCCACATTCCTTTGACTCTTGATAGAGACGCCTTGAATAGCGCAGTGCAGATCGTTGACGACTTGGAAAGAGAGTCCCCATGACAACATTGGTTTATGTCATGGCCACGATATAGACGGTAACCTTGTTGAATACACGATTATCAATCCCCGTAGAAACTAAACTCAAGCATAACTACATAAAATAACGTCAGTGACATATAAAAGGACCATGCTTTTAAAAAACATGACCCCAGTCACGATTATTGAATGACTCTCGATTCAGCAGACATTACATTCAACGCAATTTAAATACATCAAGCCCTATAAAATAAGCCGAATCATGTCCTTCCAATGCGCCAGCATAAATGCTTTTGGCATCAGTAAAAAACTGATCCAATATAGTGATTGTAGAATTTAACTTTTCTGTCAACGCATCATCAGAGTCATTTATATGAGCCATCATCAAACTAATGATATTGGCATAGAAATAATTTATTGATCCTATCAGCACACGGTAAAGATGGCTATCACGACTCATGAACAAATACAGCAGATAATCATGATGGCGTTGCATCATCGATTGAATTGCGTTGCGTTCACGAGGAACTACTTTCCAATCATCAAGCAACTTATTAACTACATCATTAAAAAACGGCACGTTAATAGCCGATTGGAAATCAATACTGGCAACATCAAATGGTTTGAAACAACGAAACAGCAAATCATCAATGAAGGCTCGCTTATTAAAAACTGGCCAATTTGGGTTTATCTGCTCAACCCGACGAGGTTCAGCACCAGCAACATAGGCACCATCACTACAATTGATACAACGTACTTCAGGATTATTTTCCAAAACCTGAGCCATATTGTGAATAGAGAGACCAAATAAATGATTGATACGGACTTCACCACCAAAGTTACCACGAGCAGGAAATGTCTCTTTCAGATTTTGATGGTATTTAGCTTCCTGCCTTTCATTATAGTAAAGGCTCAAACTGGAGTGATGCTTATCGGCGGACTTATATCCATTATCAATACCAAAAAGATAAATATCTGTGAAACCAAGCAATGCCGCGTAATTAAGACCGGTATTCCCAACAAATGGGTTTGAATACTCGATTGAATTAAACTGAAACTGTTCACCAAAGTGAGTGGCCAGTAGTTTATACATGGGCTCATTGGGTTTAAATGCTAACCCGGTTTTGCGGAAAAAAGTCTTGCACTCAGGATGAATAACATCCACGCTTAAAAAAACACTATCCTTGAGAAACTCCCCTGCATCCAGAATATGCAAAAAATCTGCTGAGCTTTTGGTACGCTCAACAGCAACATAAATATCTGGCTTGATCCCAGCTTTATAAAGTGCGCTGACTGCGGTGCCACAGGCAATGATAATAGCCTGACGTTGATGATCTCGAATAAAATCAATGCTCTGATCTAACGATGGCCCGTTTCCAACAACAAATACAGGTATGGTTGCAGATGAAGATGTGTCACGTTGCCGCAGAAGAAATGGTGTGCCATCTTGCAGATGAGTATGGCTATGCGCTAGTGCAAAAACATTATCATCAAAAAAACCCCAACCCGTACGCAGCAGATAGAACTCATTTTCAACCTGGTTAATAAGCGAATGCAACTTTGGTGAATGATAATGGCAGAATGAGAAATATGCTGCAGACCAGAATGCACCTTTACGATGAAGTGCTTCCATCATATCAGCTGCTAATAACTTTTCATCAACCCCTATGAATAAATGCAAGCTTAAAGACTCTTGCTCCATATAATCCAGCAAAGAACGCCAGTCAAAGCAATATAAAGATGCATAAAACATATCAACATCTGGTTCGAAGGCGAACAAATTCTTTATTTTGCATCGCTCGTATAAATAGCCCAGTTGATAACCTAAACCTATTCCATACATCAAGGATAATGGAATGTCCATTGAAAGTGCACTCTTGAGTGATAACCCTTCGAGCGCTGATTGTTGTTTAAGCTTGGATATTTCGTTGTTATATTTTATATGTATTTGATCATCAAAATACCATTGCGGTGCAAAATCAATACATTGCAAAATACTTTGTTCAATTACTTCATCAATTTGTGATTCAGCATCTGCGAATGGATCATCACCGTATAACGAAACTTGCTCATCAAGCCACAATATATTTGGAATGCCATTTTCATTGCAAAAAAAACGGAATGGCCGTACTGGTTGATATGATTCAAAAAAATCATATATACTTGGCATGAATTTCTTAAAGGCATCCATGTTCATAGCAAAACGAACAGGCAATACCTCCAACATAGCAATTTCCTGTTGCTTTTGCTTCTCAAGGCGAACAAGCTCACTCTCGATAATTGTAATTTCTTGTTTAATATCCATGTATGCCTAACCTGCGTTCAGCTTGTACATATCAGATGCTCGACCTGCTTTTGAAATTTTCCACAAAGTCGCTTCTGTCTGATTCTTTGCATGTTCTATCCGCTCATGCAGGGTTTGAAACTGCACCAATGCTTGTTGGTGATCCATGTCAAGAACCACATGTGGCGGAATATTCTGAAAAACAGCATCAAGGAGAATGAGATAATGGTCGATCAACTGTTCAGCCGTTTGCACATCCTCCTGTTCGAACAAGGTAAGTAATTTTTTACCTGTTGCGATTAATTCTGGCAAACGGTTATTGCTCATTCGGTTCCGCCCACCTTTTGTTGAGCCAAGGCCTTATCGCGCTCCTCGACAGGAATGGCATCCCAACCGCTTTTCACGGTCAGCATCAGATTCATAACCTCATCGACAGCTGTGATATCCATATCACGGCTTGCATCCATCATCCGAACTTTCATGTAGTCATAAAGCGCAGAAAGGTCTTCGGGAATCTTACCATAAGAGAGATCAAGTGAATCTTGCAGCCCGTTGATAATGGCCATTGCTTTAGAGATAGACTGGGATTTTTGCTCAAAATCTCGACGTTCGATAGCACCACGAGCCTGAGCCAAGCGCTCCAGGCAACCTTGCATCAAAAGTTGAATCACGCGGTAAGGATCAGCTACAGCCAATTCGGATTGCAGATTCTGGGTGGTATAAGCTTTAATATTTTTACGATACATATGAGACACCACTCATCACTTCAAATTAACTATTTTGGGTATTCAGCAGATTCAAATATGAAGCAGACTTGTTCATCTTGGCCAGCATGGCATCCAGGCTTCCGTAACGGGCCCGCAAGGTCTCCTGATATTTGGTCAGCTGAGTGGCAACATCTGACTCTTTGCGGCTCACTTCACGCAGATCTGAATTCAAAGAATCTTCTCGCTTAGCCAGCAAACCACCGGTCTTGGAATAGGTTTCCAGCTGGCTGGCCAACTGACCTGCGACACCATCCTTGCCGCCAAAAACTGCCACGACCTGATCGAAATTCTTGTCGATAGCCTCGTTGAACTTGGTATCGTCGATAGACAATACCCCCTTGTTATCCATCTTTATACCCATCTGGAAAATCGTTGAGTAAGTGGAGGACTTTTGCGAGGGCTCGGTGATGATGCCATTCATCATATTGACGACGGCACGCGTCGTTGCATCGCCCGCCAGAGCTCCACCATCATTCTGGCTCTTCCCTGCCACGATAGAGTTGCGCTTGCCGAGCTCATTGCTTTTCTTAACCAGTGCGTTGTAACCGTCGACAAAGCTTTTGACCATGTCCTTAATGCCAGCTTTGTCGGTGGTTACGTCAACTTTGTTGGACTTATAAGTCTTGGTCACCGAACCATCGCTTGCAGTTGTGCTCGTACTATCAGATTCCCTCAAAACTGTCAGTTTAAGACCAACTATAGTGCCATCAAATGTGTTGGTAGCACTGGTAAGCGTGTTTCCATCTACCTTGATTTGAGCATCTTGCGCGGATTGAGTTTTTGACAATTTAGAAGTGAAGTTATCTGCCAACTCAGTGGTGCTTCCGGTGATCTCCAGATCCTTGCCACTCCCGCTAACCCCAGAGTCAATCACAAGTTTAGATTTACCATCAGATGTGTTCATGATGTTGACATTAAGACCAAAATTATCGCCATCATTATTGATGCGTTTACGAATGGACTGTATCGAGTCCCCCGCCTTCACATCCACATCAAAGATCTTATCACCAGCCTTAAAGGTCAAGGTTCCATCTTGAGTGATCATTGGAGTAGTCGAAGAGTCAAAACTGCCTTCAAATTTGCTAGTTTTCGCCAATTTTTCGACAGTTATATCGTATTGCCCGTTAGAGGAACCCGTCTTGCTCTCCACCTTAAGCACCGGATTATCTTTATCCTGGGTAATATTAATCGAGCGTTTGTTGAACGCATCATCCTTGGACATGGCTTGGAGTGTCGTCACAAAAGAGGCGATAGCCGATTTCAACTGCCCAACCCCTGAGAGAGTGATCTGAGCATTGGTCTTCTTGGTGGTGATGGGCTGCATCAGCTGTGCCTTCTTGGCATTGACGCTTGCAGCAATGACAGACTCCAAATCCAGTCCTGATCCCGCACCAGCAGACGTAATAGTGGCCATTCTCACTCTCCTCGTAAAACTTGCGTATTAAATCTCTTTATCAAGCAATAATCCGACTCTTGAGCCACCACCTATCACATCACCTTCACGCAGATCCTTGAGACGCTTGCTGATAGCCAGCAACTCTTCACTTGGGATCTGCCGGATCATTGACTTGGTATTGGCGTCCATCACCTTGATAACAACTTGCTCGAGATCCTTTTCGACGCTGAAGTTGACGGTCCATCCCTGTAACTTGCTGAACTCCTGCAAGTTTTGTACCTCTTTTTCAATGTCCTTATCAGAGACATCAGACTTGCGGACCTTTTCTTTGGCTCGCTCCTCTTGCTGTTTTTCCACATCCTGTGTCATCACCCGCTGCTCTTCCGCCATGCCAGATAGCACTTGAGCGGCCGATTGGCCGCTCTTGCTACTTGACTGAAGAGAAGAAGGAGTGACCGATGAGGGGATTCCAATGTCATTGGCCATATCGTCGCTCCTTTTCTATCTCATCACTACTCATTAACCCAACAGGGACAGAGCAGATTGCGGTCTTTGGTTGGCTTGCGCCAAGATACTTGATGCCGCCTGCTGCAGGATGTTCTGCTTGGTCAGGTTGGCGGTTTCTGTCGCGAAGTCCGCATCACGGATACGCGAACGTGCTGCACTCAGGTTTTCGGACACGTTGGACTGGTTGCGAATGGTCGAGTCAAAACGGTTTTGTACCGCCCCCAACTCTGCTCGCTTGCTATCAACCGCCTTTATCATGAAATCAAGGTTGGCCATGGCAGTCTGGGCATCTTTAGCGGTTTTAATACTGCTAACACTAGTTGTTGTAACCGCTGTAGTTGCTTTGGCAACAGTATAGGGCTCACCTGTGGTACTGGTAGTTACTGTTGCACTCCCTTTTGTCGCAGATGCAATGCCCTTGATTGTGAAAGCAGATGTCATCTTGAAGGTAATTGTTTGCCCTGCATCTGCACCGACCTGGAAGGATCCCTTATAAGTACCATCAAGCAGCTTTTGACCACCAAAAGTGGTATCGCCAGAGATACGATTTATCTCTGTCGTCAGTTGGTCATATTCCTGCTGCAAAGCGACACGATCATCCGTGTTGTTGGAACCGTTCGCTGATTGCTGAGCCAAAGTGCGCATCCGTTGCAACATGGAGGTCACTTCATCCATCGCACCTTCCGCAGTTTGTGCCACAGAAATACCATCGTTAGCGTTACGATTACCTTGATCCAAACCGTTAACCTGTGAAGTCAAACGGTTGGAAATCTGTAAACCAGCAGCATCATCCTTGGCTGTGTTGATACGAAGACCGGATGCCAACCTGGTATAGGAGGTATCCAGCGATTTGTTGGTATTCATCAAGTTACGCTGGGCGTTCAGTGATGAAACGTTGGTGTTAATGTACATAGCCATAAAATATTCTCCCGAAGAACATGCAACTGCAGGTTGCGTCGTCCAAACAAAACGACGGCCCACCGTTTGAAGAGCAGGTTGAACAGGCCTGTCTCTTCAGGCGGGTGTCTGTTTGAACGAACAGGTCACCCGCAGTAGTGCAAACGTTGGATTCCGAACACCCCTCGATTGCTTCACTTTATTTAACGGCAGCACAGAGGCAAGCTTTAGGAAAATTGTTGCCTAAAGCGGCAAGTTTTCTCCGGGAAGCGGCAACAGGATATGAATTGAGCAGCATCACCATACAACTCACTGCTGATGATGGCCCAGTTTACAGGAAGAAGGATGTTGGCACGGTTCATGCTAAACACTGATAGAGTGACGTCAATTTGGCGGCACAATAAAAAGAGGCCGGTAAACCGGCCTAAAGATGAGCATATGCTCAGGAGAATATGACCAAGCGTGACAGAACTGAACAACTGGACAACACTTGGCATTACTAGTAGAGATTTATATCTCTCCCGATAGAACAGAGTGCGACCCGAACACCCCTTTGTTCCATCTCTTGATCAGGGCGGCCTGAACAACCGCCCTGTTTTCTTTTGTTAGCCTTGCAGCAGTGACAGTGCAGACTGCGGACGCTGATTTGCCTGAGACAGAATGGTCGATGCTGCTTGCTGCAGAATGTTCTGCTTGGTCAGGTTGGCAGTTTCAGTTGCAAAGTCAGCATCACGGATACGTGAGCGGGCAGCACTGACATTTTCAGATACGTTCGCCTGGTTACGAATGGTAGAATCAAAACGGTTCTGAACAGCACCCAGCTCAGCACGTTTACTATCCACAACTTTAATCATGTAATCCAAGTTTGCCATAGCTGTTTGAGCATCTTTGGCCGTGGTAATAGTGCTGATGCTTGTAGTTGCGACATTACCTGTGTTGCTTTTAGTCACAGTGTAAGGCTCACCTGTTGTAGTTGTCGCGACAGTAGCATTCCCCTTCGTAGCCGAAGCCATCCCTTTGATAGTAAAAGCCGATGTCATTTTAAACGTAATTGTTTGTCCTGCATCTGCCCCCACCTGGAAAGAACCTACGTAACCACCATTGAGCAATGTTTGCCCACCGAACGTGGTATCTTTAGCAACACGGTCAATTTCAGTCATCAGTTGAGTGTACTCTTGCTGCAACGCGGTACGGTCATCTGTGTTGTTGGAGCCGTTGGCTGATTGCTGAGCCAGAGTACGCATACGCTGCAGCATAGAGGTGACTTCATCCATCGCACCTTCAGCTGTTTGCGCTACCGAAATCCCATCGTTGGCGTTACGGTTCCCCTGATCCAACCCGTTAATTTGTGAGGTCAAACGGTTGGAAATTTGCAGACCCGCGGCATCATCTTTGGCACTGTTGATACGCAAGCCAGATGCCAGTCGAGTGTAGGAAGTATCCAGTGATTTGGTCGTATTCATCAGGTTACGCTGAGCGTTGAGTGATGAAACGTTAGTGTTGATATAAAGGCCCATGACTATTCTCCTAAGCTATTAAATTTACTCTTCTATTTGCTCAAGCTTTATTATTTTCTGTGCCCGATGCGTCTTATTTAACGGCTCGTTTTTGGATGTCTTTAGCATTTTTTTCAACGCTTCATCGCATTAACGCCGCTTACCTTATATATCGGCGGGTCAAGGGAAAACTTAAGGAAAAAATCGGACCTAAACCTGTGATGGGCTCAACCTTCTGAAGCCCGTCAACGGCAGGGAACAAACGAGACACTACCGGTTCGTGCTGCGAGAAAAATCCGTCCCGACTCTCAATTTTGTCGAGCACTGTTGGCGATTGGGCTCACCAGCCCCTAAAATCGCGGCCCCATCAACAATTTGGCGTAAGTTGTTCTCCATGCAGACACTGGTTGAGCAGATTGTTTACATCAGCGACATGTTTGGTACTGCGGTATTCGCGTTTTCAGGGGTATTGGTGGCTGGCCGACTCAGAATGGACGGGTTTGGCGTCATGGTTTTGGCGGCGGTCACTGCCATCGGCGGCGGCACCATCCGTGACATGATCCTGGGAGCCACCCCCGTGTTCTGGGTGCGCGACCCGCTCTATATCTGGGTCGTCATTGCGACGGCGCTGATCGGTATGTGGATGGTCAAACTGCCCCGCAGAATGCCCTGGTATGTGCTGCCGGTGGCCGATGCCTTCGGACTGGCCCTCTTTACCGTGATCGGTACCCAGAAGGCCCTCAACTTCGGCACCCCAGGGCTGATTGCCGTGATCATGGGCACCATGACCGGGGTAGCCGGTGGCATGATCCGCGATGTACTGGCGCGGGAGGTGCCCATGGTGCTGCAAAAAGAGATCTATGCCACCGCCTGTATCCTCGGCGGCATTCTCTATACCCTGGCGCTTGAGGCAAACATGGACAGGGTAACGGCCATGCTCATCTGCATGACGGCCGTGTTTGGCCTGCGGGTAGCAGCTATCTACTGGCATCTGTCGCTGCCCACCTTCTCGCTGCAACGCAATTGAGAGCAGGCCCACAGCGTCATCATGTCGCTGTGGGCCTTGCGTTGAACCAAATAGGCTTTTCTGTTGTCATAGAAGCAGTCGTTGTTAGCCGGAACTTCTCATGCGTAAAATCGGTATGCTTACCACCCTCCTCCTGGCGAACGTGATGACAGCCCACGCCGAAGCACAAGTGGTATTTGGACGACTGGCCTCGGCGCCGGTGCAGCAGTTCAACCAACAGATACGCCAGGCAAGCCATCAACAGCAAAACTGGGTTAATGACTACCGTGAGGTCGCTCTGCGATTCGTCGGTCATGGTGACATACCCAGCCGCATCCATGCCCAGCAGCTGGACAATGATCTGGTGCTCTCGGTCGCCCTCGACGGCAGCAAGAGTGACATGATCTACATCCTGACCCTCTATCGCAGCAACAACCTGTGGCAGATGCGGGAGGCGGAAATGGGCTGGCGTTGTCAGGGGCAAGACTCCTTCACTCCGGTTCCCTGTCCCTGATAGTCATTGCTCACTCTGTGAAATAAAAAAATCCGGCACATTGGCCGGATTTTTTGTGGGCAAAGCAAACCACGCTTACGGGCGGTACACCTTGACGTTGTCAAAGCCCTTCTCTTTCAGATAGAGCGCCTGCAGCTTGCTCATCACACCGCGATCGCAGTAGAGCAGGTAGGTCTTCTCTTTGGGCAGATCGCCAAAGGCGGTGGCCAGCTTGAAGAAGGGGATATGCAGTACTTCACGACCTTCCACCACCAGCGGCTTCTCGTCGTGTTCGTCGGCAGAGCGGATATCCAGGATCACCTCGTCAGCGCCCAGCACCTGGGTGGTTTCCACCTCTTGCACTTCAGCGGCAGTCTCTTCACCGATACGACGGATATCGAGGTAACGGGCCTCGGAGACCACCTTGTCCAGAATGGAGAAGTCAAAATTGGCCTCTTCCTCTTCAATGCGGGAGAGCTCGGCCTTCACGGTCGGCTTTTTGGAGATGACCCCACAATACTCCGGCATGGTCTCGGCGAACTCCAGGGTGCCGATGCGGCGGGCTTCATTGATGATGTCCGGCTTGTCCCAAGTGATAAGCGGGCGCAGGATCACCTTGTCGGTGACCCGGTCGATCACGTTCAGGTTGGTGAGAGTCTGGCTGGATACCTGACCCACACACTCGCCGGTCACCAGCGCCGGGATCTGGAACTCATCGGCCACCTTGGCGGCAGCACGCATCATCATCCGCTTGAGCACCACGCCCATCTGACCGTTGTCGATCTTCTCGAGGATCTCGGCAACCACCGGCTCGAAGTCCACAGCGGTGAAACGTACCCGGTGGGAGGAGCCGAAACGGTTCCACAGGTGGTAGGCCACCTGCTTGACGCCGATTTCGTGGGCCGCACCGCCCAGATTGAAGAAGCAGTAGTGCACGCGGCAGCCGCGCTTGATGAACTGGAACGACGCCACGCCGGAGTCAAAACCGCCGGAGAGCAGGCTCAGCACATCTTCCTGGGTCGCGATGGGCATGCCGCTCAGGCCCTGATGGATGGCGCTGACGATAAAGAGCTCCTCACCGTCGATCTCGAGGTTGATCTTCACATCCGGGTTCTTGAGGCGCACACCATTGCTTTCGCAGTGCTGATTCAATCCACCGCCCACGTAACGCTCAACCTCGAGGGAGGAGAACTCATGCTTGCCGTGGCGCTTGGCGCGCACGCAGAAGGTTTTGCCCTTGAGCTGGTCGCCCCATACGGCTTTCACCTGCTCGAAGATGTCGTGCAGATCGGTAAACTTGCTGGCCTGAACCTCGAGGAAAGCCTGAATGCCCGGAATACAGGCCAGGGCTTCGATAGCCTGCTCGCGGAACTGGTCATTGCGGGAGCTCACAATCAGCTTGTCCCAATCCATCCGTACGCGGGCATCGTCGTCGAAGCGGCGCAGGACATTGCGGATATTGCCCTGCAGGATCTTGATAAAGCGCTGGCGAACCGACTTGCTCTTGATGGTGATTTCCGGGAACAGCTTGATAATGAACTTCATGGTAATGACTCGGGTGACCTTGATTTAAGGGCGCGAATTATATCAGAACTTTGTGGTCAGCGCCTACTGGATGAGCGTTTGCTCACATTCCCCTACGCAATGTTTGCCGCACGGCAGCAATCTTGCGTATATTCCCGACCCTGCGCCTCGCCAGATTTTTGACAACAGATTGATCCGATGAAGACCTATATCTACTACCCCGGTATGGAGGTACGCGACGAGCTCTGGCTCAAATTTGCCCTGCTCTATCTGGAGCGGCTTGCCTTTGTCTTCACCGTCAGCGAAAAGAGCGGTCTCACCGCCCTGCTCGATACCCTTCAACAGCAGACCGATCTGCTGGCCGTGCGGCCCGATGCCGCCTTCTTTGCCGCCATTACCCCGCAACTGGAGAGCCAGATAAGCGGCCTGGTGGCCCCCGATTTCGTCCGCCACAAGGTGTTTGGCAACAAGGAGCTGATTGGTCGCTGGCGTCAGGAGGCCAACCACGACTGCTTCTGCCCAGATCAGGCGGGACTGGAGCGACTGCACGGCTTTTGCCTGACTCACGGCTTTGCGACCCGGGATGAGGGTGGGATCAGAATGGCGCGGCGCTTTGCCAACCTGATCTCCATGCGCCTTGCCCGTGAGTGGGCACTCGCCAATGACGGGGCGCTTATTACCGATCACGACTATCTCGACCGCCTGCTCCATCTGCTCGAATCCCGCTACCACAATCGCGGCGGTCAGGATTGCTTCCACCTCGAGATCCCGTTGCAAGTACCCACTCACCTCGGCGAGATCTCTTTCGCCGAGCTTATCGCCCTGCGCGGGCGCAGCGGCTTTCGCCAGCAGTTGGCCGAATTTCATCTGGCCCTCGACAACCTGCTCACCATGCTGGGGAGCGGCTATGCCGATCCGGCGGCCCTGACCCGATTCGAGCAGGCCCGGCAAGGGCTGAATCAACTGCTCGGCCCCGAGACCATCAGCATGCCACTTACCACCCTGGTCAGCACCAGCCTGCCCGCCGTGGCAATGCTCCACCAGTTAAAGGCGAGCCATCCCGAAAGCGACCTCATCTTCCATCCCATCAAGAAGAGCCACTTTCACCAGCGCAAGAGCCAGCACTTCTTCACCCGGCTCGGTCATCTGCGCCAACCAGGCTGAATTGGCGGAATGAAAAAGGGGTTGGCATTTGCCAACCCCTTTCGTTATCTGCAGCCTACCAATCATCACCCCGGTGATTGGCCCGCTCTTGTGCGTCACGGCGCGCTTCCATCGCTCTGTCACGGCGGATATTGGCAGGGGTACAGGCAAACTGTTTCTGATAACAACGTACAAAACTCTCGGAAGCGGGTTCGAAAGGTGAATAGAACCCGGTACGTTCAGGAGAAACATGGTGATCACCATGATTGGTAGTGGCACAGCCCGAAATCATCAGCACCAGCAAGGGACACAGAACACGCAGCAAAAGAGAACTCCCGATTGGATTTGAATGAATTCATAATTATTCACAAATTAATTCATCCAATCAAATATTGATGCATTTCAAATAGTTAATTACATCCCCCTCAATGGCTGTCGACAAAACGCTCAACGGGTGATGGTACCGGCATCACTGTCAGGATGCACCACGCGAAACTCGATACGATCGCTGTTGCCTGCTTCATCCACCACCACCAGCTGATAACGACCCGCCATACTCAGTACCTGATCCCCGTCCCAACGCAGCCGCTGGCCATTGAGAAACCAGGCCGGCTTGCCGACACCGCCCAACACCTTGGGCTGCAGCCGGTAACGCTGGCTGCGGATAAGGTTGCCCTCCCCCAGCGCCACGATACGAATGGGGGCCTGCAGCTCGGCGCTCTGTCCTTCCCCAGCACAACCACTTGCCAGCAGCGCCTGACGCCGCTCGCTGGGGGACCGCCACGGCTCCAGCGACAATGGCCAGAGTGCCCGGAAGCCGGATTGCGCCGCATCGGAGCAACGGGTCAGAGTCGGCTTGCCCCCGGCAGTGAGTGCAACTTGACGCAGCGGCGAGGGCCAGTCCATGGGATCCGGCAAGGTGGGAGGATCGCGCACTTCCAGCAGCCAGGCGCTCTGACGCTGCAAACAGGCTTCAGGCAGGGTCGCGCTGGCCTTGCGTCCCAGCGGCCAGCAGATCTCTGCTTCGCTCACCGTGTTGGGTTGTGCCGGCAAGGGGCTGTTGTCAGCCAGCCGCGAGTAGACAGAGAGCAGCAACGGCACCGCCGCGCTCTGGCCGTAAAAACCGGGCATGGGGGTACCGTCGGGGCGTCCCAGCCAGACGCCGATAGTCCAGCGACCGGAGACTCCCATCGCCCAGCTGTCGCGATAGCCATAGCTGGTGCCGGTCTTCCAGGCCAGTCGATTGACCCGGCCGGTCGCCTCACTGGCAAAAGGCTGATCCGCCCGCCCCTGCGCGCTCAAGATTTGCCAGATAATCCAGGCGGCCCCCGGGCTCAGCAAGGGGCGCGACACCGCCTGCTGCCCCGCCAGCCAGACCGGCATTGCCACCTGTCCCTCGCGGGTCAGCGCACTGTAGAGCGCCACCAGCTGCTCGAGCCGAATGCCCGCCGCCCCCAGCGCGATGGCCGGATTGGGCTTGTCGGAAAGGGCCAGCCGCACCCCGGCGTTGTCGAGGCGGCTGACCAGCTTGTCCGGCCCAAGCGCCTCCAGCACCTGCACCGCCGGCACGTTGAGGGATTGCTGTAGCGCCTGCGCAAGGGTCACCGGCCCCTGAAAGGCACCGGAAAAGTTGGCGGGACGATACTCCGAGCCCAGCCTTGGCGCATCGGAGAGCAAGGAGGCCGAGTGCACCAACCCTTCATCCATGGCCAGACCGTAGATGAAGGGCTTGAGGGTGGAGCCGGGAGAGCGGATCGCCTGCACCATGTCGAGGTAACCGTGGCGGCGCAAATTGCCATACTCGGAGCTGCCTACATAGGCGCGCACCGCCATGGTTTTGTTGTCTACCAAGAGCAACGCCGCTGAGGTCTGCTCAGGGAAGCGACGGATATAGCTCGCCACCCGCCCCTCCAACCAACGCTGCAGATCGCCGTCGATGGTGGTGTGCACCAGCGCCCCGGTCTGATTGTTAGCGGCGAGGCGGGCAAACAGCGGCGCCTCCATCGGCGTGAAGTGACCTCGGGCCAGCACCGGCTCGATACGCCCCTCCAGCCACACTTGTTCGGACCAGACACCCTGAGCCACCAGCCGCTGCATTACCTTGTCACGGGCGGCTCGGGCCCGCTCGGGATGCCGGTCCGGCCGGTTGCGGCTGGGAGCCTGCGGCAGCACCGCCAACAGCGCCGCCTCGGCATAGGTCAGCTTGGCGACGCTCTTGCCAAGGTAGGCAAAACTTGCCGCCTGCACCCCCTCTAGGTTGCCGCCAAACGGCGCCCGGTTGAGGTAGACGGTGAGCAGGGTGCGCTTGTCGTAGTGCCACTCAAGCTGCAGTGCGCGCGCCATCTGGCGCAGCTTGCCGGGCACGCTCCTGTGATAGGGTTCGATAAGACGCGCCACCTGCATGGTGAGGGTCGAGCCGCCCGATACAGCCCGCCCATAGCGCAGCCACTGCCAGACCCCGCGCACCATGGCCACCGGATTGACCCCGGGATGGCGCCAGAAGTAGCGATCCTCGTAGCCGAGCAGCGCCTCGATATAGCGGGGGGAAACCTGCTCCAGGGTCACGGGGTAACGCCACACGCCGCTGGTATCGGCAAAGGCGCGCAGCGGTCGCCCCTTCATGTCGAGCACCACCCGTGCGTAGGCAGGATCGAGCGGTGGAGGCGGGAAGAGTCTATCCAGCGCCAGCAATGACAGGAGCAGTGCGACAACGCCCAGCACCGAGAAGAGCAGCCAGCGTGGCAGGCGACCAAGCCTGCGCCAGCCAGCGCGGCCGCTGCGAACTAATTTCAGCCCGCCATGCTGCCAGAAAGTGAGCGGGCGAACCCGCTCAAGGGAGGGAATGTTACTCAGAGATGATCACCTCATGGATATCCTCACCCACGGCACGCAGCTCGGGCCGGTACATATCCTCCACCTGGGTCGGCGGCACCTGATAGCGACCCGGCGTCACCGCCCGCATCAGGTAGACCAGCTGCTGGTTGCTCCCCTCGCTCAGATCCAGCGCTGCCGTGTAGCGGTCATCGCGAAACTCCTGATGCTTGAGATAGTCGTTCCACTCACTCTGCCACGCCGGTTTCCCCTCGATGGAGAGCTCTTCGAGCTTGATGCTGTTGCCAAGGGCCGGGTTCTCCAGCTCGAAGCCAGCGGGCACCATCTCCACCAGCAGGGCATCGGGCACCGCCGATTCGCTGCTGACATTGAGCCGTACCACCACCAGATCGCCCACCTTCACTGTGGCGGGATCAAACCGCTGACCGTCGCTGTTGAACCAGCTGCGGGTCACACTCATCCCTTTGCTAATCCGTGCCGGTGCCTGTTCGGGGTAACCGGCCAGAGTGCGCTGTACATAGAGGGATCCCTTGCCCTCGTTGGTGACGGTGCTCGCCGCCAGTGCCTCAGGGGCACCCAGTTGCAACGGGGCCGAACCGTTCAGGGATTCATTGCCAAGAGAGGAAGTTACCCTGGCCTGCCAGTCAACAGCCAGATCGAAGCGGGCGAGTCGCAGCAAGGCGAGCCGCTCCTGGGTGCTGAGCCACTGACGGTGAGCCAGGGTGTCGGCTACCTTGGCGCTGAGATCAGGCCAGCGCTCCGCAGCCAGCTTGTGCTGACGCAGCAAGGAGAGCTCAAGGGCTTCATCGCGCAGCGGCGAGCCGTAATCGCCCAGATAGTCATCCCCGCGTTCGGTCGCCAATGCCCGGCTGAGGGCCTTGGCGGCGTTCTGCTCATCCCCCATGGCCGAGAGCGCCAGCGAGAGGTGGAGCAGCGGCAAACCGGAGCGAGCGTGATCGGCCTGCTGCTCCCAGATAAGTCGCAGGGTAGCGAGCGGTGCCTTGCCCACCCGGGCCAGCACATAGGCGCTGTAGGCCTGATAGGCCAACCGGCTGTGCTCGGGGGCACTGCTCCAGCGCTCACCATACTGACTGTCGGTGAGATAGCTTTGCAGCCGGTTCAGCGCCTGATTGAGCATTGCCTCCGGCACTGCGTCGCCCGCCTCCTTGCGCGCCAGCAGGTAGTCGGCAGCATAGGCGGTGAGCCATTGTTCCTCATCGGAGCGACCATCCCAGAGGCCAAAACCGCCGCTTGGCAGTTGCAACCGCTGCAGCCGTTGCAGCAGGGCGCGTTGCACATCCGCCTCACTCGCCGCTTTCTTGCCCTCTGCGGGTTTGCTCCAGGCGGCCCGCTCATCCGCCGTGGTCAGCAAGTAAGGCCAGGCACGGGACAGGGTCTGCTCCAGACAGGCGTAGGGGTAGTCGGCCAGCGCCTGCCACTGGGCTGCCGGATCCCAAGGGGGGGTGCCGGAGAGGCTGAGCAGCCCCTGCAGGTTGGCGCGATCCAGCCCGGTCAGCTCAGCTGGCGCAAAGCTCATCTGCTGGCCGGGGGACAGCATCTGATAGCGCTGGCGAGTCTCGGCCGGCCAGGGGGAGCGCAGCGGCAGATACCAGTCGCGGCTGATAGCAAAATTCTTGCCGCTGGCAGCCAACTGCAGGCTCGCCACGCCGCTCGCCCCGGTCACGGTGAGCGGCAGGGTCAGCCACTGCTCTTCGCCATTTTTAAGAGAAAGGGTGCCGGGCAGCTCGCCGTTTGCTTTCAGCCCACCATTGAGGGTCCAGGCAAGGGAGAGGGTCTGATCCTCGCCGCTCATGTTGCGCAGCTGCACCAGCGCCCGGGTCTCATCCCCTCTGGCGCCAAAGCGCGGCCAACCGATCTCGGCCACCAGCGGTGCCACCACCTTGACGGCGCGCTCGGCCTCCCCGACTTGCTGTTCGTTCCAGGCCAGCGCCATCAGCGCCAGCTCGCCGTTGAAGTTGGGCAGATCGAGCGGGATCACCGCCTTGCCCTGCTCGTCAAAACTCAACTCGCCGCTCCAGAGCGCGGCGATCTCGACCCGGCTCTCCAGCGCGCCCCCCTTTTTCAGCGGCGCCCGGTCACCCCCGTAGTTGAGGCGGGCCAGCTTGCCATCTTGCGGCGGGATCACCTGGCCGTAATTGTCGAACAAATCCTGGGCGAAGCGCTTGCGACCAAAGAAGATCTCGAACGGGTCGAGCGGCTGATAATCGCTGATGTTGAGCACGCCCCGATCCACCGCCGCCAGCACCACGCGGCCCTGACTGTTGGGGGTGGAGGTGGCGGTCACTTCCAGCCGGGTAAGGGGCACCGCTTTATCAGGTGCGCTCAGGGTGAGCGGCAGACGGCGCGCTTCCCGATCCAGGGTGAGCGGCACCAGACCGACCGAGCGCAGGCTCTGTCCCTGCTGGCTGCCGACCGGTTTGGAGGCGCTGTCTGGCGCGGCGATCTGGGCCGAGATATGCAAGTCATGGCGCTGCCACTCGGGACTGACCGTGATCTCGAACTCACCGCGGGCATCCTTGGCATCGCCACCGGCCCCCTTGAGCTCGATACGCTGCCACCAGCGCAGGCCGTCGCCATCTTCCACCAGCAGCAAGCCCTTACCGGGGAGCGGGGCTACCAGCGTCACTTTGGCCTTGTCGCCCGCCTGATAGGCGCGTTTGTCGAGAGTGATGGCAATCTTGTCAGGGCGCGCCTGCTCGCCACCGCCGCCCCAGGCGTAGCTGCCGATCTCTACCCGCAGGCTCGATTGATGGCCCTGACTGTTCTCCACCTCCAACCGATACCAGCCCGCCGCCAGTTGCAGCGTGAGCGGGGTCGGCCCCTTGCCATCCAGCTGCAGGGTCTGCTCCTGCTCCAGATAAGGCTGGCTGTTGAACTCGTACTTCCACCCCTCGCCATCGGCGTAGTGCCAGTAGTAGTCGCGGTACTCGTTGATAAGGCGCACCTTCACCGCCCCCGCCACCGGCTGGCCTTGCTCATCGAGGTTGAGGATCTGGAAGGGGAGCGGCTTGCCCCCCTCTACCCGATCCGCCACGAAGTCGGCCTTGAGCGCCGGCCACTGGCTGCCCGCGGGCCAGCCATACTGGGTGCGGCTGCGATTGACAGCGCGGCCACCGGGCTCGGCGAGCGACACCCGATAGGCCACCTCCAGCGGCCCGAGGGCGCGCACCCCATCGAGCTCATCAGCTAACGAAAAAGTCCCCTGCCCCTGCGCATTGAGGGTGAGACTCCGCGGCTCAAGATCCTTGGCCTGCTCGGCGAGCAGCACGTCACCCAGCGTGAACTCCTGCCACTGGGTAAAGGGCATCGTGGCGCGGCTTATTTTCACCTCCGCCTTGGCCTTGGTGGCACTGGCTGGCGCACCGTAGAGATAGTCCCCTTGCAGCAGCAGGGTGAGGGCAGCGTCCAGACTCGTCACTTCGCCATCCGGCCCCTTGCCAAGCTGCAGTTTCAAACGTTCCGGCAGAAACTCCTCCACCAGAAAAGGCCACTCGAAGCGGCTACCGGCGGCGGTCTTGAGGTTAATGGTCCAGCGCCCGAGCGGCGCATCGTCCGGCAGACGCAGGCCGTAGTGAGCGGCGCCAAGGTTGTCCGGCAGCAGCCGTTTCTGTTCGAGCAATTGACCGTCCGGCTGCTTCACCTCCAGCTCCACCGCCATGCCGGGCAACAGCTGACCATCCTGCCCCTTGAGCAGGATCTCGCTGTCGAGCCGCTCACCGGGGCGATAGAGATCGCGCCCGCTAAAGAGATAAAGCTGCTGGGCCTGCCAGGGCTGGGTGCCGAGATCGAAGGTGGAGAGATCGAGCGCAGCCCCATCGAGGCGCAGCACCGCCAGATGGTTGCCCTGCTCGGCCAGCAGCAGGCGAGCCCCCTGCACCTGATCGAAGCGGCGATGACCTTGCGGATCCGTGGTTTGCACCTGCAGCCGGTTGCCCTTCTCGTCGAGCAGGGAGAGCTGCACATCCTTGAGCGGATCGGCGCTGGCCAGGGAGCTCACGAACACCTCCAGCTGATCGCGGTAACGACGGGCACTGAGCCCCATGTCGCTCACCGCAAAATAGGTGGTCTCTTTGCGCCAGTCGTAGTTGCCAAGGGGCGACATCACTGCAAAGTAGACGCCAGCCTCCGCCAGCTGCGGCTCCTTCACATTGATGAGGCGGGTCTCGCGCCGGTTGGCATCAAGCTCCAGCGCATAGCGGCCGCTGAACACCCGCTTGGCCCGCTTGGTGATCTGCTCGAGCTCCCAGTTGCCCATGCCGGCACCGGGGCGATACTCGGCCAGAAAACGGGGCAGGTATTCGGCATCGACCCGAAAGAAGTCGATATTGACCTCATCCACATTGACCGCGCTGATGGGCAGGCGCAGCTCGTCGCGCAGCGGCAATACCATGCCACTGGAGGTAAAGGAGGCCCCCGCCTCCAGCGGACGGGTCTTGAGGGTCCAGCTCTGGGGGGATGGCCCCAACCCAGCCTTGAGGCTCACTTCATAGCTCTTGTCGGGCTGGACATTCGGGAAATAGAGGGTGCGACCATCGTCGGCGAGGATCCACTCCCCCTGCACCTGCTTGCCCCCCTCGCTCACCGAAAGCCAGCTCTGCCAGTTTGCCTTGGGCACCAAGGGGCCGGAGAAGACCAGCGCCAGCGCCGGGGCATCCCGATATTGGCGGGCATTGGCCTGCACTACAGAAGTTGGCGCCCCGGCCTCCTGCTGCGCAGTGGATTCTGTGGTCGGTACTTGGCTGGCGGGCTTGTCAGGGCCGCAACCGACCAGCAGCAAACCTGTCAGCCCGGATAGCAGCAGGGCCGACCAGCGGCGGCGCAGAGCGCAGGTTTCAGCGGTAGAGCGGTGAGAAGCAGAGGGAGAGTCGAAGAGGCGCATAGGTTCCATCCCGAGTTGGAGCGCTGCAAACGCAGCGTGGCTGGAAACAGGATAAGGCATCCAGTTCACCCGACACAAAGCTCATTACCCGAATGGGCACAATTTCGCGCCCCTGCAGCACGAGAACCCCCTTGCCCACTGATCCAGTGCGGCAAGGGTTGTCATCTAGTCGTGGCTGGTCTCGTTTTTTGCTCCGCCTTTGAACCAGCGAAACAGGATGGCCATGACGGCCGCCAGAAACAGCACCAGCGAGGTAATCAGCAGGGCCCGGGTCAACAGTTCGCTGTGGTGGAGGAAGAAGGGGGTATTCATCGCCAGCTTGCCCACCAAACTGAGGCAGAGCGCCCACATAAAGGCACTGGCAAAGCTGGCCACGCACATGCGCAGCACGCTCAGGCGGCCAATCCCCATCAGCATGGGGGTCAGCACTCGCACGAACGGGATAAAACGGGAGGAGAACATCGCCAGAAAACCGTACTTTTTCAGCAACCGGGTCGCCTTGGGCAGGCTGTCGGGAGGCAACATCCGTTCGATATGATCCATAAAGCGGGTGCGCTGCAGTGCCCGTCCCTGCCAATAGGCGAGCACAGAACCTATGCCAGCAGCCAACGGCAGATAGACAAGAGTCACTTCGGGGCCAAACACCCCCATGCCCACCAACCCGCCGGCCAGCAGTACCAGGCTGTCCCCCGGCAGGGGCAGGAAGACGAATGCGGACTCCAGCAGCAATACCAGCATCAGGCAACTGATCAGCAAGGGTACCGCCTGCATCTGAACCAGGGCGTCAAAATCCTGATGCCAAATGGCCATCAGCATATCCAGCATGTCACTCTCCCTACTACACGGTTCATCATGAACGAGGCAGGGGTTATAGCACCTATCCCCTGAACAAAACGTTAATTTTGTCCGGCACAGGAAATAAAGTGTGTCGAAATATTGCAGCAACGAGGGGAATGCAAGAAGGGCGAAAAGCAGAAACAAAAAGCCCCTCATCTTGCACGCACAAGGGAGAGGGGCAAACAGGCACAGAAATAAAATAGTTACTCGGCGGTGGCCATCTGCCAGGTTTTGAAGCCGCCGGAGAGATTCTTCACTTTAAAGCCGTGCTGGCTCAGCAAACGGCAGGCGACATGGCCACGCAGCCCGACCTGACAGCTGATCAGCAGCTCTTTCTCTTTGGGCAGCTCATGGAGGCGGCCACGCAACTCGTCGAGGGGGATATGCAGCGCCCCCGGAATGCGGCCCAGCTTGTCGAGCTCCGGGCCATTGCGCACATCCACCACCAGCTGATGGGGGTTACGAGCCTGCACCTCGGCCACGTGGCAGAGCAGGGTGTCCCCCTTCAGGTGGTTGCTTGCCACAAAGCCCGCCATGTTGATCACATCCTTGGCTGAGCCGAACGGCGGCGCATAGGTGAGCTCCAGATCCTGCAGGTCAAACACGGTGAGACCGGCACGCTGGGCCACCGCCAACACATCGATGCGCTTGTCGATGCCATCCTTGCCGATGGCCTGGGCGCCATAAATCTTGCCATCCGGGGCAAACAGCAGCTTGAGGCTGACCGGATGGGCACCCGGGTAGTAACCGGCGTGGCTGCCCGGATGGACATAAACCTTCTCGAACGGCAATCCCAGTTGCACCAGTCGCTTCTCGTTGAGGCCAGTGCTGGCCACCGCCAGATCGAACAGCTTGCAGATGGCGGTGCCTTGGGTCTTCTTGTAGGTTTCGCTTCGGCCCAGCATGTTGTCGGCGGCGATGCGCCCCTGCCGGTTGGCCGGGCCCGCCAGCGGGATCAGCACAGATTCGCCGGTGACGAAGTCAATCTCTTCCACCGCATCCCCCACCGCGTAGATGAAGGGATCCGAGGTACGCATCCCGGCATCCACCTTGATGCCGCCCCGTGGGCCCAGCTCCAGCCCCGCCTTGGCGGCGAGCAGAGTTTCCGGCTTGACGCCGATGGCGAGGATCAGCAGGCCGGTGTCGAGGTGAGAACCGTCATTGAGGGTCAGGCGCAGGCCACCGCTTTTGGCGGTCGGCACGGCGGAGGTCTTCTCGGCTGGCAGATCCAGACTCTCGATGGCGGTGAGGCCGGTGCGCAGGCGCAGGTCAATCCCCTCTTCCCGGATGCGGGCATGGAGCATGTTGGCCATCTCCTTGTCCACCGGCGCCATCACCTGATCGGCCAGCTCCAGCAGGGTGACATCCAGCTTGCGCTGATGCAGCGCCTCCATCATTTCCAGCCCGATAAAGCCGCCGCCCACCACAGTGACGTGGCGCGGCTGATCGTGATGCAGGGCCGCCAGAATGCGATCCATGTCCGGGATGTTGCGCAGGGTATAAACATGGGGGCTGTCGATACCGGGGAAGGGAGGACGGATCGGCGCCGCCCCCGGGCTCAGCAGCAGCACATCGTAATGCTCGCGCTGCTCTTCACCGGTTTGCAGGTTGCGCACCAGCAAGGTCTTGCCCGCCTTGTCGATCTCAATCACATCGTGGAAGACCCGCACATCGACGTTGAAACGGCGCTTGAAACTCTGGGGAGTCTGCAGCAACAAGGCATCCCGGTCGGGGATATCGCCCCCGATGTGATAGGGCAGACCGCAGTTGGCGAAGCTGACAAACTCGCCCCGCTCGAACATCACGATCTCTGCCTCTTCACTCAAACGACGAGCACGAGCCGCCGCCGATGCGCCCCCCGCGACACCACCGATAATCAGGATCCGTTTCATCTGCAAGACTCCTCATACATGATAATGGGCAATAAATTAGGCTTTTCTAATTTAGAATTCAATGAAATTTTGTTTCACACCATTTTGCAGTATTCTTGCAACCCCGACGGTTGCTTAACAGGATGTTGTTTGTTCATGTCGTCTACCGCACTCAGTCATCTTCCTCCTGCCCTCCAGACGCCTCTCTTTTTCCGTCTGGATCTGCGCAGTCAACGGCTGGTCGCCCTGACCGACGTGATGCAAACCCCGCTCTACTGGCTCGACGAACCGCGCGCCCCCTGGCCTGCCCAACTGCCCGATGCCCTGCGCCTGCCCATCGAACAACTGCTGGCCAACGGCCATGGCGGCAAGATCACAGTGCGCTTTGCCAGCCAGTTGTGGCATATCGCCCTCGCCCACGAGCAGGATGGCTTCTGGCTCATCTGTCTGCAGAACCTTCGTCAGGAGCCCATCGCCGATCTGGCATTGCAACTGCCGCGCCTCAGCCAGATGGCGAGCCAGCAACAGTATGCGCCCCTGCTCGAGGCCCTTAAAGAGAGCTTGGGGGCCGATCGGCTCATCCTCTGGCACTATCAGGCCAACGGCGATCTCGGCAGCGAGCAGCTCACCCCTGTGTTCACCCTGGGGGTCGAGGCGCTCTACCCCATTCGTGGCGACAGCCGCTATATCCGCGCCCTGCGTACCCGCAAAGCGTTGAGCTTCTCGGAAGCGGCCCACCAGCCGATGCTGAGCAATCACCTCTATCTGACCAGTGCAGGTGTGCGCTCACGCCTTGATGGTGCCCTGCTGGAGCAGGACAAGCTGTTCGGGGTGCTGAGTCTGGAGTATCTCGATCCCACCCCGCTTAGCGAGGAGATGTTGCAGCTGGTGCGCAGCAGCGCCCAGCTGCTCGGCCACTGGCAACCGCAACCGGAAGAGCACCGCGCCGAGCTGGCCCTCCCGCCCGAACTGCACCAGCAGACCGGCATCGACTACTGCAAGACGCTGGTAAGCTGGGCCATGAGCGCCAGCGGTGCCCGGGTGGGCTGGATCGGCGAGTTCCAGCCCCGCGGTCAGGATCTCTGGATCATCCCCCGCTGCGTCATCAACGAGGAGATCTGCTCCACCCTCAAGCCCATCCAGCTCGACCCCGGCCCCGCTCAGGAGCTGTTCCAGCACGGTCAGGCCATCTATGTGGAAGATCTGCCCGTGCGCTATCCCAAGGCGACCCGGCTGCTTGCCCTCAATGCCAGCGCCTACATCGGCATTCCGCTCCATGGCCAGAGCGGCGTCCCCATTGGCCAGATCACCCTGCTGCTCGATACCCCCCTTGAGGAGCCCGAACAGCTTCTGGATCTGTTGAGCAGCCAGCACGAGCGGGCCGCCATCGAGCTCAAGCGCCTCGCCACCGACGATGCCCTGCGGCTAGCCGAGGTGGCCTTCAATACCCACGATGGACTGATCGTGATGGATCACAACGGCATCATCCTCAAGGTCAACCACTCCTTCAGCCGGATCACCGGATTTGGCGAGGTAGAGGTGATCGGTCACTCCATTCGCAAGCTGCGCCCCACCTACTACGGGGATCATCTCAAGGAAGATGTCAGCCGCACCGTCAACGAGCAGGAGTTCTGGCTCGGGGAAGAGCGCTGCCTGCACAAGGATGGTCACCTCTTTCCGGTGCGCTTGATGGTGAACGGCGTCAAGGATGAGCAGGGGGAGCTCAGCCACTTTATCTGCAGCTTCTACGACATCACCCAGGAGAAAGAGGCGGCCAGACATATCGAGCTGCTGGCCTACTACGACGATCTCTGCGGTCTGCACAACCGCCGCAGCCTCAACCATATTTTGCAGCAGACCCTGAGCACCCCCAACGGCCAGTGGGGCGCCCTGCTGCTGGTGGATCTCGACAACTTCAAGTCGATTAACGACTCCCTCGGTCACGCCTGCGGCGATCTGCTGCTGCAGGCCGTGGTGCAGCGTTTCAGGGAGCTGCCCCAAGACAATCTGGTGCAGGCGCGCATCTCGGGGGATGAGTTTGCCCTGCTCTTTACCCAGCTGGGACAAGGGGAAGTCACCGCCAAAATTCTGGCAGAGCACTTCGCCCGCGAGCTGATGGGGCTGTTTCGCACCCCGTTCGACATCGGCGATCACAAACTGCACTGCAGCGCCTCGGTGGGGATCAGCCTCTTCTCCGGCAACGAGACGGATCATCTGGTCCTGATGCAACAGGCCGACACCGCGACCCACATGGCCAAGCGCGCCGGTCAGGGCCACTACGTCTTCTTTACCGAGGCGATGGCCCAGCATGAGAAGAACCGGCTGACCCTCACCAATGAGCTGCGCGATGCCCTGCGTCACCACGAGCTGCAACTCCACTATCAACCGCAATACCGGGTCGACAATGGCTCGCTGTCGGGTATCGAGGCGCTGCTGCGCTGGCAGCGCAGCGACGGCACCATGGTGCCCCCCGGGGAGTTTATCCCCATCGCCGAAGAGACCAGCCTGATCCTCGAAATCGGCTACTGGGTGATGAAGACCGCCTGCGCCCAATACAGCTTCTGGCTCAACCGTGGCCTGCAGATCCCCCATCTGTCGGTCAACGTCAGCGCTCGCCAGTTCCACACTCAGGGCTTCGTACAACAGGTGGAGTACATCTTGCGCGACACCGGTGTGCCCCCTTCCCGCCTGCTGCTGGAGGTGACCGAATCGGTAGTCTTGGAGAATCGGCAGGAGAGTATTGCCAGAATGCGCCAGCTCAAGGAGCTCGGCATCCTCATCTCCATCGATGACTTCGGTACCGGCTACTCGTCGCTAGCCTATCTGCGGGATCTGCCCGCCGACGAGGTGAAGCTCGACAGAAGCTTCATTCAGACCCTGGTACACAGCGAACAGGACAGGGCCATCGTCAAGGCGATACTCGATCTGGCCCAGGTCTTCCGTTTTACCGTCACCGCCGAAGGGGTGGAAGAGGAGGCGCAGCTGGCCATCCTCAAAGCGCTGGGATGCCAGCATTATCAAGGGTTTCTCACCAGTCGGCCGCTCACCGTCAAGGGGCTGGAGCAGCTGCTTGGCAGCCGGGCGCCGGACTAAAGGTGTAGGATCAATAGGGGTTTATGTAATAAAATAACGGCCTGCTCGAATCGTTGGAGTTGTTTATGTCTGTCATTAATCGGATCCCAGCCGTTGAAATCAGCCAGCCAGCCGGAGCTCACGGCACCGTTGGCCGGATCCATTCCGTCGAAACCTGCGGCACTGTCGATGGCCCGGGAATACGCTTTATCGTATTCATGCAAGGCTGCCTGATGCGCTGCAAGTACTGCCACAACCGCGATACCTGGGATACCGAAGGTGGCCGCGAAGTGACCGTACCGGAGTTGATGAGTGACATCACCAGCTATCGCCACTTCATGAATGCCTCCGGCGGTGGCGTGACAGCGTCCGGCGGTGAAGCCATGCTGCAACCCGCTTTCATTACCGAACTCTTTACCGCCTGCAAAGAGAAAGGGATCCACACCTGTCTCGACACCAACGGCTTCGTCCGCCATCTCGACGAACAGGTAGACAAGCTGCTCGACCAGACCGATCTGGTGCTGCTCGACATCAAACAGATCAATGACGAGAAACACATTCCGCTGACCCATGTCAGCAACAGATACACCCTGGAGTTTGCCCGCTATCTGGCAGCCAAAGGCAAGACCATGTGGATCCGCTACGTGGTGGTGCCGACCTGGAGCGACGACGACGAGAGCGCCGAAGGGCTGGGCCAATTTATCGCCGAGCTGGGCGAGAGCGTGGAGAAGGTGGAGCTGCTCCCCTACCATGAGCTGGGCAAACACAAGTGGGACGTGCTGGGAGACCCGTACGAGCTGAGCGGGATCAAGCCCCCCAGCAAGGAGACCATGGAACGGGTCAAGGGCATCCTC
Organism: Aeromonas sp. DNP9; assembly: GCF_001728955.1. NCBI lineage: Bacteria > Pseudomonadati > Pseudomonadota > Gammaproteobacteria > Aeromonadales > Aeromonadaceae > Aeromonas > Aeromonas sp. DNP9. The sequence continues at coordinate 30,155 of NZ_LYSQ01000027.1, read as the reverse complement.
GGCAAGTACCACAACAACGTCAAATATTGATGGTAAAAGCAGGCTGACTCGTCAGCCTGCTCTGCTATGGGTGGTCGGGAAGGCCGCCCGGACTCTACTGCATGAATGGACGACAAGATGAGTGAAGGACAACTCGCCGCCCTCCTGATCTGGCTGGTACTGCTGGCCTTCAGCCTGCGCCGCTCCCTGTGGCAGACCCTCCATGACAACCCCCTCTATCAGCACCTGCTGCTGGGGAGTGCCATCGCGCTGGTGCCGCTCTGGTATCTAAGAGCCGGTCTGCATGAGGGGCTGGAGGTCCATTTTCTCGGGCTCACCGCCCTCACCCTGCTGCTTGGCTGGCGGCTGGCACTGCTCGCCCCCTGCCTGACCCTGCTGGTGCTCGGTTACTTCGGTGTCACCAATCTGGCCGATTTTGGCTGGCAGGCACTGGTTGGCATCGCCCTGCCGGTAGCCACCAGCTGGCTGCTGTTTCTGGCCAGCTGGGCCTGGCTGCCGCGCCATCTCTTTGTCTATATCTTCGTTGCCGCCTTTCTCGGCGGCGCCATCACCATCTCGGTCAAGGTGGCCGCCAGCGCGTTGCTAATGGGGCTAAGTGACAGCTACCCCTGGCACACCATCACGGCAGATTACCTCTCCATCTGGCCACTGCTGCTGTTCCCCGAAGCCCTGCTCAACGGCATGGCGATGACGGTGCTGGCCATCTACCGCCCTCACTGGGTCAATACCTTCTTCGACCGCACCTATCTGGGCAAGTAGCTCTCTCTTTCCTGATCTGTGCCCATAAAAAAGGAGAGGCGATCGCCTCTCCTTTTGGTATTCCGAATTCTGTCAAACCTTGGCTTAGTGCAGCTTCAGGGTCGGGCGCAGTACCCGGTTGATGCGACCCACCAGCATGATGAGGCCGGTCTTGACATAGCCATGCAGGGCGATCTGGTGCATCCGGTAGAGGGATATGTAGACCAGACGGGCGATGTAGCCCTCCACCATCATGGAGCCGCGCATCAGGTTACCCATCAGGCTGCCCACGGTGGAGAAGCGGCTGAGGGAGACCAGCGAACCGTGGTCGTGGTAGAGGTAGGGCTTCATCTCGCCGCCATTCATCTTGGCCAGAATGTTCTTGAATGCCTGGCTGGCCATCTGGTGGGCAGACTGGGCGCGCGGCGGCACAAACTTGCCATCCGGCTGCGGGCAGGCCGCGCAGTCACCGATAACGAAGATGTTCTCATCACGGGTAGTCTGCAGAGTCTCTTTCACCACCAGCTGGTTGATGCGGTTGGTCTCAAGGCCGGCGATATCCTTCATAAAGTCAGGCGCCTTGATGCCGGCCGCCCACACCATCAGGTCAGCTTCAATCAGCTCGCCATCCTTGGTGTGCAGACCTTCGGCAGTCGCTTCGGTGATCATGGTGGCGGTACGCACGTCCACACCCAGCTTGACCAGCTCCTGATGGGCGGCGCCGCTGATACGCTCCGGCAGAGCCGGCAGAATGCGCGGGCCCGCTTCCACCAGGGTCACCTTCAGGCTGTCGGTGGTGAGGTTCTTGAAGCCGTAGGCGTAGAGCTGCTCGACCGCGTTGTAGAGCTCGGCAGAGAGCTCAACGCCGGTGGCGCCGCCGCCGACAATAGCAATCTTCACCTTGTCGCCCGGCTTATATTCGGTGGCAAACTGCAGGAAGCGGTTCATCATGCTGTTGTGGAAACGGTGCGCCTGGGAGGGGCTATCGAGGAAAATACAGTTATCCTTGATGCCCTTGGTGTTGAAGTCGTTGGAGACAGAACCGATGGCCATCACCAGATAGTCGTAGGGCAGCTCGCGCTCGTTGACCACGATGTCGCCATTGTCGTCGTGGATCGGGGCCAGCACGATGCGCTTATCGTCACGCTTGATATCGGTCAGGGTGCCGAGCTGGAAGTCGAAACCGTGGTTCTTGGCGTGAGACTGGTAGCTCAGAGCATCGATGCCCGCGTCCATGGAGCCGGTGGCCACTTCGTGCAGCAGGGGTTTCCACAGGTGGGTGCGGTTGCGATCGACCAGAGTGATCTTGGCCTTGTTCTTCTTGCCAAGCTTGCGACCCAGACTGGTGGCCAGCTCCAGGCCACCGGCGCCGCCGCCTACAACGACAATATTCATCATGATGATTTTCCTCGGTTCCTCAAAACGAAAGGGAGCCATTGGCTCCCTAAAACGAAATCGGTCGACGTGATGGATCAGGCTTCTTTGAAGGCCTTCATCCGCTGCAGATGATGCGAGATATTTTTGAACTTATGAGTCTCGCGCTCATCCCACACGATGTCGTAATAGTTCTTCAATTCACGTTCAGTGTCCCGATTATCGCGCACTTCATCCTGAACGGAAAGGATACACAGGCAGTTTCCTGAATTTTTCTTACGAAATTCAGTTACACACTTGGTACCGATATCGTCATATTCTTCCGGCCGGTCGATCTTGCCCTGCATGTTCTCTTCCGGATGGAGGTTGGGGTTGAAGATCACCTGGCGAATGCCGCACAGAAAGCCGATCCGCTCGCTCCAGTAGCCACCAAGACCCACGCCGCAGATCAGCGGTTTGGGATCGGTACTCATATCGAGCTGTTTTTTCACTTCCTTGAGCAGATGGCTCATATCATGACGGGGGTGAACCGTGCTGTAGTGCACGAAACGCACATCATCATCAATAAACTGCAACTGCAGCACTTTCTCGTGATTGCCTGGGCTGGTGGCATCAAAGCCATGCAGATAGATGATCATGGATAAGACCTCAGGATCTGTGTCGGTTTTATCGAAACTACCCCAGCGGCGGCCCCGTGCGCCACCAAAACATCCAACTTTCTTGCTTTGGATCACGCCCCCGCCCCCGATTGCGCCCTGCGGCCCGCGAGCGCCGTCACATGCAGAGGGGCGCATTGCGAACAACGTTATGGTGCCCGGCTATCAAAGTGAGATCGCCAGACCGATAATGATAAACCCCTTACCAATCTGAGATGCCCCCACCTCCTTCCCCTGCCAGCAGCCGGACACATATCTGGCCGGTATGTGACTCATCCTGCAAAAACAAGGCGTTATCGCCAAACGTTTTCTCTCGTGAGCGGCGTTGTGCATGTTTTGTGCACTGACCCGTGCTGCACCGGATCCCTCTCACTACTGCCGAGGGATCTGGCACCTCTGCCAATACACGAGATCAATGACCGGGAAAGCTGCGGCTTTCACTATCTTGCCTGTAGCAGTTGCGCGGGCTTCAAGGAGTGATCTGTTCATGAACGAGACCAATCCCCCCTCCCCCCGAGCGGGTGCGCGCAAGCGCCCGGTGGATGAAGTGGAGCGCATGCTCCCCATGGGCCAACTATTTACCCTGGGCCTGCAACATGTGCTGGTGATGTACGCCGGCGCCGTGGCGGTGCCATTGGTGATTGGCGGCAGTCTGGGGCTGCCCAAGGATCAAATCTCCTACCTTATCAGTTCGGATCTCTTCTGCTGCGGCATCGTCACCCTGCTGCAATGTGTCGGGATTGGCCGCTTTGCCGGGATCCGGCTGCCGGTCATCATGTCGGTCACCTTTGCCGCCGTGATGCCGATGCTGGCCATCGGAGCCAACCCGGATCTGGGGCTGACGGGCATCTTCGGCGCCACCATTGCCGCCGGTATCATCTCGACCCTGCTGGTGCCGCTGATAGGTAGGCTGATGCCGCTCTTCCCCACCGTCGTCACCGGGGTGGTTATCACCTCCATCGGGATCAGCATCATGCAGGTGGGGATCGACTGGATGGCGGGGGGCAAGGGTAATCCGGAATATGGCAGCCTGCGCTATATCGGCACCAGCTTTCTGGTGCTCGTCTTTATCCTGCTGGTGACCCGCTTCACCAAGGGCTTTTTCAGCAATATCTCGGTGCTGCTCGGGATCATCTTCGGTTTCGCGGTGGCCATCGCCATGGGTGAAGTGAGCCTCGATGGCCTCGGCGAGGCAGCCTGGTTTGCCCCCATAGTGCCCTTCGCCTTCGGCTGGCCCACTTTCGATCCCATCTCCATCGCCACCCTGACGGTGATCATGCTCATCACCTTTATCGAGTCGATGGGGATGTTTCTGGCCCTTGGCGACATCGTCGGCCATCCGGCCAGGCGCGGTGATATCGTGCGCGGGCTGCGGGTGGATGGCATCGGCACCATTATTGGTGGGATATTCAACAGCTTCCCCCACACCTCCTTCTCCCAGAATATCGGTCTGGTGAGCGTGACCGGGGTATCGAGTCGCTGGGTCTGCGTGATGTCGGGGGGGATCCTGCTCGCCTTTGGCCTTATCCCCAAGATGTCGGTGCTGGTCGCCTCCATCCCGCCCTTCGTGTTGGGGGGCGCCGGTATCGTGATGTTCGGCATGGTGCTGGCCACGGGCATTCGTATCCTGGCGCGCACCGATTACAGCGGCAACCGTCACAATCTTTATATCGTCGCCATCAGTCTCGGAATTGGCATGATCCCGACGGTCTCCGGGAATTTTTTCCAGCAGCTTCCGGCGCAGCTACAACCGCTTTTTCATAGCGGTATCCTGCTGGCCACCATCAGCTCGGTGCTGCTCAACCTCTTCTTCAACGGCTATCAGCCGGATCTGACTCACCAGACCCGCCCCCTGTTCGTTGGCCCCATCAAACCGCAGCAAGAGCAGGCATAACAAACAGGCCCCCGGACAGCGAGACTGTCCGGGGGCCTGTTGTTCATATCACCGCTGACCCAATCAGGCAGGCAACTGCGTGAAGCGCTCTACCGCCTGCGCTACTTGTGCCAGACTCCCCTGCCAGAAGGCGGCCTCACGGATATCCTGCCCCAGATGCTTGGCTACCAGATCTTCGGCGCTCATCCGGCCGGTATCGCGCAACAAGGCACGATAGGCCTCTGCAATGCCCTCTTCCCCCGCCGCCTTGCGGCTCATCAACTGCTGATAGACCCCGAGGCTGAACAGATAACCGAACAGATAGGGATAGTTGTAAAAGCCCAGCCCCGCGATGGAGAAGTGCGCCTTGGCCGCCCAGAACATGGGGTGATAGCGGGTCAGGCTCCCCTCATACCAGCGTCCCCACGCCTCGTCAGTCAGCGTCTTGAGTCGCTCTGCCGACACATACCCCTGCGCCCGCTCGGCCACCAGCGCCCGCTCGAAATCGAAGCGGGCCGGAATATTGACCAGGAAGGTGGCTGCGCCATCCGCCTCCGCCCAGGCGATGGCCAGCTGCTCTTCCGGGCTTTGCGCCTGCTCGAACAGGGCGCTTCGCACCAGGGTTTCGGCAAAGATGGAGGCGGTCTCCGCCAGCGTCATGGGGTAGCTGCGCTGACTCATCGGCAGATCGCGGATCACCCAGTTGTGCCAAGCGTGACCCAGCTCATGGGCCAGCGTAATGACATTGTCCATAGTGCCGGCATAGGTGACGAAGACCCGCGGCTCGACCGGTTCGGCAAACTTGGTGCAGTAGGCACCGGTGCGGCGATTTGGCGTGGGCGCCGCATCAATCCACCCCTTCTCGGCCATCATACGGGCAAACGCCCCCATCTCGGGATCGAAACGGCTAAAGGCATCGGCAATCAACTCGATCGCCTCATCAAAAGGAATGTCGCGGCTGCTGGAAGCAGGCGGCGGCGCAAAGAGATCCTCCGGCCCCAGATCGTCGAGACCAAGGCGCTCGGCCATCAGCTCCAGCGCACGCTGGCCCAACCCACGGGCTCGCCAGGTTTCGCTCATCAGGGCATCGAGGGTGGCACGCTTGATATGGCTCTGGTGGCAGGAGAGATCCAGCGCATCGAGCACTCGGGTATTACCACGCTGACGGGCCAGCTCCAGCCGCCAGCCGTTGATGGCATTGAGGATGGCGGCGACCGTCTCCTGCTCATCTTCCCAGCCAGCACTGATGGCATCAAACGCCTCAAGACGCAATGCCCGCACCGGGCTGAAGAGCAGATTGCTCGCCTCGGCCAGCCCCATCTCGCGGCCATCAATGGTCAAGCGGATCTTGCCCACCAGATCGTTGTAGAGGTTGCCCCAAGCGTGCAGGCCATCGGTGCCCAGACCGATCACCAGTTGCTCCGCCGCCACCGGCAGGCGCTGATCCTGCAAACGACGCTCGTGGCGCAGGCGGTACGCCTCCTCGCCGAGCAGGGGATCCACCATCAGCGCGGCGAATTCCTCTTCCGGCAACGCCAGCATCAGATCTTCCACCGGCGCCAACGTCTTGAACAGATCGGCATTAAGGGCGCGGGCACGGGACGCCAGCTGTTTGGCCTGCGGATCCCGCGCATCCTGACTGCCGCGGCAAGCGGCCAGAATGGCGACGTTCCAGCCGATATGGCGAATATCACGGGCGCGCAGCCGCACTTCCCGCAAGAAATCCAGCTGCGCTGCGTCATCGTCACGCACCCCGTCCAGATCCGCCATATAGCTGGCCAGCTCTTCCAGCGCGTGGCGGGCTGCGCGCATGTCCGCTTCCAGCTCGGGGCTGTCGAGGCCCGGGTAGATATGGTCGTTATTCCACTGTTGTTGATACATAACTTCTCGCAAAGGCCTTTATCGGGAGGCGCAACAGACCTGCGGGCAGCAAGTCAGAGACCGGGCAACCCGAAGGCCAAAAAATGAAGAGAGGAAAAAGAGAAAATGGCCCGCAAGCTCGCTTATCCCTTGGCCGGGGCAAGACGGCTCACCAGCGTCATCACGGCAACCAGCAGCAGACCCGCCACCACACCGGCCACGGCGTTGAGCAGGGGCGGCGTCACCGCCGCCAGTACGGCCCCTACTGTGGGCAGGGTGGCAACATCAGCGGCTGCGCCTTCAATCAGGTGATGAGCAAAGGGCCAGCCATGCACCAGAATGCCGCCGCCCACCATAAACATGGCGATGGTGCCGACCAGTGCCAGCAGGTGCATCAGACGAGGAGCCGTCACCAGCAGTCCCTGCCCCACCGCGCGGCGCAGGGCGCTGCCATCGGGCTTTTGCAGCAGATGCAGACCGATGTCATCGAGCTTGACGATCAGCCCCACCAACCCATAGACCCCGATGGTCATCAGCAGGGCGATGCCAGCCACCACCGAGAGCTGCAGCGCGAGGCTTGCACCCTGTACCGTGCCAAGGGCGATGACGATGATCTCGGCAGAGAGAATAAAATCGGTGCGGATCGCTCCCTTCACCTTCTGCTGCTCGAAGGCCACCAGATCATCGGGAATAGGAGCAGTGTGTGCCTCACCCTCGCTCACTTCATGAGGCAGGAACTTGTGGGCCAGCTTCTCGGCCCCCTCAAAGCAGAGGTAGGCGCCTCCCAGCATCAAGAGCGGCGTGATAAGCCAGGGCACCAGGGCACTGATGGCGATGGCGGCAGGCACCAGAATCAGCTTGTTGCGAAATGACCCCTTGGCCACCGCCCATACCACCGGCAGCTCCCGCTCGGCGCGCACCCCGGAAACCTGCTCCGCGTTGAGGGCCAGATCATCCCCCAACACCCCAGCGGTCTTCTTCGCCGCCATCTTGGTCATCAGCGCCACGTCATCAAGCACGCTGGCGATATCGTCGAGCAGGGCCAACAAACTGGTTCCAGCCATATCAAAGATCCCTTATATCAGTGAGAAACGTCTTCCCGAAAAATGTCTCGCGCTTGTTCACCACGACCTTGGTCATCAGCGCCACGTCATCGAGCACGCTGGCGATATCGTCGAGCAGGGCTAACAAACTGGTTCCGGCCATATCAGAGATTCCTTATATCAATGAGAACAACCCCGGGAGAGGGGTTTACGTCCCGATAACCACCAAGGTCAACAGGACCACCTCATGGCGATCGCAGGCCATCATCGGCCGAGCCAAGAATTCGGCGCTCGCCATCGGGGGGTTACGTCTTTCTGGCAAAAGATGGCACAGTGTAACGAGAAGCCGCCGTTTCGGCAGCACCCCTGAGCCATTTGTTCCTGGTTCCCTCTGAATCACCTCAAGGAGTTCCCATGCAACCCTGGCAACCTCTGCTCGCTCTCTGGTTTGGCGACGAAGCCGATGACGTCCTGCGGGCCACACGGCAAGCCCCGCTCTGGTGGGGAAAAAGCAGCGAAACGGATGCCCTGCTGGCCAGCCGCTTTGGCGAGCTGGCAGAGGCCGCAGCCAAGGGCAGCCTCGCCCACTGGGCCGATCTCCCCAGCGGTCGGCTGGCGCTGATCCTGCTGCTCGACCAACTGCCGCGCAATATCCATCGCGGCACGCCTGCGGCCTTTGCCCAGGATGCGCTGGCAAGGGATCTCTGCCTGAAAGGGCTGTCCATCGGGGCTGACAAATCCCTCTCGCCACTGGAGCGGGTCTTCTTCTATCTGCCGCTAGAGCATGCCGAATCCCGCGAACAACAGGCCCGAAGTGTGGCGCTGTTCGAGGCACTCGCTGCCGAGCAGGCTGGCACACCGGCGCAGGCGACCTTTGCCGAATTTGCCGACTTTGCCCGCCGCCATCAGGTGATCATCGAACGCTTTGGCCGCTTCCCCCACCGCAACGACATACTCGGTCGCACCAGCACACCGGAAGAGGCGGCATTTTTGCAGCAACCGGGCTCAGGCTTCTAAGCAAGCCATATAAAAAATCCCCGCCAGCTGGCGGGGATAGCAGATGGATAACAACCGTCGGCGTTACTGAATGCGGTAGCGGGATATCTGCTGGTGGATGCTCTCTGTGGTGACATTGAGCTCCTCGGCGGCGGCTGAGGTCTCTTCCGCTGTGCTGCTGGTTTGCTGCACGACCTGAGCAATCTGCTCCACCTGATGAGCAATCGACTCGGCGGCCGAGCTCTGCTCGCGGATGGCATTGGTGATCTCGCCCACCTGCTCCATCACCCGGTGCGATGCACTGCGGATTTCGGCAATAATGGCGCCACTCTCGGTCGCCATGGTGACCCCCTGGCTCACCTTCTCCTCCACCAGATGCATGCGGGAGACCGTATTGTTCGACTCCTGCTGGATCGCCTCTACGGTGGCGGAGATCTCCTGGGTGGATTGCGCCGTCCGCTCCGCCAGTTTGCGCACCTCATCCGCCACTACCGCAAAGCCACGGCCGGACTCCCCGGCCCTCGCCGCTTCAATGGCCGCGTTCAAGGCCAGCAAGTTGGTCTGCCCCGCGACATCACGGATCACGTTGACCACACCGCCAATGCGCGAAATACCCTCACCCAGCGCAATGACCTCGGCTGAGGCCTGCCGGATCGAGTCGGCTATCTCGTTGATGGCATGGACGGTGCGCTCGATGGTCCGACCCCCTTCGGTCGCCAGTTGCCCCGACTCGTTGGTGATGCGGCTCGTCTCCTGAGTACGCTGGGAGATATCTGTGATGCTGACCGTCATCTCTTCCACACCGGCGGCTATCAGACTGGTGGCATCATTGGCCTGATTGGCCGAGCTGGCCAGGTGTTGCGCTGCCTGAGAGAGGGATTCAGCAGTGCTCTTGATCTGCAAGCTGCCGACGGAAAATTCGGTAAATGTCTGTTGCAGCGTATCGAGCAGCCGGTTGACCGCATTGAGGGTCAGACCAATCTCATCCTGCTGTTTCACATCTGCTCTCAGGGTAAAGTTGAGGTCGCGCTGGATCCGGGTCAGGGTATCCATGGCGGTGCGAAGGGGATTGGCCACCTGATTGAACAACCAGACAAACAGCCCCATCGTCAGTACGGTGGCACCACCGGCGATAAACAACAGGGTTTGCAGGCTGTTGTCATAATTCTCCTGGCCCTGCTTCTTGAGCGCCAGTCCCAAATCCATATTGAAGTTGACATGAAGCTCGATTGCCTTGGCAAACTGCTGGAACACTCTGGTGGCTTCTCCCGCCAGCATGTCTCGCGCTTCATCGTTCTTGTTTTGTCTGGAGAGCTGCAGAACCTTGTCTATCTCCTGATAATATTGCGCGATAATGCGCTGATCATCGTCGGTCAGGCGCCGGTCTTCGTCATTGGAGAGCATCTCTGCTTTATATTTCTCCAGTTGCGAATTGATCTGTTTGCGATGCTCGGCAATATCGGCTTCTATCTGCTGCATCTTGTCATTGTCGGTGTTGAGGATATGGCTTTGAACCCGGGAGTGCAGCTCATAAAACGCAGCCTGCACCTCCTTGATCAGCGCAATACTGGGCACCGTATTGTCCGTCACATAGCTCAAGTCTCGATTGCCAGCCCCAAGGCGGTTGATACTGAACCAGCTGAGGAAAACAAGCGCCAGCATAACGAGCAGCGCTATCAGTTGAAGCCGACGAGCAATGTTCATAACCGTACACTCCAGATGAAAACTATCTAGCAGTGTAGACGAGCCATAAACAACAACGGCCCGCATTGGCGGGCCGTTGTTGTTTATGGCTCATGGCGTTGTGATCAGGCTTTGGCTGGCTCACTCTCGCCCAGCGCGACGGTTTCACCCAGACTGTCTTCGGTCTTGGCCACCACACTGGCGGCGATGGCGTTGCCCAGCACGTTGGTGGCAGAGCGGCCCATGTCGAGGAAGTGATCGATCCCCAGCAGCAGCAGAATGCCAGCTTCCGGAATATGGAACTGGTTCAGGGTGGCGGCAATCACCACCAGAGAGGCGCGCGGTACCCCGGCCATCCCCTTGGAGGTGACCATCAGCAGCAGCAGCATGGTGATCTGCTGGGCCATGGAGAGCTCGATGCCATACGCCTGGGCAATGAACATCACCGCGAAGGTGCAGTACATCATGGAGCCGTCGAGGTTGAAGGAGTAACCCATCGGCAGCACGAAGCTGGCGATGCGCTTGTCACAACCGAACTTCTCCAGACGATCCAGGGTCTTCGGATAGGCCGCTTCGGAGCTGGCAGTCGAGAAGGCAAGCAGGATCGGCTCGCGGATCATCGCCAGCAGCTTGATGACGCGACCACGCAGGAAGACGCTACCCATGGCGATCAGCAGCAGCCAGAGACAGGCCAGCGCGATATAGAACTGGGCCATAAAGCTGCCGTAGGTAACCAGAATACCCAGCCCCTCTTTGGCCACCATGGCGGCGATGGCGCCAAACACCGCGAACGGCGCAAAGTTCATCACATAACCGGTCACTTTCAGCATGATCTCGGCAGCGCTGGCCATCAGCACCACCACCGGCTTGGCCAGATCGCCGAGCGCGGCGGCAGCCAGACCGAAGAAGAGGGAGAAGACCACGATCTGCAGGATCTCGTTGGTGGCCATCGCCTCGACCACGCTCTTGGGGATGGCGTGGGTCACAAAATCTTTCAGGGTAATGGCACCGGCAGCAATGCCCGAGCTGGCGGTGTCATTGGGCAGGGATAGTGAAAGACCCACACCCGGCTGCATCAGGGTCACCATCACCAGACCCAGGCTCAGGGACATCAGGGAGGCCAGCATGAACCAGCCGAGGGTCTTGGCACCGATACGACCCACGGTGCGGGTGTCGCCCATCTTGGCGATACCGACCACCAGGGTAGTGAAGACCAGGGGAGCGATGATCATCTTGATCAGTCGCAGGAAGATATCGGTCAGGATCGTGATGTTATTGGCAAAATCCGCAGCCTGATCTGCGGCAAACATCCGATAGCCCTGGCCGGTGAGGATACCAAACATCATGGAGATGAGGATGGCGACCGTCAGTTTATTCATTTTCATGGGGGAGTCCCGGTTTTGATTGGTGCAAGCCGTAAACAGTGGCGTGGGAGCCACTACAGTCCGTTTTTGTGATCCGAGCCGTTGATTCCTGGCGGCTGGTATGCTGGGAGAATGCCTAAAAGCAGGGGGTAAATCTAGAGGCTTTATCCAGAATTTTATCCTGCCATTAGGTGCATGTGATATGGATCTTGCAAATCACCAATATTAATCACTGTTTATTTTGATTTCGGCGAGATATTTCGCATTCAGAGTTCGCTCATCGAGTGCCCGTGGCAACAGGCGAAAAGTGAGCAGCGCCGAGATGGTATGCTGCACCTGCATCTGGGCCATAAAGAGATCAGGTTCATCCTCGTCAAAGCCGAAGATCGGCCGTGATGGGGTCACCCTGACGGCATCGCGGTTAATGGTCAGCTCATCGACCTTGAGCCAGGAGTAACCCTCTGCCAGTGCCAGCTCCCCTGCCCGCTTGAGCACATATTTGCGGGCGGTCTCCCTGTCCACCAGATCGTTGCCGACAAACTCCAGTTGCCACTTGTCCGGGCCAAGCCGGGTCTGGGAGAAACCGGTCTGGCCGTTCCAGAATGACTTTTCACTCTCGTAAGGGGTGGCGCAGCCCACCAGCAGCAGGGTGAGCATCAGCAGACAACAGGGCTTGGATACGGATGCAGACACGAGAGGCCTCGCCAGGCAAATGAGCAACAGTGTTGTTACTACACCATAAAGCGCGGTGGCTGCACAATCGACTCACGCCAACATCGACCGGCACGCATCACCACTGGCTTCGCGCCTGTGCGGCAAATCGCAGGCAAAAGAAAAGGCCTTGTCGTTTGACAAGGCCTTTACCGGGGAATTTGGTCGGTGTGAGAGGATTCGAACCTCCGACCCTCTACACCCCATGCAGATGCGCTACCTGGCTGCGCTACACACCGACGGAGTCAGCTCGGCTGACGGGGGCAGAGTTTATGGAGATGACCCTGCCCTGTCAACAGGGAAACGCCGCCAATTCCTCGGCCACGGTGCGTTCGCCTGCTTTGCGAACAATCAGCGGTTAAAGGTCAGCCGCTTGCCCAGGATCTGGTCAGTCACCTGCCCGTTTTGCCAGGCGATCTGGCCGTTCACCAGCGTCATTTCCACCGTGCTGTGGAAGCGGTAGCCGTTGAAGGGCGACCAGCCACAGTGGTAGAGGATGTTGTCATCGTTGACCACATAGGGCTTGCCCAGATCCAGCAGCACCAGATCGGCGAAATACCCCTCGCGAATATAACCGCGATCTTGTACCTGAAAACGCTCAGCTACCGCGTGGGAGGTCTTCTTGACGATAGTCTCCAGGGTAAACACGCCGTTGTGATAGAGCTCCAGCAGCGCCTGCAAAGAGTGCTGCACCAACGGTACGCCGGACGGCGCCTTGAAGTAGCTGTTCTGCTTCTCTTCCCAGGTGTGGGGCGCGTGGTCGGTGGCGATGATGTCGAGCACATCGTTGCGTACCGCATCCAGCAGCGCCTGCTGGTCGGCGGCACTCTTCACCGCAGGGTTGCACTTGATCAGGCTGCCCTGGGTTTCGTAATCGGCTTCATTGAAGAAGAGGTGGTGCACACACACCTCGGCGGTGATGTTCTTGTCCTTCAGCTCGCTCAGGTCATGGCTGGCGGTAAAGAGCGACAGCTCCTTGGCCGAGGTCAGATGCAGCACGTGCAGCTTGGCACCGTACTGCTTGGCCAACGCCACCGCCATGCTGGAGGATTTGTAGCACGCTTCGTCGCTGCGAATGCGGCCATGCTCGCCCATCGGCACATTCTCGCCCCACTTGGCCCGTGCCGCCTCTTCCGCCTTGGCGATGGTCGGGGTGTCTTCGCAGTGGGTCACGATCATCACCGGACTTTCGCGGAAGATGGCCGCCAGGGTCTCCTGATTGTCCACCAGCATGTTGCCGGTCGAGGAGCCCATAAACACCTTGACACCGCAGGACTGCTTGGGGTCGAGACGCTTGATCTCTTCAAGGTTGTCGTTGGTGGCGCCGAGATAGAAGCTGTAGTTGGCGACGGAGGAGTTGGCGGCGATCTGGTATTTGGCTTCGAGGGCGTCGAGGGTGGTGGTCTGGGGATTGACGTTGGGCATTTCCATGAAACTGGTGGTACCACCGGCGACGGCGGCCCGGGATTCACTGGCGATGGTCCCCTTGTGGGTCAGCCCCGGCTCCCGGAAGTGGACCTGATCATCGATCATTCCGGGGATAAGGTGGCGACCTGCCGCATCGATAACCAGCGCATCGGGCGCCTCGATGTCCGGGGCAATGCGGGCAATCCGTTCCCCCTCGATCAACACATCGGAGGCATAGATGCGGCCTTCGTTGACCAGGGTGGCATTTTTGATAAGCAGTTTGTTCATGGGGGGTTCCAGTTCCTTTGCCGATAATCGCGGGTCATAATAGCGCAAAACTGCCCTTTCTCTGTAGCAAGGCCTGACTGATGAAGTTATTTGTAAGAGATTTGACCGTGATCGACTCCAGCTACCTGTGCGAACGCCGCGGCATGGTGGGCGAGAGCTGGCTGGTAGATATCGAAATGAGCGGTGAGCTCAACGAAATGAGCATGCTGCTGGACTTTGGCCGGGTAAAGAAGCTGATCAAGTCGATCATCGATGAAGAGGTGGACCACAAGCTGCTGGTGCCGACCGAGTGCCCGCTGATCCACGTCGAGACACTGGATGGTGACGAAAGCACAGTGGATCTGCTGCGCCCGGGTCGCTCCATCCATCTGCGCTGCCCATCCCAGGGCTTCGCCTTTATCCCGGCACCACAAGTTGATAAAGAGTCGGTGACCCGCTACCTGCTGGCGGTACTGGCCAAACGGCTGCCGGGTAATATCAAGGATCTCTCCCTGACTCTGCGTCAGGAAGCGATCACCGGTGCCTTCTACCACTACAGCCACGGCCTGAAAAAGCACGATGGCAACTGCCAGCGCATCGCCCACGGCCACCGCTCTCCTATCGAGATCCACGTCGATGGCGAGCGCGACCAGGAGCTTGAGCTCAACTGGGCCGAGCGCTGGGGCGATATCTACCTCGGCACCGAGGAGGACAAAGTGGCGCTCACCGAGCTCGCTTTGAGCCCTCGCGCCAATGCCCAGCTTGGCGAGCATCACTGCGGCTTCAAATATGTGGCGCCGCAAGGGCTGTTCCAGCTGGCCATCCCCACCGCCGAGGTGGAGATGATCGACACCGACACCACGGTCGAGCTGCTGGCCTGCTACATTGCTCGCGAAGTGAAGAAGATGGTGGGCGACAAGTTCGTCAAGATTGTCGCCTATGAAGGGGTCGGCAAGGGTGCGATTGCCTACGCCTGATCCCCTTGTCACTACCGTAATAAAGAGAAGGCCCCGCATCTGCGGGGCCTTGTTGTTTCAACTCTCGACCATCAGGCGCTGAGGCGGAAGCGCTTGACCAGGCTCTCCTGCTGCTCGGCGAGGGAGTCCAGCTGCTGGCTGGTCTCGGCTACCCGCTCAATCCCCTGATAGTTGAGATCCGAGATATCGGAGATGCGGTTGAGGTTGGTGGCGATATCGGCGCTGGTGGCCTGTTGCTGCTCGGCGGCAGAGGCGATCTGGCTCGACATGTCGCTGATCAGCACCACAATCCCCTGCACCTCCTCCATGGCGTTGTTGGCGTGAGAGCTCTGATCCACGCAGCTGTCCATCTCGCGAGAGCACTCCTGCATCACGGTCACCGCCTTGGCTACCCCCTGCTGCAGGTTCTCGATCATGGTCTGGATTTCGCTGGTGGACTGGGCGGTGCGGCCCGCCAGACTGCGCACCTCATCCGCCACAACCGCAAATCCGCGCCCCTGCTCGCCGGCCCGCGCCGCTTCGATGGCGGCGTTGAGGGCCAGCAGGTTGGTCTGCTCGGCAATGCCGCGAATGACATCGAGGATATTGCCGATCTGGCTGCTCATGGCGCTCACATCACCGATCACCTTGCCGGTCTGTTGCAGCTTGCCCGCCAGTTGATGAGTGGTGGTGATATTGCCTGCCATCACCTTGCGTCCCATCTCGGAGGCCTTCTCCACATCCTGCACCCGCTCCAGAGTCTGGTTGGCAGCCTGCGCCACCTCCCGCACCGAGGCCTCCATCTGGGTCATGGCGGCGGCGACCGAGGCGGTCTCCTGCCGCTGTTTCTCCAGATCCGCCCGCACTGATTCGGTGGTGTGGCGATTGCCGTGGGCGGCATCGTTAAGCTGGGCCGACGCTTGTGAAAGCTGCGCCAGCACCTCCCCCATCTGGGCAATCAGCAGGTTGATCTGGCTGCCCAGCTGGCCAAATTCGTTCTTGCTCTGAAAACCGATGCGCTGGGTCATGTCGCCCTGAGTTACTTCGGTCAGCACCCGCAGCAACTCCCTGAGCGGACGGCGAATGGCCTTGCCCAGGGTATATGCCACCAGCATGGCAATCAGGATGGCGACCGCTATGCTGGCTCCCTGAGTCAGGGTGCTCTGGCTCTGTGCAGCTTTGGCATGCTGAATGCTCTGGTTCATCAGTTGCTGGCTCTGAGCGGTGATCCGCTCAAGCTGATCCTGAATTGCCACGATGAGCGCACTCGCCTGCTTGCTCTTCTCCCGCATCTGCTCCTGCTGCTTCATCAGCGCCAGATACTGGGAGAGCACGCCTTCGCTTGCGGTGGTGTCGCGCACGAAGCCGTGAACATAGTGGCCCATGTCGTTCTCGAAGTTCTTCAGCTCCCCCTGCAGATCCTTGATGGTACTGTTGAACCCCTCGATCTGCATCTTGTTGCGCTTGAGCGCCCCTTCGATGGGGGCCGGAATGGTCTGATTGAGGGCGTCCATGGTGGAGAGTTCGATAGCGGAAAGCTTGGTGGTCAGGGTCTCGGAGAGCATCTTGATGAAGCTGTCGTCGATGGTGACCATCATGTCACCCAGACTCTTCTTGAACTGGGGCAGACTGACCTGAAACTGCCCCTTGGCCAGATTGACCTTGTGCAGCCGAGTGAGCAGCGCCTCGTGTTCGCCGGGCAGGGTATCGGTCAGTTGCAGGTAGCTGTCGACCTGCTGGCTGAGGCTGCTCATCTCCCCTTGCAGTTCGGGGTGATGGGCCACCTGCTGGCGCAAGACGTCAAGGCTGTTGCCCACCGCAGCCTTGGCCTGTTTCAGTTCGGCCACTTCGGCCGGCAGCTGTTTGGGATCCTGCTCGGTGAGCACATCCCCCAGCCACTTGTTGGCGCTGAGCAGGGTGATCTGGGTCTGGCTGCTGGCAATCACCAGCGGCATAGACTGCTGGGTAACCTGCTCCAGTGCGTTCCCCAGAGTCTCCTGACTACGAAATGTGAGCAGTGAACTGGCCACCATCACGGCCACCAGGATCGCGAAGCCAAGGTAGACTCGCTGCAAGATGGAGAGATCCGACATTGTTTGTTTCATTATTGTCCCGCTGTATATGCAAAAGTCCCTTGCCTGAGTACCCCGTCCTTTTGATACCCTGCAGACCACCCTGAACAGGCGCTGCAGATGACGTCCCTCTGGCTATCGGTATTTTTAACAATAACTGAAGGGAATGGGACATCAGCTGTGTCAAATGTCGGCTTGTGTCACACTTGGCGTGCTGCTCGCCCCCCTTTCGGGAGCCGCTTGGGGTTCTAGTTCAATTTTCTGTTTCATATAAGGGAGTTAGCCATGGCGCAAGAAACCATTTTCAGCAAAATCATCCGTAAAGAGATCCCCGCCGACATCCTTTATCAAGACGATCTGGTCACCGCATTCCGGGATATCCAGCCCAAGGCCAAAACCCATATTCTGATCATCCCCAATGTGCTGATCCCCACCGTTAATGACGTGGAAGCCGAACATGAACTGGCCCTTGGCCGGATGTTCACCGTGGCCCGCAAGCTGGCAAGCGAGGCGGGCATCGCCGAAGATGGCTACCGCCTCATCATGAACTGCAACCGCCACGGCGGGCAGGAGGTCTACCACATCCACATGCATCTGGTCGGTGGCCAGCCGCTGGGACCGCTGCTCAGCCTGTAATGAATCGCCACGCCTCAACCTGCCGCAGCGCCCTGTTGCTCTGCGGCGCCCTGCTGTTGCTGGGAGGCTGTGCCTCCCGCTGGCAGGATATGTTCGTCTCCTACTCCGATCAGATGGTGCCCCTGCGCAACCAGCTGCTGCTGGGCCATGCCGCCGAGGCGTTGCCCGAGGTGCGCGACTCCACCCTTGGGGATGACACCTTTGTGCTGGATCGGCTCGAACAGGGGCGCATTGCCTGGCTGGCGGGTCAGGATGCGGGCAGCAAGCTGGCGTTCACCGCCGCCGACAGCCGCCTTCAGTGGGAAGACAATCAGGCCGAATACCGGCTGAGCCACGGTCTGGATCAGGTGGGCAGTCTGCTCACCAACGATCAGTCGATGGCCTATCGTACTCCCGATTACGAACGCACCATGCTGCATCACTATCTGGCCCTCAACTATCTGCAACGGGGTGATGCTGATGGCGCCCTGGTGGAAATACGCCGGGCCAATCAGGTGCAGGAGCAGGCCCTGAAACGGCGAGCCGATGAGGTGCGCAAGGCGAAGGATGAGAGCAAAGAGGCCGAAGCAGAAGGGGAGATGCGCCAGCTGATGTCGCGCGGCGCACCGGATCTCGACCGGTTGATCGGCAAGGTCAAAAACGGTTTTCAGAACGCCTACACCTTCTATTTTTCCGCCGTGCTCTATGAGGCGGCCGGGGATCTCAACGATGCCTGGGTCGACTATCAGCGCGGCTACCAGATAGCGCCGGACAACCGCAGCCTGCAAGATGCCTTGCTGCGTCTGGCGCGGCTGCGTGGCTCACCGGACGAGATCCGCGAGACCGAGAAAAAGATAGGCCGCAAAGCGCCGCCGCTTGCAAAAGATCAAGGCCAACTGGTGGTGCTGTTTGAAGATGGTTTGATCCCGGCGCGGCGCGAACTCTTCCTGCCGCTCCCCATCTCCACCTCCCGCGGCGATTTTCGTACCTTTACCGTCGCCATCCCCTATTACGATAATCGGGCCAGCGATACGGGGCCGCTCACCGTCACGCTCGGCAAACGGGTCGAGCAGACCAGCGAGCTGGTCAGGCTGGAAGCGCTGGCCGCCAAAGATCTGCAGGAGCGGCTGCCCGGCATGCTGACCCGCCAGGCGCTGCGGCTGGTGGCCAAGGAGCAGATGCGCCGCACCGCCGCCAAAGAGGGAGGGGATGTGGGCAATATTCTGGTGGGGATCTTCAACACCCTCTCCGAGCGGGCCGATACCCGCAGCTGGCTGACGCTGCCAGCTCAGGCATCGAGCTGGCAGGGGATGGTGCCGGCGGGTGAGGTGAACCTCACTCTGGGAGCAGGTGCTGCCCAGCGCCAATTGCCGCTGACCATTCATAGCGGCCGCACCACCCTGGTCTGGGTACAGCGCCTCGGCGCCGGTCTGACCACCCGGGTGATGCCGCTCTGAGCAGATGGCGAAGAGATATGAGCAAGACAATTAACCGGGCAGGCTCACACGCGGCCCCACTCACCCGATTAAGGAGAGCAAGATGAAAGCATACGGGTTGGCCCTCGGGCTCGCGCTGCTGACCGGCTGCGCCACCAACACCTCAGGCGTGGCGCTCTATGGCCCGGCGGGCGATGCACCAGTGGCGGAGCAGCATCAAAACGTCAACGTCACCCTGACCGAGCTGAGCCGCCGCCAGCAAAATGGCCTGCTGCAGGTCAATGTGGCCGCCGCCAGCACCCAGCGCGGCGATAACAAGCTGCAATATATCTTCTATTGGTATGATGAGGCCGGTCAGGAGGTCGCCAGCGATGGCCGCGGCTGGACCCCCATCAAGCTGCATGGCTATCAGACCCGCACCCTTTCGGCCCTGGCGCCCAGCCCGGCGGCGCAGGGTTACCGGATTTACGTACGCGAAGTGATTGAGGAATCCTACTGATGAAAATGAATCATGCCCTGCTGATATTGACCTCTGCATTGCTCTTGGGCGGCTGCTCCAGCACCACCGTCAGCTATGGCGATCCCACTGAAACCGAAACCGTCACCGTCGATTACGGCTCAAGCGACCTGCAGGCCATCGCCGACAAGATGGCGGACTCCATGCTCGCCTCCCCTGCCACCAGCGAGATCACCGCCGGCGGTCGTCCGGTGATGTTTATGGACTCTATCCGCAACAAGACCTCCGAGCACATCGATACTGAAGCGATCACCGACACCATCCGCACCAAGCTGCTGCGGGCCGGCAAGTTCCGCTTCGTCGACATGAGCAAGGTGGCCGCCGTCAAGCAGCAGCTCGAATACCAGCAGAGCAGCGGCATGGTAGACCCGGCCTCCATGGTACGGCTTGGCAAGCAGACCGGTGCCCGCTACATGCTCTATGGCAACCTCGCCAGCATCGTCAAAGACAATGGCAAGGTGAAGGATGTCTACTACCAAATGACCATGAACCTGATGGACCTGCAAAACGGCGAACTGCTGTGGGCCGATCAGAAAGAGATCCGCAAACAGGCGAAGAAATCCACCTTTGGCTGGTAACAAGCTCCCGGTGACAGGCAACCGTGATCCGCTACTGGCCAGCCTGCCCGCCCCCTGGCGGGAGGGGCAGCTGGAACCACTCGGGTTAGGCCTGACCAACTGCAACTATCGACTGCGCCTCCCCTCGGGGCGCAGTTACTTTTTGCGTCAGGGCCACTCCGACCCGGTGCGCCTTGGTATCGACCGTTCCACCGAGTGGCAGCTTTATCAGGGAGCGATGGCAGAAGGGTTGGCGCTGCCCTGCCACTATGGCAATCCCGCCAGCGGTCTGATGCTGCTCGAATGGTGCGATGAGCCAAACTGGGTACACGCGGCGCCACCGGCAGCCGATCAGCCCCGTCTGCTGGCTGAGGTGCTGCGCAAGCTCCATCGCTTGCCGCTACCTGCGGTGGTGATGGCGGTGCGAGCCCACGCCGCGGGCTATCGCGCCCGACTGGCCCACATTCCCTCCTGGCTGCCCGCCCTGGAGCGGGGCTTGCTCGCCAGCAGTGAGCCAAATGATTGCTGGCGCCCTTGCCACCATGATCTCAATCCGGCTAACTTGTTGGGAAACAAACCCTGGGTCATCGACTGGGAGTATGGCGCGGTAGGTCACCCCGGCTTTGAGCTCGCCAGCATCCAGCGCACCCATGAGTGGCCCGCCGAGCGGCGCGACGAGCTGGAAGTGCACTATCTGCAGGCCCTGCCGCGCCACCAGTGGCCCGATTTTCAGAGCGAGGCATTTTTACCCTGGGTCGACTATATCGGCCTGCTCTGGGCCCTGCTGATGGCAGAGCAACAGCCCTCACTCGACTATGACACCCTGATCGCCATCAACCGGCAACGACTGGAGTAACAGATGATAAACAAGGTGCGCTGGCACAAGCCGAAAACCTGGGGTCTGCTGCTGATCGGCCTGCTGCTGACCGGTTGCTCCACCCGGGTGATCTACTACTGGCTCGATACCGCCATCATCTGGCAGCTGGATGACTACTTTGCCCTCTCCTATTCGCAGAAGGATCTGCTCAGCCGCGAAGTGAAGGGGCTGATGGCCTGGCATCGCCAACACGAGCTGCCGCGCTACGCCAAGGATCTCGACGCGCTGGCCAAGGCGGTGGCCAGCCCCATGACGCCGGAGCAGATCTCGACCAACCTGGATGCGGTGCAGCAGAGCCTGACCCGCACGCTGGAAAATACTATCCCCCGCGCGGTCAGGCTGGCGCGCACCCTGACCGATGAGCAGGTGGCCCGCTTTATGACCGATCGGGTCAAGCGGCAACAGGAGCGGCAAAAGGACTTTGCCACTGAGCCCAAAGAGCAGATGCTGGCGGAGTTTCGCGACAAGATGAACAAGCGGCTCGAGTTCTGGATTGGCGAGGTGAAACCTGCACAGGCGCCACTGGTGGCCCAGTGGGCCGAATGGCAATACGAGCTGATGCCCCCCTGGCTCGAGTTTCAGGAGTCCTGGACCCAGGAGCTGGACAGGCTGATGAAGCAGCGCCAGAGTCCCGACTTTACCCGCGAGCTGACTGACCTGCTGGCCGAGGGGGATGGGCTGATGGATGGCCGTTTTACCGGCTATACCGAGCAGTCGCGCCAGCGTACCGTCAACTGGCTGAGCGCCATGAGCCAGTCGCTGGATATCTCCCAGCGGGCCCATCTCTACTCCCTGCTCAAGGGTTATGCCCGCGACTTCAAGCAGATGAGCGGCAGCTGACGAGCGGCACCGAATGGTGCCATGCGCCCGGGCAACCTTGTTCAAACCGAGCGCTTATGGTAGTTTGCCCTTTCTATTTATCGGGAATTAACTTTTTGCGCTTTATCGACAAAGTAAAACTGGTGCTGGTAACTCTGGTTATCGCCCTCACCCTGCTTTGTTCCATCGCCCGAATGGAAGGCCCGCTGCTACCCGCATCTCCCCACAGTGAACAGCAGCAGACTCAGGTGTTCAATCAGCTTAGCGACAGCGATGATGGCATCATCAAGTTTGTTGGCAGCCATCAGAATCACCTGCTGCGTCTCGAACAATCCCTGCGCAGTGACAACCAGCCCAAGAGTGTGGTCTACGAGCTGATCCAGAGCTGGTCGGCCCAGGCCATCCTGCTGTTGCTGCTCGGCTGGCTGATGCTGGCCCCCGAGCTCTATCACAAGCAGAGTTTTCGCGATCGCTTCGGTGCGATCCATCGGCGCCATCTACAGCGCCAACATCTGCAGTACCGCTTCACCCAGAGCTATCTGAACGCCTGACCCCGGAGGGGCTGGCACATCCACTGTTTGCTCATCTCCTCTTCCTGACGGATCCGGCAACTGCCTGATCCGCATCTGATGCATCCCATTTTTTGCGCCTTGCCGAGCCTTGTTGCTATCGGCCTAGGCACCATTCTCCTGACAGAGGCTTGTTTGCCATGAGAAAGAGCAATCGCACCGTTCTCAACCGCATGAGCAAGTGGCAGTACGCACTGCTGTTGTTGATGCTGTTGACCTTTACCTTTTACTCCCTGCCCACCTTTTTTGGTGAGCAGCCCTCCCTCGGCCTGCACGGACAGCAGCGCCTGACCACCCAGCAACAGATGCTGCTGAGCGACAAACACCTGACCCCGCTCAAGGTCATTGAGCAACCTGAGCGAGTCGAGCTGGTCTTTGCCAGCCAGGGCGAGCAGCAGCGCGCCAAGCAGTTGCTGGAGCTGCAAGGGGTCGACAGTGCCGCCCTGACCCTGGAGTTTCACTCCAACGCACCGGCCTGGATCACCCGCCTTGGCGCCGACCCCATCAAGCTGGGGCTCGATCTGCGTGGCGGCTCCCAGCTGCTGATCGGGGTGGACGTGGACTTTGTCATCGACAATCAGACCAAGAATCTGGTGGATACCCTGCGCACCCGCTTCCGTGAAGCCAATCTGCGCGGCGCCAGCGTCACGCGCAGCGCACAGGGCGCCGTAGCCGTCACCCTGCCGGAGGTGGCCGAACAGGAGAGCTGGCTCGCCATCATCAAGGAGAGTGCCGGTACCCGTCAGGATCAGTGGAAGCTGGCCCGCTCCGGCAATGATCTGAAACTGGTGCTGAGCGATGTTGAGCGCACCCTGCTGGTCAACAACGCCGTGACCCAGAACCTGTCGATCCTGAAAAAACGGATCAATGAGCTCGGCATCGTCGAGGCCTCGGTGGTGCGTCAGGGGCAGGATGGTATCCGTATCGAACTGCCCGGGGTACATAACCCCAAGCAGGCGAAAGAGGTGATCGGCGCCACCGCCTCGCTGGCCTTCTACGAGGCCAAAGCCGACAGCCACTTCTATATCGCCGATCGCAACGGTCAGGCTGTTGGCATGGCGCGCAAGCCGGTACTCACCGGCGAGCACATCGTCGATGCCCGCGCCAACATGGGCGAAATGGGTCAACCCCAGGTCAATATCGTGCTCGACACCCTGGGTGGCAGCAAGATGAACCAGTTCAGCCGACAGCATGTGGGCAAGCCGATGGCGACCGTCTTCACCGAGTACAAGACCAACGCTCAGGGCAAACTGCGCGCCCAGAGCGAGGTGATCAACGTCGCCACCATCCAGACCGCCCTTGGCAACCAGTTCCGCATCACCGGCATTGGCAGTCTGCCGGAGGCGCAAGAGCTGGCCATGCTGCTGCGTGCCGGCGCCCTCACCGCCCCGCTCAAGATCCTGGAAGAACGCAGTATTGGCCCGACGCTGGGGATGCAGAATATCGAGGCGGGCTTCACCGCGCTGGCCTTCGGCATGGCAGGCATGATGCTGTTCATGATGGCCTGGTACCGCAAATTCGGCTGGGTTGCCATCACGGCGCTGGTCGCCAACCTGTTGATGCAGGTCGGCATGCTGGCAGTGCTGCCGGGCGCCGTGCTGACCCTGCCGGGGATCGCCGGTCTGGTGCTGACGGTGGGCATGGCGGTGGATACCCATGTGCTGATCTTCGAGCGGATCAGGGACCGGCTGCGAGAGGGGGGCTCATTGGCCAACGCCATCGACTTTGGCTATCGCTCCGCCTTCCACACCATTTTTGATGCCAATATCACTACGCTCATCTGCGCCGTGGTGCTCTACTCCATCGGCTCCGGGCCGCTGCAGGGCTTCTCCATCACCCTCATTCTGGGTCTGCTCTCCAGCATGATCACCGGGATCTGGGGGACACGCGCCATCATCAATCCCCTGTGGGGACGCAGCAGCGAGCGCACGCTGAAGGTGTAACGGGACAGCAGTCCCTCTGATGAGCGGCTTTGGCTGCGCCATCAGCCATGGATATGGCCGGGGCGGCCAAAGCAGAACACTATTTTCCCGGCGTGTTGCGACACGTCGTGATGGGCCAACTACCAGATGCTGGCTGGCCAAGGAGAGAATTATGTTGAGAATGATCGTTGCCATGGGGCTGACCCGTTGGCGTTATATCGGCCTGTGGGCTTCCATCCTGCTGACCGTGGCCAGCGTCGCCATCTTGCTGGTGAACGGCCTGACACTGGGGCTCGATTTTACCGGCGGGATCCTGCTGGAGTTTCATATCCAGACCCTGAAAGAGGCCCATGAGCTCAATGCCATGCTGGTCTCCCCGCTGGCGGGAGCCGTTGAGCTGAGCTCGGCCGGTATTCCCGGCGAGTGGCTGATCAAGCTGCCCCCCCACGAACTTCCCTGGCCCGCGGCGGATCTCGCCACCATGCTGACCCAACAGCTGGGGATGCCGGTCGAGTTGCTGCGCACCACCATCGTCGGCCCTCAGGTGGGTGCCGAACTGTTCCAGCAGGGGATGCTGGCCGTGCTGGTCGCTTCGCTGGCGATGTCGGCCTATCTGGCGTTTCGCTTCGAGTGGCGTCAGGCCATCGGCATCCTGCTCTCGGTGGTCCATGACGCCATCGTAGCGCTGGGGCTGCTGTCACTCTTTCAGATCGAATTCGATCTGAACATCATCGCCGGTTTGATGGCGGTGATCGGCTACTCCCTCAACGACAGCATCGTCATCTCGGACAGGCTGCGGGATCTGCTGAGCTCGCGTACCCAGATGGGGATCCACGAGTGCTCCGATGTGGCCATCAAGGCGACCTTCAGTCGCACCATGATCACCTCGGGCACCACCCTGTTTACCGTGGGCGCGTTGTTGCTGTTTGGCGGTGACGCCCTCTACGGCTTCTCCTTCACCCTTTTTGCCGGGATCCTGGTGGGTACTGTTTCCTCCATCACCGTCGCCTCGACCGTGCAGGAGCTGCTTGGGCTCACCCCGCAGGCCTACCAGAAGAAGAGCGAGGAGCCACTGGCCAACGCAGCCTGATCCTTGCTAACCAGAGTCGGCTAATCGAACCTCTACCAACTATGCCCTTGCCAACCATTGGCAGGGGCTTTTTCCCATTCCTCCTGTCGGTCTCTCGCCGCCCCTTTTGGTGCTCGGCTCGTCTCAATTGACAACTGACCATATTGAAAGCAATGACGGATCAACCCGTCATTTTTAATAACAAAAAGGTCATTTTATTACGTCAGAAACCATAAAGTGTGACTGAAAGCACTTTCTTGAGGGCTCAAAGGAGGCAACATTGTAGTGATTTATCTACAAAGGGATATGAGATGTTGTTACAACCTGCCAATACAGCAAAATCCAGACAGTTGCTGAACGAGACCATGGCTTTGGTACTCGCAGGAGGGCGGGGTAGTCGCCTCAAACAGTTAACCGACAACCGTGCAAAACCTGCCGTTCATTTCGGCGGCAAATTCCGCATCATCGATTTCGTGCTCTCCAACTGCATCAACTCCGGCATTCGTCGGGTCGGTGTCGTGACCCAGTACAAGTCCCACAGCCTGTTGCGCCATCTCCAGTCCGGCTGGTCTTTCCTGCGCTACCAGATGAACGAGTTTATCGATCTGCTCCCTGCCCAGCAGCGGGTGGATGAGGTGAACTGGTATCGGGGTACCGCCGATGCGGTCTACCAGAATATGGATATCATCCGCGATCACGCCCCCAAATATGTAGTGGTGCTGGCGGGCGATCACATCTACAAGATGGATTACGCCGCCATGCTGCTCGACCACGTCAATATGGGCGCCAAGGTGACCGTTGCCTGCATCGAGGTGCCACGCAGTGAAGCAAGCGCCTTCGGAGTGATGGCGGTGGATGATGATCGCAAGATCAACGCCTTCGTCGAAAAGCCCGTCAACCCGCCCGCCATGCCGGGCAAGGCCGACACCGCGCTGGCCTCAATGGGCGTCTATATCTTCGATGCGGAGTATCTCTATCAGCTGCTGGAAGAGGACATTGCCAACGAGCAGTCCCATCACGATTTCGGCATGGACGTGATCCCCCGCGTGGTGAAAGAGGGCACCGCATTCGCTCACCCGTTTGGCATGTCCTGTGTCGGCTGCTGTCCGGATCGCCGCCCCTACTGGCGCGATGTGGGCACCGTGGACTCCTTCTGGGAAGCCAACATGGATCTCGCCTCAGTCACGCCGGAGCTGGATATCTACGATCAGGACTGGCCCATCTGGACTAGTCAGAACATGACTCCTCCCGCCAAGTTCGTGCAGGACCGAAACGGTCAGCACGGCATGACCATCAACTCCATGTTTGCTGGGGGCACCATCGTCAGCGGCTCTTTCATCCTGAGTTCGGTGCTCTTTACCAATGTGCGGGTCGACTCATTCTGCACCCTGGATCAGGCCGTTATCTTCCCGGGTGTGGAGATTGGTGCCGGTTGCCGACTGCGCCGGGTGGTGATCGACAAGGGGTGCAAACTGCCGGAAGGCACGGTGATCGGTGAAAACGCCGATGAAGATGCACGTCGCTTCCACCGCTCCGAGCAGGGCATAGTGCTGGTCACCCAGGGGATGCTCACTCGCCTGAACAAAGAGCTGCAGGGAAAACAAAAGCGCTGATCCGCAGCCAGACGGGATCCCCCTTCCTACCGTAAAGGGAGCCATGATGGCTCCCTCTTTCTATGGCTGACCAGATAGCTGCCTCACACCATCATTCCCATCGCGTTGCAGTCTCCCAGAGATACCATTTACTGTGGGTAAACAGCTGGACAACGCAGCCTTCACGCCCTCATGCCGTAAACATTAAATTACACAAAAACCATTAACCCTCCGAAAAATCCTCTGTATTATTCCTGTTCGCGCTATATAGCAGCTCCTTTATCTGACTTTTTAGCGGTAAACCCACTAGTTTCACTTGATTGTTTGTTTTTCCTTGGTAAGGTGATGGCGGTTGCGTAACAAATCAGGTACCAGTGTAAATATATAGGTACAACCGCTTTTGGCTTAATACAGTAGAGAGAATAAAATCATGCAAAGAGACCCCCTGAACAACATCCATATCCAGTCCGAACAAGTGATGATCACGCCTGCCCAGCTCAAGGAGAAGTTACCCATCTCCGACAAGGCGCTGGCATTCGTGCAAGGGGCCCGTAATACCATCGCCGATATCATTCACCGCCGCGATCACCGGCTGCTGGTGATCTGTGGTCCCTGCTCCATCCACGACATGGACGCCGCCAAAGAGTACGCAACCAGACTCAAAGCGCTGCATGATGCCTATCAGGACTCTCTCTACATTGTCATGCGGGTCTACTTTGAGAAGCCGCGCACCACGGTCGGCTGGAAAGGCTTTATCAACGACCCCAATCTGGATGGCACCTTCGATGTGGAGCTGGGGCTGCACCGTGCCCGCGAGCTGCTCTGCTGGCTGGCGGAGCTGGAGTTGCCGCTGGCCACCGAAGCGCTCGACCCCATCAGCCCGCAATACCTGGCCGAGCTCTTCTCCTGGTCAGCCATCGGCGCCCGCACCACCGAATCCCAGACCCACAGGGAGATGGCGTCCGGTCTCTCCATGCCGGTCGGCTTCAAGAACGGCACCGACGGCAACCTAGGGACTGCCATTAATGCGTTGCAAGCGGCCTCCTCCCCTCACGCCTTTATGGGGATCAACCAGCAGGGCCAGGTTGCGCTGCTGCAGACCCAGGGCAACCCGGATGGCCACGTGATCCTGCGCGGCGGCAAACATCCCAACTACGACTCGGTCAACGTGTCGCTGGCGGAAGAGGCGCTGGAGAAAGCGGGCCTGCTGCCGAGCCTGGTGGTGGATTGCAGCCACGGCAACTCCAGCAAGGATCACCGTTTGCAGCCCAAGGTGGCCGACAACGTCATCCACCAGATCCAGGAGGGCAACCGCTCCATCATCGGGGTGATGCTCGAATCCAACCTGTTTGAGGGTAACCAGTCCAGCGAGCAGCCCAAGGAGCAGATGCGCTACGGGGTCTCCATCACCGATGCCTGCATCGACTGGGACACCACCGCTACCCTGCTGGCCCGCTGCCACAACCAGCTGGCTGACCCCCTCAAGGGCAGAACTGCACGGTAAGCCGTGGTATCTTGTCGTAACCTATTGAACAATCTGGGTATCACCGCAGGTGGCATCTGGCAGCTCATGCCGTGATACCTTGTTGCATCTTGATTTTCAGGGCGCCGCCGCTTGCGGCGCCAGCAGGGGCTGGATATGGCTGAAGAGTTGAATGTACTCAGGGACAAGATAGATGCGGTGGACAAGCAGCTGATCGATCTGCTGGCCGCCCGTCTGGCCCTGGTGGGAGAAGTGGGTGAGGTAAAGAGCCGCCACGGCCTGCCCATCTATGCACCGGACAGGGAGGCGAGCATGCTGGCCCGCCGCCGCGCCGAGGCCGAGCTGCTGGGGGTGCCCGGCGATCTCATCGAGGATGTACTGCGCCGGGTGATGCGTGAATCTTATGCCAGCGAGAAAGACACCGGCTTCAAGTGCATAAAGCCGGATCTTGGCAAGGTGGTCATCATCGGCGGTCAGGGCCAGCTTGGTCGGCTGTTCGGTCATATGTTCAGCCTCTCAGGCTACCGGGTCGAGACGCTGGAGCAAGCCGATTGGCCGCGTGCTGACGAGATCCTCGCCGGAGCCGGTCTGGTGATGGTGGCGGTGCCCATCGATATCACCTGCCAGATCATCGATCGCCTCGGTAACCTGCCCGCCCACTGCCTGCTGGTGGATGTCACCAGCGTGAAGGCGGCACCGCTCGAACATATGCTGGCGGTGCACCAAGGCCCGGTACTGGGACTGCACCCCATGTTCGGGCCGGATGTGGCGAGCCTCGCCAAGCAGGTGATCGTCTGCTGCCAGGGTCGTGACCCCGCCGCCAGCCAATGGCTGCTGGATCAGATGACCATCTGGGGCGCCCGCTTGCAACAGGTGGAAGCCAAGGCCCACGATGAGGCGATGACCCTCATTCAGGCACTGCGTCACTTCGCCACCTTTGCCTATGGCTGGCACCTCTCCCGGGAGCAGGCCAATCTGGATCGCCTGCTGAGTTTGAGCTCTCCCATCTACCGGCTGGAGCTCGCCATGGTGGGGCGGCTGTTCGCTCAGGATCCCCACCTCTATGCCGACATCATTTTGTCGTCACCGCAGAATCTGGCGATGATCCGTCGCTACTACCAAAACTTCGGCGAAGCGCTGGGGCTGCTGGAGCGGGGGGACAGGGACGGTTTCATCGATGCCTTCTCGCAAGTCTCCGGTTTCTTCGGCGAGCATGCCGACCAGTTCCTGCGTGAAAGCCGCATGCTACTGGCCCAGGCCAACGACCGCCGCCAACACGGCTGATCCTGCAAAAGCAGTAACGCTCATATAACCAAAAAGGGAAGATACTCAGGCATCTTCCCTTTTTGTTTGTTATGTCCCGTCCTGAATATGGTTTACACCTTTCCCCCCAATAAATGGAGAACCCGATGGGACAAGGTGTGAAACGGACACAGCGCGATTACTCACTGACTTTTAAACTGGCACTGGTCGAGCAGATTGAAAAAGGCGAGCTCAGTTGCCAGCAAGCACAAGCCCGATATGGCATTCAGGGCAATTCGACCATTCTGGTATGGTTACGTAAACATGGTCGGCAAGATTGGAGCCAGGGGGCTTCTGTACGTGCCGGCAGGAGCATCACCATGCCTGACCCCGACAACCAGACACCCGAACAGCGCATCAAGGAACTCGAGCAGCAGCTGGCACTGATGAGCCAGAA
>NZ_LYSQ01000026.1:0-81504 GCF_001728955.1 Aeromonas sp. DNP9 | reverse complement strand
GCGTTGTAAATATCCACCGCCTCACGCACCATTTCCCGCGCTTGCGCCAAATCCTGCGGGCTTTGCAACAATAACTCTCCTTTCAAAATCCCGTTCACCCGCTCCGCCAACGTATTCTGGTAACAGTCATACCCATCCGTCATCGAGCACTTCACCCCGTACCGTTCATGTAGTGACTGATACAGCCCAGAGCAATACTGCACGCCGCGGTCCGAGTGATGGATAAGCACCCCGCCGCCACGCCGTTGCTTCAGTGCTTTCTTGAACGCCATCGCCACCGACTCCGCGTGCATTCCTTCGTGTACGTCGTGGCCTACTATCTTGCGTGAGTACGCATCCGTCACCAGGCTCAGGTACAGCGGCCCGCTCCTGGCTGGCAGATAGGTGATATCTGCGACCCAGACCTGCTCCGGTGCTACCGGAGTGACCTGCTCTGGCCCCGCCTTGAGCAAGTTGGGATGGCGGTAGAAACGGTGAAAACTGTGGGTGGTCTTGTGATACGCCCGCCTGGGCTGCACCAGCAGGCGGTGCTCGGCCAATATCTGAAACAGCCTGTCCCGCCCTACCTTGAGCCCGCCATCATCCTGACCCTGCAGCAGATAATGCAGCTTGCGAGTGCCCACCCGCGGTTGTCGCAGTCGAACCTGACGCACGAAGCGCACCACCTGCAGCCCTTGTGCATGGTGCTCGTCGGCGACCCGATTGCGCTTGTAGTAAGCCTGCCGGCTTATCCCCAGAAACAGGCAAGCCCTGACGATGGTTAGTCTCTCGACTTGCCGCTGCGAGAGGACTTGCCGGGTCGCTTTTTTACGATGGAGACACCGTAGTCATTCTTAAGTACATCGACGACGGCCTCAAAGAACTGGGCTTTCTGACTCATCAGCGCCAGCTGTTGCTCGAGTTCCTTGATGCGCTGCTCGGGCGTCTGGTTGTCGGGGTCTGGCATGGTGATGCTCCTGCCGGCACGCACAGAAGCCCCCTGGCTCCAATCTTGCCGACCATGTTTACGCAACCATACCAGAACGGTGGAGCGGCCCTGAATGCCATAACGCACCTGAGCCTGTTTGTAGGTGAGCTCGCCTTTTTCAATCTGCTCGACCAGCGCCAGTTTAAAAGTCAGCGAGTAATCGCGCTGTGTCCGTTTCACACCTTGTCCCATCGGGTTCTCCATTTATTGGGAGGAAAGGTGTAAACCATATTCAGGACGGGACACTTAAAAACAAAAAGCCCACTCCTGCGAGTGGGCTTTTTGTTTCTCATCTATCTTGTCTTGTACGCCGTGTGATGTCAGGCTCACCGTTTCTCAGCTTTTAAGGCAAATCGCAGAGACAGAAAAGGCGCCTGAGGCGCCTTTTCAGATCGACAGCGTAGCGGGAGCTTATTCCTGCTCCAGCTCACCACAGAAACGGTAGCCTTCGCCGTGGATGGTGGCGATGATCTCCGGAGTATCGTTGACGCTTTCGAAGTGCTTGCGAATGCGACGGATGGTCACATCGACGGTACGGTCGTGGGGCTTGAGCTCACGGCCGGTCATCTTCTTCAGCAGCTCGGCACGGGTCTGGATCTGGCCCGGGTTTTCGCAGAAGTGCAGCATGGCGCGGAACTCGGAGCGCGGCAGCTTGAACATGTCGCCAGTGGGGCTGACCAGTGCGCGGCTGTTGATATCCAGCGCCCAGCCGTTGAACAGGTAGCGCTCAACCAGCTTCTTCTCTTCGCCACCGGCAGCCACGTTCATGGTGCGGCTCAGCAGGTTGCGGGCACGGATGGTCAGTTCACGGGGATTGAACGGCTTGGTGATGTAATCATCGGCGCCGATCTCCAGACCCAGGATCTTGTCCACTTCGTTGTCACGACCGGTCAGGAACATCAGAGCGATGTTGTCGTTCTCACGCAGTTCACGGGCCAGCAGCAGGCCGTTCTTGCCCGGCAGGTTGATGTCCATGATCACCAGATTGATGGTGTGGGAAGTGAGGGCCTGGTGCATCTCGTCGCCGTTGTTGGCTTCGAGCACGATGTAGCCTTCGGCTTCAAAAATGCTTTTCAGGGTATTGCGTGTGACCAGCTCGTCTTCGACGATCAGAATGTGTGGTGTTTGCATGAGTATTCCCAGATTCTTATCAGTTAATTATCTTAAATTTAACACTCTTTGGCGTTTCAAACCGATTTCCTGACTGATCCTGAAAATTTATTACGTCATCCTGGGTATGAGAGTCAGGTCGGAATATCGCGAATTAGGCATCAGTACCGGCAAGTATCCCTGTGCCACTTATAGGTTCCCGACAAGTCTGGTCGAGCAGAGCCTGGAAAGGTCGTCCATTACGAAAGTGGCCGCATTTTATCAGTTAACAGGAGCATAACAACACTCTTTGCCGTCAGATAGCAACTTTTTAACTCTGATTTGATATAGGTCAAACCCTGGTACAGCAGCATCATACTTGGCCTGAACCGGGTTTTCGCCCCTACAAAATGTAATGGAATGTAACATGTGATTGACATGAATTTGTGGGAAAACTACAAGAAAATCTGCTTTATCGCGCCATTTGAGCCACCAGGCTGGTCTGCCTTTGCCATCATCACAGCCTGGAATCCGGCCAGCCAGTGGGTCACAGAACGACGCAATATGCGGCGGGAACGGGCGCTGTGGCGCCATCTGACAATGGATTTGCAGGTGCCCGTGGTGGGGCCATTTTGGGGGTCTGACCCGGACGAACGCTGGCAGGAGTCATCGCTGGCGGTGGCGCTATCCCTGCCACAAGCCCGTCAGCTGGCTGCGCGTTTTGGCCAGAACGCCATCTACTGGGTGGAGGATGGCCAGCTCTGGTTGGTGCCGGTATTGATGGATAAATCAGCAGTTTGTCTGGGCAATATTGAATCCTTCTGGATTGCCAGAAACCTTGCCTGATGAAAGAATGAACACCTTCATGTATCTGAAAGGAATCAAATCATGCTGGATCTCCTGCCCGACCTCTGCGATCAACATGGCGACTTGCTGCAAGTGGCCGACCCGGTGTTTCAGGATTTTGGCGGCAAGGCCCTCTTTTATGGTCGCGCCGTAACGCTCTCCTGTTATGAAGACAACAGTCTGGTGCGGGATCTGGTGAGCCGCCCCGGTCACGGCAAGGTGATGGTGATCGACGGCGGCGGCTCGCTGCGCCGTGCGCTGCTTGGCGATCAACTGGCGGTCAAGGCGGTGGAGCAGGGGTGGGAGGGTATCCTGATCCACGGCGCGGCGCGGGATGTGGGCACACTGGCGACACTGGCGCTCGGGGTCAAGGCGCTGGCGGCCTGTCCGGTCAAGACCGAGAAGCGAGGATTGGGAGAGCTGGGGGCCGTGGTCAGCTTTGCCGGTGTGACCATCCACGAAGGGGATTACGTCTATGCGGATCGCAACGGCGTGGTGGTGAGTGCCACGCCGCTGATCTGATTCAGAAGTTGAAACCGACCCCCAGACTCAGTGCCTGATCGGCAGTGATGGCGCTGACGCCGTAGTTGGCGGTGAGGGAGAGTCTGGGTGTCAGCAGCAGGCTGGAGTTGAGCTCCAGCAGGGTGCTGGCCTTGTTGAGATCGAGATGTTTGATCTGGCTGCCGATATTGAATGCCGGAGAGAGCTGGTAACGCACCCCCGAACTCATATTGAAACCGGATGTGCGATTCTGATCCGCCACCGCCGGGCCCGCTTCCATAAAGAGGGTCACATCATCCACTACCGGATATTGATAGCCGCTATTGACCAGCCAGAGATCAAAACTGTCGCTGTGATGGCTATGGCCATTGAGCAGCACACCCGAGTAACTTTTGACATAGAGAGACGGGTTGGATTGCGGCTGAACCACTGCCCAGTCGGCGGCCTGTGTGGCCATGCTGGCGCAGGTTGCAAGCAGTGTGATGATGAGTGATTTGACCATTCGTTTCCCCTCCCTGGGTCCGGAACTGAGCCTAAGCATGGCACATGCCAGCTGGTAGTAAAGTGAAGGGAGATCACAATAAAATCCTTTGGCATGAGCGCCAGCCATGATAAACAGGCTGCCGTATTGATGGCTCTAATCATTAAGAGGTGAATCCATGAACAAGAAACTGACTCTGCTGGCCGCGCTGGCACTGGGAGGCTGCGCAATGGCAACAGGTTCCAGCATGGCTCAACTGCAAGCATCCAGCTGGCAGCTGCAAGGCGCCACCGGCGATACCTTCACCCTGCAAGTAGTCGACGGCAAGGTGGCGGGCAAGGGCGGCTGTAACCGCTATTTTGGCGGTATCACCAAGCAGGGTGACGGTGTCTTGACGCTAGGCGCCATGGGCTCCACTCGCATGATGTGCATCGGCGACGCCATGAACAAAGAGACCGAGTTCCTGCAAAAGCTGGAGAAGGTGGCAACCTACTCCATCAACGGCAACCAGCTGACTCTGAGCGATGCCAACAAGGCGGCCCTGCTCACCTTTAACGCTGTGCCTGCTGCCAAATAAGGCACGTGTTCGTCTGATTGCCCCGACAGCTCTGACTGTCTGATACGCCCTCCCTCTGGAGGGCGTCTGTTTATCTGCGACGAACCCTGCGTGGTCGTCCGCTACTGTTTTCACTCGTTGACTCCCCTTTCTGCCTGGTTTGATGCCAGCACCTCGTATCTTTGCTTCGGTACGTATCTTGATCATTTCAATAGTTCTTGTATAGTTGAAATGAAAGGTCGCACCAAGGGGAGTGAAGATGAACAAAGAGATGGCCACCAAGGTCTTTGAATCGCTGGCATCCGGCATCCGGCTCGATGTATGGCGGCTGCTGGTGAAGTCCGGGCTGGAGGGGCGGGTCGCCGGTGAACTGGCCAGCGAGCTCGATATTGCCCCCAATACCCTCTCGTTTCACCTCAAGGCGATGCTCAACACCGGTCTGCTGTCGGTGGAGCAGGAGGGGCGTTTTCTGCGCTACCGCGCCAATATTCCCCTGATGCTGGATGTGATCGCCTACCTCACCGAGGAGTGCTGTGCCGGTCATCCCGAGGCGTGCGGCGTGATGCGCGCCGAGTCAGCCTGCTCCCCCCATGTTCTGCCTGCGCAGCCCTGCTGCAACAAGGAGTAATGCCATGTCCTCCATTCAGATTGTTGATCCCGCCCTCTGCTGCTCCAGCGGTGCCTGCGGTACCGAGGTTGATCAGGCACTGGTCACCTTCGCAGCCGACCTCGCCTGGGCCAAGGAGCAGGGCGTTGCCATCGAGCGTTTCAATCTGGCCCAGCAGCCGATGCAGTTTGCCGAGACACCTGCCGTCAGCGCTTTTCTGACCCACGCCGGGGAGGAGGGGTTGCCACTGGTGCTGGTGGAGGGGCAGGTGGTGTTGACCGGTCGTTATCCGAGCCGCAGCGAGCTGGCTCGTTATGCCGGGCTGCCTGCGCCACAAGCGGCCATCAAGGGGATCGTCAAGGGCGGTTGCTGCTGAGTCGCGACGCACCATTCGGGAGAGGCTATGTATCATTTTTTGACCAATCCACCGCCGTTTCTCTTCTTCACCGGCAAGGGCGGGGTAGGCAAGACCTCGCTGGCCTGCGCCAGTGCGGTGGCTCTCTGTGATATTGGCAAGCGGGTGCTGCTGGTCAGCACCGACCCCGCCTCCAACGTGGGGCAGGTGTTTGCCACCGAGATCGGTAATCGCGTCACCGCCATCGCCGCTGTGCCCGGTTTGTCGGCGCTGGAGATAGATCCCCCCGCGGCGGCCAAAGCTTATCGGGAGCGGATCGTCGGGCCGGTGCGTGGCAAGTTGCCCGAGAGCGTGGTACGCAGCATCGAGGAGCAGCTCTCCGGCGCCTGCACCACCGAGATCGCCGCCTTTGACGAATTCACTGCGCTGCTGACCGACCAAACGCTGCTGGCCGAGTATGACCATATCGTCTTTGATACGGCCCCAACCGGCCACACCATCCGGCTGCTGCAATTGCCGGGCGCCTGGAGCGAATTTTTGGAGCAGGGCAAGGGGGATGCCTCCTGCCTGGGCCCGCTGGCAGGGCTGGAGAAGCAGCGAAGCCAGTACGCCGACGCGGTCGCCGCGCTGGCTGATGCTGCTCGCACCCGCTTGGTGCTGGTGGCGCGCGCCCAGCACTCCACTCTGCGGGAAGTGGCTCGCACCCACGAGGAGCTGGCCGCCATCGGCTTGCTGAATCAGCAGTTGGTGATCAATGGCCTCTTCCCCGAAGGCGCCATTGCCGGAGATCCGCTGGCAGTGGCGCTCTGGCAGCGCGAGCAACAGGCTCTCGCCGATATGCCGCAGGGGATAAAGGGGTTGGCGCAGGATCATATCCCGCTGCTGGCCACCAATCTGGTGGGGGTCGACAGTTTGCGCCAGCTGCTGCAATCAGAGGGAACAGCCGCTCAATCCCCGACAGTACAGTCCACTGTCAAGCAAGCCCAGCCCGAGTTGAGTTCGCTGGTGGACGAGCTGGCCGCCGATGGTCACGGCCTTATCATGCTGATGGGCAAGGGCGGGGTGGGCAAAACCACCCTGGCTGCCGCCGTGGCGGTGGAGCTGGCGAGCCGCGGTTTGCCGGTGCACCTCACCACCTCGGATCCCGCCGCGCACCTGAACGAGACGCTGGCAGGTAGCTTGCCCCATCTTGAGGTGAGTCGCATCGACCCCCACGCCGAGACCGAGCGTTACCGCGCCCAGGTGCTGGCCACCAAGGGGGCTGCCCTGGACGAGCAGGGGCGGGCGTTGCTGGAGGAGGACTTGCGCTCCCCCCTGTACCGAGGAGATCGCCGTGTTTCAGGCCTTCTCGCGCATCATTCGCGAGGCGGGCAAGCGCTTCGTGGTGATGGATACAGCCCCCACCGGCCACACCCTGCTGCTGCTCGACGCGACCGGCGCCTACCACAGGGAGATCGCTCGCCAGATGGGAAACAAGGGGCTGCACTTCACCACCCCCATGATGCAGTTGCAGGATCCCAAGCAGACCAAGGTGCTGATTGTGACGCTGCCCGAGCCGACGCCAGTGCAGGAGGCTGCCAATCTGCAGGCCGACCTGCGCCGGGCCGGTATCGAGCCCTGGGGCTGGCTCATCAACCACAGCTTGCAGCAAGCCGCGGTCAGCTCGCCGCTGCTGCAACTGCGGGCCGAGCGCCAGTTGCCCCATATCGAGGCGGTCGAGCAGCAACACGCCAGCCGCTACGCCGTGGTGCCGCTGCTCGCCGAGGAGCCGGTGGGGCCCGATGCCCTGCGCCGCCTCTGCCAGCACCATTGAATCGCCGCCCGGCCCGCTGCCGGGGCGGTTTGAATTGAACCTTTTTTGAATCTTTAGAAGATGCGGGATTGCGTCGCATCGGGAGCTGTGATGTCTGCAACATGTGATGCCAAGGCCGTGCCTGCCATCGGCTTTTTTGAACGTTATCTGACCGCCTGGGTCGCCCTCTGCATTCTGGTGGGGATTGGGCTTGGGCAGGGGTTGCCGGATCTCTTCAAGGCGATCGGTGCCATGGAGGTGGCCAAGGTCAACCTGCCGGTGGGGCTGCTGATTTGGGTGATGATCATCCCCATGCTGCTCAAGATCGACTTTGGTGCCCTGCATCAGGTGAAGGGCCACATGAAGGGGATTGGGGTCACCCTCTTTATCAACTGGCTGGTCAAACCCTTCTCCATGGCCTTCCTCGGCTGGCTCTTTATCCGCGTGCTGTTTGCCGACTGGCTGCCGGCGGATCAACTCGACAGTTACGTAGCGGGCCTGATCCTGCTGGCGGCGGCCCCCTGCACCGCTATGGTGTTTGTCTGGAGTCGCCTCACCAACGGCGATCCCTACTTCACTCTGTCGCAGGTGGCGGTGAACGACCTCATCATGGTGTTTGCCTTCGCGCCGCTGGTGGCGCTGCTGCTCGGGGTCTCCAGCATCATAGTGCCCTGGGATACTCTGCTCACCTCGGTGGTGCTCTATATCGTCATTCCGGTCATCATCGCCCAGCTGCTGCGCAAGGCCTTGCTGAAAAAGGGAGAGGCCCATTTTGACGGCGTCATGACCCGTATCCAGCCCTGGTCGGTGGCGGCCCTGCTGCTCACTCTGGTGCTGCTGTTCGCCTTTCAGGGCAACGCCATCATTGAGCAGCCGCTGGTTATCGCCCTGTTGGCGGTGCCCATCCTGATCCAGGTGCTGTTCAACTCGGGATTGGCTTACTGGCTCAACCGCAAGGTGGGGGAGAAGCACTCGGTCGCCTGTCCTTCCGCCCTGATCGGCGCCTCCAACTTCTTCGAGCTGGCGGTGGCCGCCGCCATCAGCCTGTTCGGCTTTCACTCCGGCGCGGCGCTCGCCACCGTGGTCGGGGTACTGATCGAGGTGCCGGTCATGCTGCTGGTGGTGCGGGTGGTTAACGCCAGCAAACCCTGGTACGAAGCTGGGCTAAGCCGCTAACTGAAGGCCGTTAACAGATGGCCGCGAACTGATGCTATCCATTTTCTATTCACTTGATTAATGAGAGACACGCAAATGAGTGCAATCACCATCTATCACAACCCGGAATGTGGTACCTCCCGCAACACCCTGGAGCTGATCCGCAACAGCGGCGTGGAACCCATCGTCATCCACTATCTGGAGACGCCCCCCTCCCGTGACCAGTTGGTGGCGCTGATCGCCGCCATGGCCATGCCGGTGCGGGATCTGCTGCGCAAGAACGTGCCACCCTACGAGGCGCTCGGGCTGGCGGAAGATCGTTTCAGCGATGATGCGCTGATCGATGCCATGCTGGCCCACCCCATCCTCATCAACCGGCCTATCGTGGTCACGCCTCTTGGCACCAAACTGTGCCGCCCGTCGGAAGTGGTGCTCGATATTCTGCCCGATCAGCAAAAAGGGGCCTTCACCAAGGAGGATGGCGAGCAGGTGGTGGATGCGAGCGGCAAGCGCCTCAAGTAATCATCTGAGTACTCAAGTACGGAGTGAAACAGGGCCAGCTTCACGCTGGCCCTGTTTCGTTGTGTGAACAAGTTGAAAAAGTTATTCCGGCCAATCGTTTTACCGCTTTTTCTGTGACGATGTTCACTGTACCATCGCCGCCCGACCTGCCACCCGGCCGCATCTCCCCCTGCGACTGCGCTGGCGTCACCCGATACATGCTGTCACCCGGAACGTGAATGACCCCAGGATGGGACCCGCCACTAACCTGTAGGTTTGTGGTCTGCGTGTCGCGTGGGTCGGCACCTCTCCTGCCGGATCGCCCGCGACGCCTGTCTGCAGACTTGCCATATGAAACTCCTCTCTTCATAGGTGCAAGATGACACTGTTATTGAGTCTGGTCGGCATGCTGGCCCTGATGTTTATCGCCTGGCTGGCCAGTGAAAACCGCCGAGCCATCCGCTGGCGTACCGTGCTGGGTGCGCTCGCCCTGCAAACCGGTTTTGCTGCCCTGGTGCTCTATTTCCCCCCCGGACAAATCTTGCTCGGTGCCATGAGCAATGGCGTCTCCGCCCTGCTGGGCTTTGCCGACAGCGGCATCCGCTTCGTGTTTGGCGATCTGGCCAGCAACGGCTTTATCTTTGCCGTGCGGGTGCTGCCGCTGGTGATTTTTATCAGCGCGCTGATCGCGGTGCTCTACCACTTCGGCATCATGCAGTGGGTGATCCGGGTATTGGGCGGCGCCATCCATCGCCTGCTCGGCACCAGCCGCGCCGAATCTCTGGTGGCCACCGGCAATATCTTCCTGTCGCAAGGGGAGTCGCCGCTGCTTATTCGTCCCTTCCTCGCCGGTATGACCCGCTCCGAACTCTTTGCAGTGATGACCTGCGGCATGGCCTCGGTGGCGGGCTCGGTGCTGGGCGGTTACGCCGGTCTCGGTGTGGATCTGAAATACCTCATCGCCGCCTCCTTTATGGCGGCGCCGGGTGGCCTGCTGATGGCCAAACTGCTGGTGCCGGAGCAGCAACAGGTGAGCGATCAGACCGAGATCACCCTCGACAAGAGTGACTACAGCAACGCCATTGACGCGCTGGCGGGCGGTGCCATGGGCGGCATGAAGATCGCCGTAGCCATCGGCACCATCCTGCTCGCCTTTGTCAGCGTGATCACCATGCTCAACGCCGGTCTCACTACGGTCGGCGAGTGGTTCGGCTGGGCCGAGCTCTCCCTGCAGCAGCTGCTGGGCTATCTGTTTGCTCCGGTGGCCTGGCTGATTGGCGTGCCTGCCAGCGAGATGATGGCGGCAGGCTCCCTGATCGGTCAGAAGGTGATCATGAACGAGTTTGTTGCCTATCTGGATTTTGCCAATATCAAGGCAGGTCTGAGCGCCCACACCCAGATCATCATCACCTTCGCCCTCTGTGGTTTTGCCAATCTGGGCTCCATAGCGGTGCAGCTTGGCTCCATCGGCACCATGGCGCCGGAGCGCCGTCACGATGTGGCCAATATGGGCTTCAAGGCAGTGTTGGCGGCGACCCTCGCCAACCTGATGAGCGCCACCCTGGCCGGGATCTTTGTCTCCCTCTGATGAGATAAAACGAGGTTGCGCCAGTAAAAAAGCGCCCGCCCCATCTGGGGCGGGCGCTTTGCTTTATGGGGCTTTATGGGCAGGGTGCTAGCGAGCGTTCGCTTCCCCCAGTCGTGGGTTGAGGGAGAGGATCCGGGTCTTGCTGACCCGGTGGCGATAGATCTCCCGCAGATAGAGCAGCGCCTTTTTCACCGATTCACGGCTGAGGCGAATATCGTTGATGGAGACGAACTTCTCCTTCTCGCGGATAAGTTCCCGATATTTCTTCTCATACATGGGCTTGATGGCGTACCAGTTGGTATCGAGGATCTTGGCCGGGTTCTCGAACTCGTTGAGCATGCTGTCGAGCAGCGCATCGTTCCACTCTTCATTGCAGATCATCTCGATCACTGCCTTGTCCAGATGCTCATCGAAGCGATAGTGATCCTTGGCAAAGCAGCGTTTGATAAAGGCCACGATCAGGGTCAGGAAGTCATCGCTCAGGCAGGGGCTCTTGACGATCAGGGTGGTGAGGGAGATGTTGGCCGACGCCCCGATGACCAGCGCATAGCGCTTGAGGGTGGTATTGGGGAAGAGCCCGTTGAGGTGAGACTTGAGCCGGTTGAGATCCATATAGGAGAGCTTGTACTCCTTGGGCAGGGAGATGATCGACACCACAGAGGAGCAGTTCTTGAAGAAGTGCAGCTCGTTGAGGTGGGCCGGGTCATGGCCACTTTTCACATAGTCGTCCAGATACTCCCGATAGTTGCCTGCCTCGATGGGCAGCAGACTGATCCCCTCGATGGCCTGGGTCATCTTGTTGAAGTGGGGCAGCTCGATGGAACGGGTGAAGAGATCGTCCACATTGAGCCCGTCCTCCTTGTCAAACAGGCCGCCGGGGGGCGAGATGGACTCGGCATACGCCACCGCCACCGGCCCCGCCAGACTCATAAAGAGGTCGTTGGCATCGAGCCGAATGGTCTCGCTGATGTCGATGCCCGCCCGGCGAAAGTAGTTCTCGTCGTAGTCGGTGGTGACGGCCTGGGCGGTGAGGATGTTGAAGATCTGCTGGGAGATGTACTGGTTGGCGTACTTCTCCATGGTGTTGACGTCAACATGCTGGATCTCGCCATCGTCGCTCTCTTCGGCGTAGCGCATGATGTCGTTGGAGATCAGCATCATGGCATTCCAGGGCCTGATCCGCTTGAGCATGCTGGCATCGCATGCCTGCTCGTTGTCGAAGTGATAGGAGAAATCCCACTCCTCGGCCAGATACTTGCACAGCAGGCGCCCCGCGTTGATGTGCAGCGCTTCCGAGATCTCGATACCACGATCACAGATATTGGGCAGGATGCAGATGCCGCTGGTGAAGATGGGATCGAACATAAAGTGCTCCCCGAGGGAGAGGTGCTCCTCCTCTTCTGACGGGGGCGAAAATGTCTTGCTCATGTAGGAGTACTGCTGGGCCAGCCCGAACTCGGAGGCCATGCCGGAGCCGGTGCCGCCCCCGGCACTGAAGATGTAGAAATAGAGGCGGGACTGGTTGGCCTTGATGCCGCAGGAGTCCACCAGATAGGTATGAATAGCCTGCCACTCGGAGTTGGCGAAGTAGTGGGGGCTCTTGTTGAGGATGATCTTGGCCAGATACTGGCCAAGGATGGGGGCGTTACCCGCGCCCCCCGCATGGATCTCCGACAAGTCCATCACTCGCATCTTGGCGTAATCACGCAAGGAGCCACCTTCGCCGCTGCGATTGGAGTGGCGGATGCGGCCATCTATGTCCTTGTCCAGATCCCCCAGCATCACCATGGGCTCGATCAGAAAGACCGGCCGGGCCCCGTTGTTTGGCAGCCGCAGATTGCGACGGATCCAGCTTACCGGACCAAACTCCTTCTCCCGCTTGCGTTGCTCTTCACTATTGAACTCATTGAGATAAAAGCTGCGGGCGTTGTAGACCAGCGAGGCCACATCCTGCGCTATGTTCGAGCCGCAGCGTCCCAGCCCCACCAGACAGACGGACGGAAAGTTGTGGGGTACGGCGGCGCCCGTTTCGCTCTCTCCGATGGCGGCCGGAAACACCGCGTGGCGCAGCTGTTCCAGATTGGCGAGAATGCGGGCCAGATCCCCTTCGGTGTAGTAGAGGTAACGGTTGCCTGCGTCCTGCTCATCATCCGTGTTGATAGGTAGCAGATCGATATGCTCGGTCATGAAAAAAGATCCCTTTTGGCGGCGAATGTATATAAATCAGCAGCTTTGCACTGCCCGGTAACTCTAGATGATAAAAAGCGGGGGCGTGGTGAGAGGAGGGCGA
Organism: Aeromonas sp. DNP9; assembly: GCF_001728955.1. Taxonomy (NCBI): domain Bacteria; kingdom Pseudomonadati; phylum Pseudomonadota; class Gammaproteobacteria; order Aeromonadales; family Aeromonadaceae; genus Aeromonas; species Aeromonas sp. DNP9. The sequence goes on along the minus strand of NZ_LYSQ01000026.1, from coordinate 68,776 downwards.
GAGTTGTGACTGTGTGATCATGGGCACAGCAACATCCCGGAAATCTGCTGGTCTCCCCCACTGGGCGGATGAGGCAACGGCGCCCCATTCCCCTGAAAAGGGGAACGACTGCACTCAATCATGTGTTGGCCGCGTGCCGGATTATCCCGCTCTGAGCGGCCTGTTTCCCTTGCGCTGGCGTGGTGGAATAAACACGAAAAAAGAATTTTTAGATTGGTTTTGGTACTTCCAATCGATTATTTGATTGGGCAGTAACGGCATTAGCGGTGTCAGATTAGGGGAGCAGGTTGGCCAACGCGCCGTCAGCCAGTCTTTACGCGGTCACACAAGGAGACACTCTGATGGAAACACTTGACCAGAAAATCGACACCATGCGAGAAGCATTTATGCAGCAGGAGCGCAAACAGGCCCACGACAAGTGGCAAGCCAGGGTCGAGGAGCTGCTACAGATACGGGGTGAGGAGAGACAACCGGAGGAGCAGGAAGAGTAATGCTCGTTCCCGGGCGAAAGTTGAGGTAGCGAACCCTTCGTATTGGCTACCCGTTATCTACCACCGATAAAAAAACCACCGACCTTTTGCAGGTCGGTGGTTTTTTTTATGGATAGCGGCTGATTGGGTATCCGGATTTCCCTTTACCCAACATTTGAATCAAAAAGGTGAGGGATCTGTTTTAAGCAATTTATTGGCTGCGCATGAAACTGGCAAAACCTCTGCTGTTTCTGCATCGAGCATTTCTAGAACACTTTCAAAACCATGTATTGGCAACCAGCCCAGTCTGTTCTGTGCTGACGATGAATCATATACACGGTCTAATCTTTCAGGCAATTTCCAGCCTCTCTTGTCAAATGCTGCGGCTAGCTGTGGGCATTTTTGCGAGATGATTGAAGCAGCATCCATGTACAATGCTTGACAATCTGACGGACTAAAGGATGTTGCACCCGAGATGATAAAGCGATTGAAACCACCGAGACGCTTTTCAACAGCACATAAATGAGCATTTGCGACATCACGAGCATCTATGCCGCGAGTTAAACGAAATACTGCCATCAAGTCCGCGGGTTCAGGAAAACATCTGGACATTTGCAATACTGTCACCGGAATGCCTAACCGATTTGAGATATCTTCCAGTTTATGCTCGGCTGCAATTTTGCTTTTATGATAAATGGATTTTGGTTGTGGGATAACTCGCTCGTTCACCCACCCCGCAGCACCTTCAGGCGTTGAAGCATAACCATATAATGCGGTGGTACTGGTAAAAATAAAATGTTTGATGCCAGCATTTATACCCGCCAAAGCCAACTGCTCGGTTGCATCAACATTGATAGATTGAAATTCAGAGTCAGTTATCAAACCAACATGAGGTGCATGAAGTGCTGCGGTGTGAATGATAACGTCAATGTTTTTTAGTGCCTTATGAATTAATGAGATGTCACGAATGTCACCAACGAAGTCCACAGTTGAACACGGAGTTTTATCAATGCCAACGACATCATGTGAACGCATTAGTTTGATATAGATTGCACGCCCGACTCGACCTGCAGAACCAGTTACCAATATTCTCATTTAGGTACCTTTATAATCATTGTTCTCAACGTGGTTTACTTTGGTTAGATGGCGGATTGTTAAAATTAGATGACCACGTTCGTCATATAATACCGCGATGAGATGTTTCCGAACAAGAAAATGAACATATAATATTTCTCCCATATCTTACATCCAAGGAAAATACCGTGACTCTCCTCTTTTGGGTGGGGATGTGGCTACGCGACTGCTTGTTCAAAATGATGGGGAACTTATTTTCTCTTGCTGTTGGGCAAGAGGGGGGGCTTTTTGTGGCTTGCTGATAGCGACAGGAGGACGCTATCGATCTGACTGCGCACTTCACCTTCACTTCACCGAGCGGGAATAAGGTAGCCTAACGTTTTCAGTTGGAGCTTCACCTTATGCCCACCATCATCACTCACGCCGCCGTGCCCCTCTGCCTTGGGCTCGGGCTGGGCAGCCGGATCATGCCGCCGCGTCTGCTGTTGGCAGGGGTTGCCATCGCCATGCTGCCCGATGCCGATGTGCTCGCCTTCAAACTGGGGGTCGCCTACGGCCATGTCTTTGGTCACCGCGGCTTTACCCACTCCCTGCTGTTCGCCTTCGCCCTGCCTACCTTGGTCATGCTGTTTCACCGCCAATTTCGGGCCAGCGCCGCCACCGTCTGGTCGTTTCTGCTGGTCTCGCTACTCTCCCACAGCCTGCTCGATTCCCTCACCACCGGCGGCAAAGGAGTTGGCTGGCTCTGGCCGTGGCGTGACGAGCGTTTCTTCGCCCCCTGGCAAGTGATCCGGGTCGCCCCCTTCAAGCTGGAGGCCTACCTCACCGCCCGAGGCGAAGCAGTGATCCTCTCCGAGCTCTACTGGGTCTGGCTGCCGGGGGTTGTATTGATGCTGGTGTTGATGGGATGGCGGGTGTGGGAATGGGGCGGTAGGCGTGGGATTGTTGGATATATCGTGGCTGAGCAAAAAATAGAAACATGAACACCCATATCTTGTGTTCTGGCGATGCAATGTCTTGCTCAGAAAGGTGGGGAGGGCTGGTTTTTGGTGGGAGGATATAAGGTATTAACCAGAACGATGCATGTCCATGTTAATTGAATTCAATATGAGATGTTGGAAGAGTCGCATTCGGTCTCAGATGAAGGTTGAGGTAGCGAATGCATTGTATCTACTGTCGATTGATAAAACCACCGACCTCTGGGAGATCGGTGATAGGTAATAACTATATCTGTACAGATAGGTACTGATTTGGTGTGCAATTTTTTACTACTTCAGTTTAGATTTTACATCTGAAGTAATAAATAATGATATCTCCTCAATTTTTTGTTGGCACATTTCCAATATAAGTCGCTCATTTTTTAATTGAATTTTATGCACTTTCCAATCAGTGCACTTGGGCATGTCAGCATGCTCCCAGTCTAAGTATGCAAGCACCTCTGAGGACGTAAATAGAGCTAACTCTTTTCGAGAAAACACTGGGATCAGTGTCATGACATAATTCTCTACAGATTTATATTTAGGTTTAAATTTCACTTGCAAGCCCTTAAAGGGAGTCGTTGCTGTAAACTCTATCCCTTTAAATACTAAGCGTGTTTTCTCAACATCTTGTAACTCATAGTCGTAATCTTTTTCAAGTTGACTTCGAGCAAATGCTGTAGCCCAAGTTGTGGACTCCCAAATTCCGCCTAAGCGATTTTTATTTGATGGCTCAGGCTTTTTGGGAACTTTAACATATTCTTTAGTTACATATCGCTCTGTTCTGTAGTCTGACTCAACGAAGTACATTTCATTTTTATTGCTATCAAGCCACTTACCAATTGCACTGCTATTAGGTATTGAGTGTGATAACTCGCTTATCTCTATATCAAAAACATTAATTATGTCATTAGGCCAATTTTTTTCTGAAAAAAAATCTCTTATCTTGCTTATATTGTTGTGGGCTTCCTCCTCAGAACAGTAACAATTGTCAGATGCGCCTTTCACTATTTCTATGAATGAACTTGATGTTCCATTATCCTTTTCAGGTTCGGGATTGCCTTCTTCCTGAACATCAGAATTACCTATAGTTTGATTAATATAAGTAATCAACTCAGAGCTGACATCTCCAAAGATCTCAGTGTTTTCAGCTTGAACAATGAATGTTGGTCTTGGGTATTTATTGATGGCCATATCATCTGCAACATATGCCATAATATCTCGATACCGAATGTCACCTTCATTTTGAGTTAAGGACTTGAAGAAACTGTTTGAAAATATACTGTATTCAGAGGTTGCTAATGAGGTCTCGTCTGAGTTTGAAGAGTGAAGAAAATATAGCTTTTTTAGCTCATTTTCTTTTGCTGATTTTTCTAAAATGGGCTTAATGTCAACATCGCTTTTTACATAGTTGCCCCCCGCAAAACAGGCATCTACTATTTTTATGGTTAGGTCTGGCTCAAGATTTCTTATTAATCCATCTAGCTCTGAATTTCGGAGGCCTGAAACCTCATATCTTGCTGCGCTAAAATCAGAAAATATGTAGAAAAAATCATCATCAAATCTGGCCCCATGACCAGTGTAATAAAAAACTAGCTCATTAATATCGCTATCTTTGTACTTGTTTACAAATGCAGTGATTTTCTGTTTTGCTTCATATCCTTTTGGGGAATTAGAAATTATACAAATGTCTTCGTATTTATCTAATCGAGTTAAGATATTACTCATTATCTCGACATCATTGCCACATGCACTTAAATTACTACAGTTTTCGTAATGACTTACACCTATAAGGATTGCTAGGTTCATTTTATATTAATTTCCTTTTTAAGTTTAGTTTACAGTTTAAATATAATTATCTCGTCTGTTTGGCTAAAAATAGTAGGTTGGTGCTGAACGAAGTGAAGCCCAACGTTTACCGCGAATATATCTGAAAGCTGTTTTATGGATCCGCCACATCCTTATTTATCCCGCTCTGGTTGGTGCAATAATACTCGCCTGTTGGGCTTTGCTACACGCTGCGTCAACCTACAAAAACCACGCTACCGCCCCTGAGTGACAGCTCCCAGTTCGCTGCTGTTAACCTGCGAGAAAGCAACAATCGCTGTCATGGCGTTCTTCCGAGAGGTTGATTGTCATTCGGGTATCTTAAGGGGGAGGGGAGTGCGTTGAGAAGCGTGTTTTGGCGGGAATCTGTGTTGGATCAATAAATTAGTCATTGAGGCGTGGGTTGAGAGAGCAACTCATTTGGTTGGGAATGCAAAGCCGCCCTCACCCCAGCCCTCTCCCGGAGGGAGAGGGGGCAAGACGCCCAGAGCTGCAAGCGGGTGCGAGCGAGATAAAAAGAAAGGGAGCCGGTCAGACTCCCTTTGATGCGGTGATGCAACGATGGCTGCTATGCGTAAGGTAGTACGCAGCCGGATCACTCACGGCTAATGGCATTTGGCTAATGCCATTCCCTAGCGATTGGTCGCGGCCTTCATCCCTTCCACAAACTCTTTCAGACGGGTGAGCATATGTTCCGGGTTATGGTGGTGGGTCTCGATGATCTTCACCACGGCGGAGCCGGAGATGGCGCCGGCGGCGCCAGCGGCAATGGCTTCACGTACCTGAGCTGGTTCGCTGATACCAAAGCCGAGCAGGGCGGGCGGGGCGTTGAACTCGCGCAGGGTATTGATGAGACCTTCCACCGGCATGCCAGCCTTGGTCTCGGCACCGGTGACGCCGGCGCGGCTCACCAGATAGGTGTACCCATTGCCGAGCTCCGCCACCTGTTTCAGGGTCTCGGCGTCGCCATTGGGCGGGGCGATAAAGATGCTGTCGATGCCGAACTTGTCGGCGGCCGCCTTGTAGGGGGCGCACATCTGCACCGGCACGTCGGCAACCAGCACCGAGTCCACGCCCGCCTGCTGGCACTTCTCGTAGAAGCCGTCAATTTTGCGCACATAGACCAGGTTGGCGTAGACCAAGAGGCCAATGGGCAGCTGAGGGTACTTGGCGCGGATGCGACCAAGCAGCTCGAAGCAGTCGTCCGGGGTGGTGTGGCTGGCAAACGCGCGCAGGGCGGCGCCCTGAATGGTGGGGCCGTCCGCCACCGGATCGGAGAAGGGAATGCCGAGCTCGAGGGCATCGGCGCCCCCTGCGACCAGCGCATCGACGATGGCCAGCGAGAGTTCAGGAGTGGGGTCACCCAGCATCACGAACGGCACAAAGGCGCCCTGATTGGCTTCATCCAGACGGGAGAAGAGTTGTGCGTAACGGTTCATGACAAGGTTCCTTCTTTTTCAAAGATGTCGGCAACGGTGAAGATATCTTTGTCGCCACGGCCGGAGAGGTTGACGATGAGCACCTGCTCTTTTTCCGGTTCACTGCGGGCCATCTTGAGGGCGTGGGCCAGCGCGTGGGAGGACTCCAGCGCGGGTATGATGCCTTCGGATTTGGCCAGCTCCTGGAAGGCATCCAGCGCCTCCTTGTCAGTCACCGAGGGGTACTCGGCGCGGCCGATGGCGGCCAGATGGGCGTGCTGCGGGCCGACGGAGGGGAAATCGAGCCCCGCCGAAACGGAGTAGGACTCCTGAATCTGGCCCTGATTGTCCTGCATCAGGTAGGAGTGCATGCCAAAGAAGACCCCCTTGCTGCCGTGACCGAGCGGCGCACCGTGCTCGCCACTCTCGATGCCGTGACCGCCCGGCTCGACGCCGATCAGGCGCACCGATGGCTCATCGATAAAGTCGGCAAACATGCCGATGGCGTTCGAGCCGCCACCGACACAGGCGATCACCGCATCGGGCAGTCGCTCTTCCTTCTCGAAGCACTGGGCCTTGGCCTCTTCGCCAATCATCTTCTGGAACTCCCGCACGATAGTGGGGAAGGGGTGCGGGCCGGCGGCGGTGCCGAGCAGGTAGTGGGCCGACTCGTAGTTGGCGGCCCAGTCGCGCAGCGCCTCGTTGCAGGCATCTTTGAGGGTGGACGAGCCGGAGTGCACCGGAATGACGGTGGCTCCCATCAGCTTCATGCGAAATACGTTGGGCTTCTGGCGCTCGCAATCCTTGGCGCCCATATAGACCCGGCACTTGAGGCCGAGCAGAGCGCAGGCCAGCGCAGTCGCGACGCCATGCTGACCGGCGCCGGTCTCGGCGATGATCTCGCTCTTGCCCATCCGCTTGGCGAGCAGCGCCTGACCCAGCACCTGGTTGGTCTTGTGGGCGCCGCCGTGCAGCAGATCTTCGCGCTTGAGATAGAGGCGGGTTTTGGTGCCCTTGGTCAGATTGCGGGTCAGGGTGAGCGGGGTCGGGCGACCGGCATACTCGGTCAGCAAGGACTGAAACTCGGCGATAAAGGCGGGATCATCCTTGGCATCGACAAAGGCTTTCTCCAGCTGGAGCAGGGCCGGGATAAGGATTTGGGGTACGTACATACCGCCAAATTCACCGAAAAACGGGTTGAGCAGGGTCATGGCTTCTTCCTTGTATTAGCTAAATCGAAACATCAAAAAGGGTTGCGTTACAGGTTGCGCAGTGCGCCGAAGGCAGCTGCAATCTTGTGCGCATCCTTCTGGCCCGGGGCACTCTCCACCCCGGAGTTGAAATCAAGGCCGAGGCAGCCCACTTGTGCCGCTTGCAGGGCGTTGTCGGGATTAAGCCCCCCCGCCAGCATCAACTTGCTCTTGTCGAGCGTGGCCAGCATAGCCCAGTCAAACGCCTGACCGGTGCCGCCGCTCTGGTTACCTACTTTGGTATCGAGCAGCAGCCGATCGGCCGGGTAGTCGAGGACGGGCAGCGGTTCGCCGTTCGTTATTCCTACGGCTTTCCAGATCTGGCAGCCAGCTGGCAGCAGCGCGCGCAGTCCCTCGATATAGGCGGCATCTTCATCCCCGTGCAGCTGCACCGCGGCGAGCCCCAGCGCCTCCACCGTCTTGACGATGGTGGCGGGCTGGGCGTTGCGAAATACCCCGACGTAAGAGAGCGGCGCGCCCGCCATCACGGCGCGGGCGGCGGGGATGTCCACATAGCGCGGGCTTTTGGAAACAAAGATAAGACCCCCAAATACCGCCCCCGCCTGATGGGCGGCGGCGGCATCGTCGGCGCGGGTGAGGCCGCACACCTTGTTCTGGCCCAGTACCAGCTTGCGCACCGCAGCCTCCAGATCCGGCTCGGCCATCAGGGATGAGCCCACCAGAAAGCCTTTGGCGTGGTGGCGCAGATCCGCCACCTGAGCGCGGTGATTGATGCCGGACTCGCTGATCACCACCCGATCGCTTGGAATGTCTTTGGCCAGCTGTTTGGTGCGGTTGAGATCGACGCTCAAATCTCGCAGATCCCGGTTGTTGATGCCAATCACCGGCGCCCCCAACGCGATGGCGCGGGTTAGCTCCTCTTCGTTGCTCACCTCGGTGAGCACGCCCAGGCCCAGCTCCTTGGCCACCGCGAACAGGGCGCGATAGCCCTCGTCGGTGAGCACCGAGAGCATCAGCAGAATGGCGTCCGCCTGATAGTGGCGGGCCAGATAGACCTGATAGGGGTCAATCATGAAATCCTTGCAGAGCACCGGCTGGGATACGCGACCTCGCACCCGCGGCAGAAAGTCGAAATCCCCCTGAAAGAACTTCTCGTCGGTCAGCACCGAGATGGCGGTGGCGTATTTGCCATAGATGTCGGCGATAGCCTCCGGGCTGAAATCGTCGCGGATCAAGCCCTTGGAGGGGGAGGCCTTCTTGCACTCCAGAATAAAGCGGGTGGAGCCCGCCTTGAGCGCCCCGACGAAATCCCGATCGCTCGGGGTCAGTGCGCTCTGGAAGCTCTCCAGCGGCTGGGCCAGTTTGCGGGCGGCGACCCACTCCTGCTTGGCCGCCACGATCTTGCCGAGGATGGTCTGGCTGATGGAGGCCATGTTCAGAAAAGCATGGGGGGCAATAAGGTCTGACATCTCGTTATCCTTGCGAAACTGGCTCTTGCCCTGCGGGCGTTCTGAATGACTGCTGTGCGATGCGGTGGCTGACATCATGCCTCCTGATGGCTCGTTCCCTGATGGCTCAAGGTGGCGAGCCGGGCGGCGAGCTCTGCCGCTTTGCCGCTTGCCAGCACCGCCAGCACCTCGGCCGCCGCGCTCTTGAGATCCTTCGCCTTGCCCGCCATCAGCAGCAGTGGCGCCACGTTGGCGGCGATGGCGGCGTTGTGGGCCGGGGTGCCACGCCCTTCCAGAATGGCGGCGGTGATGGCGCGGTTCTCTTCCGATTCCCCGCCCTGAATGGCGCTGACCGGATAGGTCTCCAGGCCAAAGTCAGCCGGGGTGATCATAAATTCGCGGATCTCGCCGTCACGGATCTGGGCCACCTGGGTCGGGCCGTGGATGGCGATTTCATCCAGCCCGGCACCGTGCACCACCATACCGGTTTTCAGCCCCAGTGCCAGCAAGGTTTCTGCGATGGGGCGTACCAGCTCGGGGGCATAGACTCCCATCAGCTGATAGGTGGGGCGAGCGGGGTTGATAAGCGGCCCCAGCACGTTGAACAGGGTGCGGGTCTTGAGGGCCTGACGCACCGGCATGGCGTGGCGCACCCCGGCGTGATACTGGGGGGCGAACAGGAAGCAGATGCCGAGCTCATCAAGGCAATGGCGCGCCTGCGCCGGGCTCATGTCGAGCTTGATGCCCATCTTGTCCAGCAGATCGCTCGAGCCCGACTTGCTCGAGACCGAGCGGTTGCCGTGCTTGGCCACTTTCAGGCCGCAGGCGGCGGCGACCAGCGCCGAGGTGGTGGAGACATTGATGGTGTTGAGGCCATCGCCACCGGTGCCGACGATGTCGCAAAATTCATAGTCCGGGCGCGGGAAGTCGCGCGCTTCTGCCAAGAGGGCCTCGGCGGCGCCGGCGATCTCCTCCGGGGTCTCCCCCTTGATCTTGAGAGCGGTCAATAAACTGGCGAGAACTATGGGGTCCACTTCGCCACGTACCACCTGACCGAAGGCGTCGCGGGTACTTTCACGGCTCAGAGACTGACCCTGATAGAGGGTGTTGAGATGTTGATGCATGTTGGTCTCCTTACCTTAACGCACGCTGCTTTCTGGACGAGTGATATGGGCGAGCGCCTGAGTCAGCAGACGGGCCCCTTCCGAGGTCATGATGGATTCCGGGTGGAACTGGAAGCCCAGTACCCGCTCATCCTGCTGCTCAATGGCCATGGGTATGCCCTGATAGTGGGCAATCACCGTCAGCTCTTCCGGTACATAGGTGGCGACCAGCGAGTGGTAGCGGGCCACTGGCAGCGGGCTCGGCAGACCGGCGAAGGCGCCGTGGCCGTTGTGCTCAATCAGCGAACGCTTGCCGTGGACAATTTCGCCTGCCGCGCCGACGGTGCCGCCGTAGGCTTCGCACAGGGCCTGATGACCGAGGCAGATGCCGAGGATGGGCACCTGACCGCGGGCCAGCTTGATGAGGTCGATGAGGCAACCCGCTTCGTGGGGGGCGCCCGGGCCCGGTGAGAGCACCAGCACGGCGTCCCCTTCACAGGCGGCGATCTCGCTCATGATGCGGCTGGCCGGCAGGCTGTTGCGGTAGATCCGCACCGGATAGCCGAGGGAGCGGAACTGATCCACCAGGTTGTAGGTAAAGGAGTCGAAGTTATCGAGCAGGAAAATGTTAGTGGCTGTTGATCCGGTACTCATTGGCTCACGTCCTTATGTTGCTCCTGCTGGGCGCTCAGGGCTTGCAGGGAGGTGCCATGGCTGGCGGCGATGGCGGCCAGTACGGCGGCCGCCTTGGCGCGGGTCTCATCCGCTTCGGCTTGCGGCTTGGAGTCATAGACCACCCCGGCACCAGCTTGTACATGGGCCACGCCATCTTTCACGAAAGCCGAGCGAATGACGATGCAGGTATCCATCTCGCCGGCGCCGTTGATGTAGCCGACCGCGCCGCCGTAGCTGCCGCGGCGCTTGCCTTCCACCATGCGAATAAGCTCGCTGGCGCGGATCTTCGGTGCGCCGGTGAGAGTGCCCATGTTCATGCAGGCCTGATAGGCATGCAGGGCGTCAAGGTCGGAGCGCAGGGTGCCGACCACCTTGGAGACCAGATGCATCACGTGGCTGTAGCGATCCACCTTCAGCAGCTCCTTGACGTAGCGGGTGCCGGGCTCGGAGATGCGGGCGATGTCGTTGCGACCCAGATCCACCAGCATCAGATGTTCGGCCACCTCTTTTTCGTCCTGACGCAGCTCCAGCTCGATACGGCCATCGAGATCCCGGTTGATGCTGCCATCCGGGTTGAAGCCGCGGCGGCGGGTACCGGCGATGGGGTACATCTCCACATCGCGGCTGGCGGCGCAGAATTTCACCGCGCTCTCCGGCGAGGCGCCAAACAGGGTGAAGCCCTCATCCTGCACGTAGAACATGTAGGGGCTGGGGTTGGTCTGTTTGAGGCGGCGATAGGCAGCTAGCGGGCTTGGGCACGGCAGGGAGAAGCAGCGGGACGGCACCACCTGGAAGATGTCGCCACGGCGGATAAAGCCCTTGAGCTTCTCCACCTCGGCGCAGAACTGCTTGTCGCTCTTGTCCACGCTCATGCCACCACTCAGGGGCTGGGTGGTCAGCTCGGCGCTAAGGGGCTGCTGGCAAATCTGTTTAAAATCGGTGAGCCGTTCGGTCAGGCGGGTGTATCTGTCTTCCACCTGGCTCTCGTCGCTATCACCGCCAAAGATGCAGGCCAACAGTTGAGTGGTGCGTTCGATATGGTCGATGGTGATCAGGGTTTCGGCCACGTAGAAGCAGTAGTCGGGGCAGTCGTTGCTCCCCTGTGGTACTTCGGGCAGATCTTCAAAAGAGGCGATGAGGTCGTAGGCGAAGCTGCCCGCCATAAAGAGGGCTTCTTTACCCAACTGGCAATCGAGCTCCCGCTGCAGAGTGCGCAGCACGTCCAGCACGCTGCTCCCCTTGAGGCGGGAATCTTCATCCTGCTCCCGATCTGAGGCCGGGAAATCGAGCTGCAATTCGCCATCTACCAGCGAACGAGCAACCACCGCAGGCAGCCGCTCGGCCAGCAGGCTCTGCAACTGGGCGCCGTTGTCGTTCAGGCTGCGCACCCGCACGGTGCGACCACGGCACTCGATGCGCAGGCAGGCATCCACCAGCAGCAGGCTCTGTTTGCCTGCCTTGGAGTCGATCTCCACCGATTCCAGCAGCAGGTTGTTGGGGCGGCCCTGACAGAGGCGGGTATAGAGCGCCAGCGGGTCGGCCACATAGGGGGCGTTGAGCTTGAGGGTATCGAATTCACCCAGAGGAAGGCGATGTGTGGCTGTCATAGTGCGTTCCCTTGCGTGTGATGCGTTTTACCGATGTTCATGACGTTGAATTCCTTGAAAATTTAATTGGTCCGGGGTGGCTGGCTCAGGGGCGCCATCGCCAGGTCAGCTTGCTTGTCTGAATTCTCGGTTTCATCACAGGTCCATTTGCCGGATAATAAAAAAGCCCGCTGGGGTCAGCGGGCTTTTTCTTTGGGTTCTTAATTTGCTGTCAGATTACAGGTACAGCAACGACCACACGCCCGCATGTCAGGGAGTGTGCCACCACCAGATGGTCAGGATGGAAGTCGTTTGCATGATAAAGTCCTGTAAAAAGATGTTTGCAATGAAGTGCCTACAGAAAACGATAAAGCCGCGGCCAAGTCAAGTCGCTTTTTAGCCTTCTTTCACCGATTTGCCATGAATGGTGACCTGACCACGAGAGCGGAATAACCTGATGAGATTCGATCTTCACTGCCATACCACTGCCTCCGACGGGGTGCTGAGCCCAGCCGAACTGGTACGCCGCGCTGCCGAAAATCAGGTCGAGGTGTTAGCAGTTACTGACCACGATACCCTTTCCGGGCTTGATGAGGTGCGCCGCACCATCGACGCCGAGCAACTGCCGCTGCGACTGGTGAGCGGGGTCGAGATCTCCACCGGCTGGGAGCATCACGAAATTCATATCGTGGCGCTGGGGGTGGATGAAAAAAATCCGCAGCTGACCGAATTTCTGGCCGGTCAGTTGGCTCGTCGTGAGGCGCGTGCGCTGGAAATCGGGCGTCGTCTGGAGAAGTGCCTCATCCCCGGCACCTATGAAGAGGCCAAGGCGCTGGCCGGTGATGCTGCCGTGACCCGCGCCCACTTTGCCCGGGTGCTGGTGGCGCGAGGGGTGGCCGACAATATGCAGAAGGTATTCAAAAAGTACCTGAGCCGTGGCAATAAAGGCTATGCCCCGGCCGAGTGGCCAGAGATGAGCGAAGCCATCGCGGCCATTCACGCCGCCGGTGGGCTGGCGGTGCTGGCCCACCCCAGCCGTTACGATCTCACCGCCAAGTGGATCAAGCGGCTGCTGGTGGCCTTCAAGGCGGCCGGTGGCGATGCCATGGAAGTCTCATTGCCCCAGCAGAGCCCGCAGGAGCGTGCCAATCTGGGCCAGTGGGCCAAGGATCACGACCTCTATATCTCGGTGGGATCGGATTTTCACTTCCCCTCCAACTGGACCGAGCTGGGCCGCCACCTCTGGCTGCCCAAAGAGGGAATGCCCGTCTGGTTGGCCTATCCCGGTCACTTTGGGCTCACCACCGAACAGCATGCCGAGCTGCTGGCGAGTCGCTAACGGCGCCAGCGAAGCAGCCACAAACAGGTTAAGGTAGTGTCATGGGTCTTTGGCCCGTGACCATACGAGCGGGCAGGTATTGCTGCCCCCATTGCGAGAACAAGCTATGAGTCAGCATTTTTACGTACATCCGGAAAACCCCCAGGCCCGTCTGATCGGTCAGGCGGTACAGATCATCCAGAACGGCGGCGTCATCGTCTATCCGACCGACTCCGGTTATGCGCTGGGTTGCCAGATGGGGGACAAAGGGGCGCTGGAGCGCATCTGCCGCATCCGTCGTCTCGACGCCAGCCACGACTTCACCCTGGTGTGCCGCGATCTCTCCGAGATCTCCACCTACGCCAAGGTCGACAACAGCGCGTTTCGCCTGATCAAGAACAATACCCCGGGCGCCTACACCTTCATCTTCAAGGCGACCAAAGAGGTGCCGCGCCGCCTGATGAACGAGAAGAAGAAGAGCATCGGCATCCGGGTGCCGGACAACAAGATTGCTCAGGCGCTCTTGGAAGCCCTCGGCGAGCCGCTGCTCTCCACCACATTGATCCTGCCGGACTCCGAGATGGCCGAGTTCGATCCGGAAGAGATCTTCGACAAGCTGGGCAAGCAGATCGATCTGGTGGTCAACGGTGGCTATCTGGGCGAGCAGCCCACCACTGTGGTCGATTTCTCTGACGACGAGCCGGTATTGCGTCGTCGCGGCGCCGGGGACCCGACCCCGTTTGAGTGATGTCGCTGAACCGGTGACAGTCCCCGCTGCCGAGATGGGGGCTGGCTCCGCGCTACCCATCGCGAAAGTCCTGGGGCAGCCCTATCACGAGCTGCCTCAGGACCTGTTCATCCCGCCCGATGCGCTGGAGGTGTTCCTCGATACCTTCGAGGGGCCGCTCGATCTGTTGCTCTACCTCATCCGGCGTCAGCAGCTCGATATCCTCAACCTGCCGATCCTGCAGATCACCGCCCAGTACATGGAGTACGTGGAGCTGATGCAGGGGCTCAACCTTGAACTGGCGGCGGAGTATCTGCTGATGGCGGCCTGGCTGGCGGAGATCAAATCCCGTCTGTTGTTGCCCAAGGCGCCGGAGCTGGAGGATGAAGAGGAGGGGGAAGACCCGCGGGTGACGCTTATTCGCCGCCTGCAGGAGTACGAGCGCTACAAGGTAGGAGCAGAGAGGGTCAATGAGCTGCCACGAGTGGAGCGGGAGATTTATATCGCCACTGCCTTGCCCCCCGATTTTGGTGCCCTCAAGCCACTGGCGCCCGATGTTTCGCTGGTTGAGCTCGCCCTTTACATGCAAAGTGTGGTAAAACGCGCGACTCATTTCGAACATCACCAGATCCGCCGCGAACAGATCCCGACCCGGGTGCGCATGGCGGAGATCCTCGCCATGCTCACGCTGGGGCAGACCCTGCGCCTTGAGCAGGTGCTGCGCGCCGAAGAGGGGCGGATGGGGGTACTGGTGACGTTTCTGGCCCTGCTGGAGCTTTGCAAGGAGCAACTGATCTGGATTCTGCAGGCAGAACCACTCGGCCCAATCCATTTCGCATTGGCCGAGCAGAGCGAGGAGGGCAACCGTGGCGCTGCCCACTGACCGACTCAAGACCCTGATCGAAGCTGCGCTGTTTGTGGCCGGTCGTCCGCTCAATGTCAGCGAGCTGAAAAGCAGCGTGCTGGCCGATTATCCGGTGACCAGTCGCTATGTTCAGCTGCTGTTGGCCGAGATCAGGCAAGATTACAGCTCGCGAGGCGTCGAGCTCAAGGAGGTCGCCTCCGGCTGGCGCTTTCAGGCGCGTCAGGAGTATGCCGAGGAGCTCTCGCGGCTCTGGAGCGAGCGGGCGCCGCGCTATTCGCGCGCCGTGATGGAGACGCTGACCCTGATCGCCTATCGCCAACCCATCACCCGGGCCGAGATAGAAGCGATCCGCGGGGTGGCGGTGTCGAGCCAGATAGTGAATACCCTGAAAGAGCGTGGCTGGGTGCGCAGCATCGGCCACAAAGAGGTGGCGGGTCGCCCCGAGCTGCTCGCCACCACCAGAGAGTTTCTGGATTACTTTAATCTGCAGAGTCTGGAGCAGCTTCCCGAGCTGGATCCGGAGCTGCAACCCCTGTTGCCCTCTGCGGTGGACGGGGAGAACGATGCCCGGTGAATGGCGTCCAAGCGTGCCGATGTCACCGAGATATACATTTTTCAACTGTGACGAAGGCTCCAACCGGCGTTTGTTACAGTTAACCCCGTTGCCCCTTTTACCAGTGGGCAGCGATCAACAATCAGGTAACCCCGATGAGTGAAAAACTGCAAAAAGTGTTGGCCCGCGCGGGTCACGGCTCCCGTCGTGAGATGGAGGCCCTGATCACCGCAGGTCGGGTCAGTGTGGATGGCAAGGTCGCCACACTGGGGGATCGCGTCGAAGTGAACGCCGTGATCCGGGTGGATGGTCACCAGGTCAAGACCCGTGCCGCAGAGGAAGTGATCTGCCGCGTACTGGCTTATCACAAGCCGGAAGGGGAGATGTGTACCCGTCACGATCCGGAAGGTCGTCCCACCGTGTTTGATCGTCTGCCCAAGATGGAAGGTGCCCGCTGGATCGCGGTCGGCCGCCTCGACGTCAACACCTCCGGTCTGTTGCTGTTCACCACCGACGGTGAGCTGGCCAACCGTCTGATGCACCCGAGCCACGAAGTGGAGCGGGAATACGCGGTACGTGTCTTTGGCGAGATCACCGAAGCCATGCTGCAGCGTCTGCGCAAGGGCGTGCAGCTGGAAGATGGCACCGCCAAGTTCAACAAGATCAAACCGGCTGGCGGTGAGGGTCTGAACCAGTGGTTCAACGTCACCCTGACCGAAGGTCGCAACCGTGAAGTGCGCCGCCTGTGGGAATCCCAGGAAGTGCAGGTTAGCCGCCTGATGCGGATCCGCTACGGTGACGTCAAGCTGGACCGCGGCATCCCGCGCGGCGGCTGGCAAGAGCTGAAACTGCCGGAAGTGAACTACCTGCGCGGTCTGGTCAACCTGCCGCCGGAGACCGAATCCAAGGTCGATCTGCAGCAAGATGGCAAAACCAGCCGTCACAAGCAGGCCGCCCAGATCCGTCGCGCCGTGCAGCGTCACAAAGAGATGCAGGGCAAAGAGCCGCGCGCTCGCGCCACCACCGCCCGTCGCAAGCCGCAAGCCTCTACCCGCAACTCCGGCACCGGCAGCAAGTAAGCCGACAATCCGCTGCGAACTGCGCGCCGTCAAATAGCGCGCAGTCGGCCAATAGAAAGGCCCGCACCAGATGGTGCGGGCCTTTTTCATCTCTAGCGGGTGACCTCCAGCTGCTGGCTGGCTCTGGTCATGTGGCAATGATTGCTCTCACACTCCTCAGTTGGCCGGTGTCATCCACTCTTTGTTGAAGTCGCGGATAAACATCTCTCCCTCTTTGTTGCGGGCGGTGACCAGATAGAAGGTGACGTTCTGGCGAAACAGCGAGAGGCGGTAGAGGGCGGCGTTGTCCTCCTCCGAGAGGTTCCTTTTCGAGGTGTCGTTGATGGGCACCAGATCGACTTTGCCCTTTTTCAGCAGTTCGACGCACTGGTTGAGGCGGTTGGTGGTTCTGACGATCAGATTCTGCTCGATGGTCACCCGCTCGATGGCATCGGAGAACCAACCCTTGGGCACGCAGGCGGTTTTCTGCTGCCAGGGCGGGGATTCCAGCCCTTTCTTGTCGGGCGTGGTGTACCAGGACTGGATATCGAAGGCGATGGGGGTACTGAACAACAGGGTGTTGCTGCGCTCGTTGGTCCAGGTAAAGGGGAAGGCGGCGATGGCGTTGCCCAGCTCGATGTTTTTAAGCCCCCTCGGCCAGGGCTGGTAGGAGACCTGCAGATCCGGGTGGCCCGCCGCTTTGAGGGTGGTGAGCACCTTGTTCGCCAGCTCGCCGCCATTGGCCAGCGTCGCCGAAGAGTAGGGGGGCAATTCGCCGGTGATAATTACCGCACTCTGCACCGTGGCGGCCGGGAGCAGCGAGAGAGCAAACAGGGTGGCAAGAAGGCGAAGGGACGAGCGGAGGCGATAAGTGGCAGAGGGCGTGACCGGATAACGGATGTGCATGGCGGGTGATCTCACCTCTATCGATTGCTGACAGCGTAGCGGTTCTGGCAGGGAAAAAACAGACTCGATAAATGCTGCTTGTCGCGGTGTATGGCCCTTGGCGTTCCCTTTGGCGGGCGGAAGGGGTTGTGGTGGTTGCTCTGCTCCGGTGAGCTTGTTAGCCTGTGCGGCTCTGACAGAGGAGTGAACGATGAGCAAGGTACTTGATGAGCTGCTGGCGTTGCTGGCGCTGGAAAAAATCGAGGAGGGCCTGTTTCGGGGCCAGAGCCAGGATCTCGGTCTGCGGGCCGTGTTTGGCGGACAGGTAATGGGGCAGGCCTTGTCAGCTGCCAAGCAGACGGTCGAGACCGGCCGTCAGGTTCACAGTTTTCACTCCTACTTCCTGCGTCCGGGGGATGTGACCCGTCCCATCGTCTATGACGTGGAGAATATCCGTGACGGCCAGACCGTCTCCACCCGCAGGGTCAAGGCGATTCAGGGCGGCAAGCCCATCTTCTATCTCAACGCCTCGTTTCAGGTGCCGGCCGACGGCTTCGAGCATCAGGCGCAGATGCCGACCGGCATCACCCCGCCGGAGGAGCTCAAGAGCGAGCTGGAGCTGGTGCGCCCCTACGAGAACCTGATCCCGGTCTCCCTGCGGGACAAGATCCTCTGCGAGCAGCCCATCGAGATGCGTCCGGTGACCTTGGTCGACCCTATTCGGCCGACGGTGCAGGATCCGGTGCGTCACGTCTGGTTCAAGGCCAACGGTCAGATGCCGGACGATCTGCGGGTGCACAAATACCTGCTGGCCTACGCCTCCGACTTCAACTTCCTGCTCACCTCGCTGCAGCCCCACGGGGTGTCGTACTGGGAGCCGGATATGCAGGTGGCCACCATCGATCACTCCATGTGGTTCCACCGGGATTTCCGCTTCGACGACTGGCTGCTCTACGTGGTAGACAGCCCGAGCGCCAGCAGCGGCCGCGGTCTGGTGCGCGGTCAGTTCTTCACCCGCGACGGGGTGCTGGTGGCGAGCACCATGCAGGAGGGGGTGATCCGCCGTCGCGGCAGTTAAGGCCTCAAAGCGGATAGCAAAACGGGGTGGCTTTGGCCACCCCGTTTTCGTTGCTGCGATGTGCGCGGGTGCTGCGGGATCAGCCACCGCGCTGGTACTTGAAGCGCTTCTTGCGCCGGTAGGGATAGACATCCTCGAACACCCCCACCTTGATGTTGCTCTGCAGCATCTTCCAGTAGTTGGCGTCGAACATCTCCTTGTGCAGCTGCAACATGATCTCCCGCACTTGCGGCTTTTGCAGCAGGAAGGTGGCGAACTCCTCGGGGAAGATGTCGTTGGGGGCCACCGAATACCAGGGCTCGGCGCTCCACTCATCCTCGGGGTAGCGGGGCGGCGGGATCTGGCGGAAGTTGCACTCCGTCATGTAGCAGATCTCGTCGTAGTCGTAGAAGACCACCCGGCCGTGGCGGGTGACGCCGAAGTTCTTGAACAGCATGTCCCCCGGGAAGATGTTGGCCGCCGCCAGCTGCTTGATGGCGTTGCCGTACTCCTCCAGCGCGAGCCGGGTCTGCTGCTCGTCCGCCTTGTCCAGATAGAGGTTGAGGGGGATCATCTTGCGCTCGGTATAGAGGTGCTTGATCACCAGCTTGTCGTCGCTGATGGTGAGTGCAGACGGCGCCACCGTCTTGAGTTCGGCAAGGAGCTCCGGCGAGATGCGATCGAGTGGAAACTCGAAGTTGGTGAACTCCTGGGTATCGGCCATCCGGCCAACCCTATCGTGCTGTTTTACCAGCCGGTATTTTGCCTTCACCTGCTCGTGGCTCACATCCTTGGGCGGGGTGAACTCGTCTTTTATCACCTTGAACACCACATCGTAGGAGGGGAGGGTAAACACGCTCATCACCATCCCCTTGATGCCCGGCGCAATGATGAACTGATCCCGACTCTGTGCCAGATGGTGGCGGTAGTGGCGATAGAGCTCGGTCTTGCCATGCTTCTGGCAGCCGATGGCGTTGTAGATCTCGTAATCGGGCTTGTGGGGCATGATCTGGCGCAGGAAGGCGACAAACAGTGCCGGTTCGCGGGCATAAACCATGAAATAGGCGCGGGCGAAGCCAAACACGATGGAGGCGAGATCCGGCTCGAAGATGACGGTATCCACATAGATGCTATGGCCTGTGCTGAGCAGGGGCAGGATAAACGGGAACACCTGATCCCGGGCCCGGATCAGCCCCACCAGATAGGCCCCTTTATTGCGGTAGAACACCTCTTTGAGCAGCTCGATGGCAAAGGGTTCGTCATGGATGATTTGCGGGCCGTTCTCCGCAAGATAGCGGTGGATGTCGACAATATCCCGCTGCTTGTCCTCGTAGGGGAGGGTGAAGCTGTAATCCCCCAAAAGCTGGCTCAGGGTCTGCGGCAGATGGGCCAGATCGGTGCGATAGATGCGCAGCAGGGCGCTCAGGTCCGGTTTTTCGCCACGGCTGACAAAGGGGTGGATATAGAGGTTCTCGTCGCGGATATTGCGATGGCGAAAGATCCGGCGATAGACGGAGTTGAAGAAGGACTCCGCCACCTCGAAGTTGTCACAACGGGGCAGCAGATCGCTGAAGGCGCTTTTGACCCGCTTGAGCAGCTCCTGGGTGGCGTGGTGCTCCCCCATCATCTGGCGAATGGAGCTGGCGGTGGCCCCCACATGGTGGTCATAGAGGCGAATACGCTCGCGCCCGGCGAGCTGCACCCCCAGCCAGTCACTGTTCTCGAAGCGGCTCTTGCTGCCCTGGGTTATCTCGAGAAACCGGCTGTAAAACGACTCGAAGCGTTGCAAGATAGTCTCGGCGACGGCCTGTTCCAATGGCTGCTGCATCTCTCTCTTCCTTGTGATCTGTCGGGCCGATAGCGCTAAGGATTGGGTGTAATTTGTTCACACGTCAGGCCACTATCGCAACATTCAAACGTCTGTTCAAGTGGCAATTTTCGGGGATAAACGGTAGATTGCGCCCCTGTTTTGGTGATGGTTTAGCGACTGTTTACTGTCTGTTTGAGAGGCCGTCCGGCCTGTGAGGAAACCCGATGAAGCTCTATTTTGTCCTGGTGGCACCTGCCCGACCTGCGAACGTGGGGGCGGCTGCCCGCGCCATGAAAACCATGGGATTCGATGCCATGCGACTGGTGGCGAGCCGGGTACACGAAGAGGAGGAGGCGAGCTGGGTGGCCCACGGCGCCCAGGAGATCCTGACTCAGGCCGAGGCGTTCGATACCCTGCCCGAGGCGCTGGCGGACATGGATCTGGTGATCGCCACCACTGCCCGTGAGCGCGGTCGCTACCAGCACTACCTCACCCCGGGGGAGATCCGCGAGCAGATCCGCAGCAAGCCTTCCCTCAACAAGGTGGCCATCGTTTTTGGCTGCGAGGAGTCGGGGCTTTCCAACGAGCAGCTGGCCGAGGTCGACCTCATCAGCTATCTGCCCCTCAAGGTGAGCTACCCCTCCCTCAATCTGGGGCAGGCGATCATGCTCTACGCCTACGAGATGAGTCAGCTGATGGATGAGCTGAACGCCGACGGCGCCGCTGCGGTAGCAGAAAATTTTGATAACGCTGGGCAGGTTCGGGTGCTGAAAAGCAAAACAGCAGAATTGCTGGGTGAACTCGGAGTTTCGCAGGATGAAAAACTGCATCAATGGGTAATGGACCGGGTGCCCATGCTGCCGCAGCGGGATTTGAACATGCTCCACCTGCTCTGCAAAGACCTTGCGCGCAAACTTGGCAAAGAGGTTTAAGTTGACAGCCCATCGCCCGCCGCGGTATTGCTAAAAGCCAGCTTCGTCAACGAGTGTTCGTCATGCAGTTATTCACCAACGTCATCACCACCACCATTATTACCGGTACCACCACAGGTGGCACTGGGGCCGGTTGATGCGCTGACGAACAAGCACAGAAATCAAAAAAGGCCCGTACCCACCCAGTACGGGCCTTTTTGTTGGATTGGTTTTTAGATTGAATTTCATAGATTTACAGGGAGAGAAAGCGATGAGAGTGTTGAAATTTGGCGGGTCTTCACTGGCCGATGCAGAGCGTTTTTTACGGGTGGCCGATATCGCGGTCAACACCCACGGCCAATCTCAGGTAGCCCTGGTGCTGTCTGCACCTGCCAAGGTGACCAATCATCTGGTGGCGCTGGTGGAGCAGACCAGCCGCGGCATGGATGCCAGTTCCACCCTGTTTGAAGTGAATGGCATCTTCTCCCGCCTGCTGGCCGGGTTGAAGGCGGCCTATCCGGCGCTCGATGACAAGGCGCTGCTGGCCCGTCTCACCGCCGAGCTGGATCAGGTGGAGCGGCTGATGCAGGGCATTCGTCTGCTGGGCCTCTGCCCGGACAACGTGCAGGCACGCATTCTGAGCCGTGGCGAGAACCTCTCCATCGCCTTTATGCACGAGCTGCTGCGGGTGCGCGGTCTGGAGCTGGAGCTGATCGTACCGGAAGAGCTGCTGGTCACCGACGGCGGCTATCTGGAAGCCCATGTCGATATCGAAGCCTCCCGCCTGCGTTTTGCCGCCAAGGGGCTGCGTAGCGACTGTCTTTATCTGATGCCGGGCTTTACCGGTGGCAGCGACAAGGGAGAAACCGTGCTGCTGGGCCGCAACGGCTCCGACTACTCCGCAGCCGTATTGGCTGCCTGCGTCGATGCCGAGTGCTGCGAGATCTGGACTGACGTCGAAGGCTGCTACAGCTGTGACCCCCGTCTGGTGCCGGATGCCTATCTGCTGAAAACCCTCTCCTACAAGGAGGCGATGGAGCTCTCCTACTTCGGCGCCAAGGTGCTGCACCCGAAAACCATCGCGCCGGTGGCCCAGTTCCATATTCCCTGCCTCATCAAGAACAGCTTCAACCCGCAGGGGCCGGGCACCCTGATCGGCCCCGAGAGCGGCGACGATGACCTGAAAGTGAAGGCCATCTCGGATCTCTCCGGCATGTGCATGTTCAACGTCTCCGGCCCCGGCATGAAGGGGATGGTCGGCATGGCCGGTCGCATCTTCTCCGCCGTCTCCCGCGCCGGGGTCAGTATCGTGCTGATCACCCAGTCATCTTCCGAGTACAGCGTCAGCTTCTGTATCCACAGCTACGACAGCGACAAAACCCGCAAGGTGCTGGAGCGCGAGTTCGAGCTCGAATTCAAAAACCAGCTGCTGGAGCCGCTGGATATCATCAGCGATCTGGCGATCATCTCCCTGATCGGTGACGGCATGCGCACCAGCAAGGGGATGGCGGCCCGCTTCTTCACCTCGCTGGCGCAAGCCTCCATCAATATCGTCGCCATTGCGCAGGGCTCCAGCGAGCGCTCCATCTCGGCGGTGGTGCGGGATCGCAAGGTGGCGGAAGCCATCAAGGCGTGTCACCAGAACTTCTTTGGCAGTCAGCAGTTTATCGATCTGTTTGTGGTCGGTGTCGGTGGCGTCGGTGCCGCGCTGGTGGATCAGATCGCCCGCCAGCAACCGGTACTGGCCGAGCAGGGCACTGGCCTTCGCGTGGTCGGCATCGCCAACAGCCGCCAGATGGCGGTCAACAAGGATGGCCTGAACCTCGCCAACTGGCGTGAACAGCTGGTGGAAGCCCGCGATAGCTTCTCGCTGGAAGGGGTGAAAAAGCTGGTGGAAGATAGCCACATCATCAACCCGGTGATCGTTGACTGCACCTCCTCCGAGGCGGTGGCCGTCCAGTATGCCGACTTCCTCGCCGCCGGTTTCCATGTGGTCACTCCGAACAAGAAGGCCAACACCGGCTCGCTCGATTACTACAAGGCGCTGCGCCGCACCGCCCGCCAGACTCGCCGCAAGTTCCTCTATGAAACCAACGTCGGCGCCGGTCTGCCGGTTATCGAGAACCTGCAGAACCTTATCAAGGCCGGTGACAAGCTGCGAGCCTTCGATGGCATTCTGTCCGGCTCCCTCTCCTTTATCTTTGGCAAGCTGGATGAGGGGATGGCCTTCTCCGAGGCGACTCAAATCGCTCGCAGCAACGGCTTTACCGAGCCGGATCCCCGCGACGACCTCAACGGCATGGATGTGGCGCGCAAGCTGCTCATTCTGGCTCGCGAAGCCGGTATGGCGCTGGAGCTCTCCGATGTCGAGGTGGAGCAGGCGCTGCCACCCGGCTTTGACGTCAGTGGCGACGTGGAAGCCTTTATGGCCCGCCTGCCCGAAGCTGACGGCTGGTTCCGCGACCAGTTCGCCGCGGCCCAGCGTGAAGGCAAGGTGCTGCGCTATGTGGGCTCCATCGAGGGGGGCAAGTGCAAGGTCGCCATCAAGGCGGTCGGTGGCGACGAGCCGCTGTTCAAGGTCAAAGACGGGGAGAACGCGCTCGCCTTCTTCTCCACCTACTACCAGCCGATCCCGCTGGTGCTGCGCGGCTATGGCGCCGGTACCGAAGTGACTGCCGCTGGCGTCTTTGCCGACGTGCTGCGCACCCAGAACTGGAAGCAGGAGCTATAAGCATGAGTTCAGACATGTACCCCTCTTATATGACTGAAGGTGGCAGCGTCGTCGCCTATGCGCCCGCCTCCAGCGCCAACCTGAGCGTGGGATTCGATGTACTGGGGGCGGCGCTCGCCCCCGTGGATGGCTCTCTGCTCGGCGATCGGGTGCAGGTAAAATCGGCTGACGTGCCTTTTGCCCTCTCATCCGTGGGCCGCTACGCCCACAAGCTGCCGGACGATCCGAAAAAGAATATCCTCCATGACTGCTGGGTCGCCTATGGCGAGGCGCTGGAGAAGCGCGGCCTTAAACTCAAGCCGCTCGAAATGGTGCTGGAGAAGAACTTGCCGGTGGGCTCGGGGCTGGGTTCCAGCGCCTGCAGCGTGGTGGCGGCCCTTGAGGGGCTCAACGCCTTTCACGGTGCGCCGCTCGACGAGCACGACATGCTGCTGCTGATGGGGGAGATGGAAGGCAAGATCTCCGGCTCCGTCCACTACGACAACGTGGCCCCCTGTTATCTGGGCGGCATGCAGCTGGTGCTGGAAGAGCACGGCGTTATCAGTCAGGGTATTCCGGTGTTCGATCAGTGGTACTGGGTGGTCTGCTATCCGGGCACAGTGGTCTCTACCGCCGCGGCCCGCGCCATTCTGCCGGCCCAATATCGCCGTCAGGATTGCCTCACCTATGGCCGCCGCCTGGCTGCCTTTGTCCACGCCAGCTACACCGGGCAGGAGGGGCTGGCGGCGAGCGTCTTGAAAGACGTGATTGCCGAGCCCTACCGCGCGGCGCTGATCGAAGGCTTTGCCGAGGTGCGGGCGCAGGCGGCCCAGAACGGGGCGCTGGCCACCGGCATCTCCGGCTCCGGCCCCACCGTGTTTGTGGTGATGAAGGAGCTGGCGCAGGCCGAGCGGATGAAGGATTGGATGGAAGCACATTTCGTGCAGAACGAAGATGGATTTGCCCGGGTCTGCAAATTGGACATGGCCGGGGCACGGGTAACAGGAAGCGAGCTATGAATCTCTACAACATCAAGGACAACAGCGAACAGGTGAGCTTTGCGCAGGCGGTGCGTCAGGGCTTGGGTCGCGAACAGGGGCTCTTCTTCCCCGAACAACTCGAACCGCTCGCCGATGTGGATGCCCTGCTGGATCTGCCGCTGGCCGAACGTTCCGCCCGCATCCTGAGCCACCTGCTGGGGGACGAAGTGCCCGCCGCCAAGGTCAGCGAGCTTATCAACGCCGCCTTCACCTTCCCGGCGCCGCTGGTGAAGCTCAAAGATGGCACTTATGCCCTTGAGCTGTTCCACGGCCCGACCCTGGCGTTCAAGGATTTCGGCGGCCGCTTTATGGCCCAGTGTCTCGCGGCCTTTAGAACCAACGACAAGATCACTATCCTCACCGCCACTTCCGGCGACACCGGCGCCGCCGTGGCCCACGCCTTCTACGGTCTGGAGGGGATCGAGGTAGTGATCCTCTATCCCAAGGGCAAGATCAGCCCCTTGCAGGAGAAGCTCTTCTGCACCCTCGGCGGCAATATTCGCACCATCGCCATCGACGGCGACTTCGATGCCTGTCAGGCGCTGGTAAAACAGGCTTTTGACGACGAAGCGCTGAAAAAGGCCATTGGCCTCAACTCCGCCAACTCCATCAATATCAGCCGCTTGCTGGCGCAGGTTTGCTACTACTTCGAAGCGGTAGCCCAGCTGCCCAAAGCCGATCGCGCCAAGGCGGTGATCAGCGTGCCGTCCGGCAACTTTGGCAACCTCACTGCGGGTCTCATCGCCAAGGCGTTGGGGCTGCCGGTGAAGCGCTTTATCGCCGCCACCAACGCCAACGACACCGTGCCGCGCTACCTGAAAACCGGTCAGTGGGAGCCGCACCAGACAGTGGCCACCCTGTCGAACGCCATGGATGTCAGCCGCCCCAACAACTGGCCACGAGTGGAAGAGCTCTGCCGTCGCAAAGGCTGGGCGCTGGAGACCCTGGGTTCTGGCATGCGTGACGATGCCCAGACTCGCGATGCCCTGAAACGGCTGCACCAGCTGGATTACCTCTGCGAGCCCCACGGCGCCATTGCCTGGGATCTGCTGGGGGAACAGCTGGCCGAGGACGAAGTGGGGGTGTTCCTCTGCACCGCCCATCCCGCCAAGTTCAAGGAGTCGGTGGACGAGATCCTGCATCTCGATGTGCCGCTGCCCGGCCCGCTCGCCAAGCACGCCGAGCTGCCGCTGCTCTCCGTTAATTTGCCTGCGGAGTTTGCACGGTTAAGGGCGTTTTTGGTGGGTTAAGCCGCTTAGCTGAGATAACCGATAGAAATAAAAATCCCCCGTTAGCGGGGGATTTGTATTTTCTAGATTGGAAATAGTGAATAAAGCCAGAGCAGCTGGTGGTGTTAGCGCTATAACGCGACCGACGGCATAACAAGCCTATCTATTTTGAAGGTGCACCTTTAGCCCAGAATGAACTATTAGATAAGAGTCTTTATTAAACACATATTCATTAAAGTCTTTTTTAGACATTCTATGTTTGAATCGCACGTAATGACTTTCTTTATCAATTAATCCTATGTAAGAACGAGTAAATAAATCCTCTAATACATTATCTGCACTTACATCTTTGCAGTGGGCGTTTAAAGTGAATTTTGCGAAACCGTAAGTACAGTCATGTTTATTACTGATGGATTTTAATGCATCAAAAATACTTTGAATTTGTGAGTGGCTATAAAATGACGAAAGTTCATTACTTAACTCCTTTGCGAGCTCAGATGAATATATGCCAAGCAGACTGTTAATATAATATTTGCTCAATGGTAGTTCATATCCTCCACTCTCAAGAGGTTTGAAAAATAATATCAAGTCACGAGGCCTTAAAAATGTATGGTCACATATATATTTGAATGTTGACTTTTTATTAAAATCCTCTGCGACCAAGCTTGACCATGCAGTACTTTTTGTTAGTGCTATTCCTGCATTAGTAAAGGCATTTTGCGCACGTTTCTCAATAAGCTTTTTAAGGCCCAACTCATCTTCCCGCTCTTGTCTGATGTATCCTTCTTGGTACCAGTCTAAGCTCGTAGAATAAGAGGAGAAGATTTTTGCCACATCGGATTCACGTGGTGAAAGTAATCTTTCTACATCATCTCTTATAAGTATAATTGCTTTTGCTGAAATGTTGTTCTTTGCAAAAACGTTATTATTTATATATTTAGCGGTGCGAATTAAATTTATTATTGTGTCAACTGAGTCTGAATCGTCAGCATTAAAATCAATATCTAGGTCATCAAAAAATATAACATATGAGTTTTCATTTTCTATATTGCTAGAAGATGATAATACATTTGATATAACGTGCTCTAAATGTGGTAATAATTTATAATATGGTGCTTTAGTTTCTTTTATTTGTATTTCTTTGCCGAATTTACCTTTAAAGAATTGTTTGAATTGCTCAATGCTTATTTCAAATTTATATTTTTTAACAAGTTCTACAATTTCACCTTTGTCTATGTCAATATATCCTGAGTTATTTTTCAAAAAATCGTTTAACAGTGACAGATTCTTATCATGCTGTATGGCTTCATTGTTAAAAAATAATTTTAAAACGTGAGTGTATATTAGCCATTTAAATAAGTGGGATTTACTATCTGGCATGTTATCTTCAGTTTTGCTTAATTGAACCAGCGTTTCCATGTTTACGGTATCTTGGCGTACAAATGAACAAAACAAGTTTGCATTATTTTTAGATAAGCTATAGGTATATTCAGCGAATGCACTTTTGCCACATCCTTTTCTACCGACCAGAATAAACTTTTCATTTGATAGCTCATGGAAGAGATTGTGATGGTCTTCATATACATCAAAAAGTGATACTTTTGATGTTGGTAATGACTCAGCTTCTGCTTCTGGTGCACCAAAATATAAAGTGTTTAAACTTTTCTCTTTGGTTATAGTTTGAAAAACCATATTATCTCCCTAAGAAATAAATAAGTTGTCGAGTTAATTAACTTACTGGAAATTGGTAAAATGTTTTTTGATATTATCTTCACGTGAAGTTAAATATTTAAATAATACATCTCGGAAATTAAAATCTATGCTCCCTCCAGTGGATTACAGCTTCCGAATTTCTCCATGAACCAGTGAGGGCGGCAACCCATCGTAGTAATAGGCACCAGATGGCTATGTTAAGCCAATCTAATCTGCTCTCACCAGTCAAAAAATGACGTAACTATCAGGAATATCTGCGTTTTATGCGCTGGCTCAAGAAATTGCTGTGGCCGGAGGCAGGATTCCCATGGCCCTTGATTTTATTGGGGTTGGCGGGCGTGGCGAGGACGTTGGGGGCCGGTTTGCAGCTGGAGAAGGCTTTACGGGGACAATCCCGCTCAGCCAATCGGCGCTATAGTGCGGGCGATGGTTGCCCTCTGCTCCGCTCCCAAGCTGGCGAGGCGGGGGATCTGCGGCAACAATCAGCTGTTGCAATCACAGCCATTTGCAACACATCGTTATACAAATATGACCATGCAAACACATCACCAGATAGAGAGGAGATCACCCATGAAGCGTACCATCCTGTTCGGCCTGCTCTGCGGCAGCGTGCTGCTGGCCAATCCGGTCTTTGCCAACGATGCAGCCCAGTTGCAGTGCGAGGCGCAAGCCGCGGCCAAAAAGCTTAACGGCGCCGCCAAGACCAGCTTTGTCGGCAAGTGTGTGAAAGATGCCGCTGGCGCCGCGGCCGGCGAGTGCGAGAAGGCGGCCACCGACAAGAAGCTGGCCGGTGCGGCCAAGAACAGCTTTATTCAGAAGTGCGTGAAGACAGGCGCGGCGGTGGATCCGGCGGCCAAGTGTGAGAAGGCGGCGGCCGACAAGAAGCTGGCTGGCGCGGCCAAGAACAGCTTTGTCCAGAAGTGCGTGAAGGATAGCGCCGCCAAGTAAGGCATTTTCTCATCCGGTGTGTTTGCGGGGGGCCATCAGGCCCCCCGCGCTTTTTGGGGCGCAGTGATGGCGCAACGCACAAGCCTTGTATCGGGGCGGCAATAGCGACACTATTGACTCCTTTTATGGGTTCCGCAGAGGCGCAGCCATGACCAGTCGTGACCGGACGAGGCGTTGGCGAGCCCTGTTTGTGCGAGATTACGCGGGATAAGGGAGCAAAGCAGGATGATGGAAGGGATAGAATGGCGCTGGCTCAATGAACCGGCCGAGTGGCACCAGACAGACGATGGTTTGCAGGTAGTCACAGACCAGCAGACCGATTTTTGGCGCAGCACCTGGTATGGCTTCGAGCGCCACAGCGGGCATCTCTATGGCTGCGAGGTGGCGGGTGAGTTTACCTTTCAGGTCTGCGTCGAGGGGGAGTTCACCACCCTCTACGATCAGGCGGGGCTGATGCTGTTGCAAGACGAGGCGCACTGGCTGAAAGCGGGCATCGAGTACAACGATGCCCAGCCGATGATCGGCAGCGTGCTGACCAATCCGCGCTCTGACTGGGCCACCGGCATTTTCCCCGGCAATCCGCGCCGCTTCTGGCTGCGGCTGACCCGGCTGGCCGATTGCCTGCGTTTGCAATACTCCACCGATGGCAAGGTGTGGCCGTTGCTGCGCCTCGCCCCGTTCCCGCCAAGCGAGCGCTGTTTTATCGGGGTGATGTGCTGCACGCCGGAGCGGCAGGGGCTGGCGGTGCGCTTCTCTGACCTGCGCCTCACGCCGCCCCTTGGCAAGGCGCTCCATGATTTGAGCTAGTCCAGCGGTTTTGCCTGCGACATTCTGCCAATAAAAAAGCGCCCGCAGGCGCTTTTTTCATTTGGCAGGTAGTGCCTCAATTAGCTGATCAGGCTGGCCCACAGGTCATATTCGTCGGATTCGTCGATCCGTACCTTGACCATGTCCCCCGGCTTGAGGCCGGTTTCGCCGTTGAGGTAGACCAGACCATCGATCTCCGGTGCATCGGCGAAGGAGCGGCCAGTGGCACCCTCTTCGTCCACTTCGTCGATGATGACGGTCATCTCCTGACCCACTTTGCGGGCCAGCTGGCGGATGGAGACCTGCTGTTGCAGCTCCATAAAGCGCTGGAAGCGCTCTTCCTGAATCTCTTCCGGTACCGGATCCGGCAGCTCGTTGGCCAGCGCCCCTTCGACCGGGCTGTATTTGAAGCAGCCGACCCGATCCAGCTCCGCCTTGTCGATAAAGTCCAGCAGCATCTGGAAGTCTTCCTCGGTCTCGCCCGGGAAGCCGACGATAAAGGTGGAGCGCAGGGTGATCTGCGGGCAGATCTCGCGCCACTTCTGGATCCGCTCCAGGGTGCGCTCGACGGTACCCGGGCGCTTCATCAGTTTGAGGATGCGCGGGCTGGCGTGCTGCAGCGGGATGTCGAGGTAGGGCAGGATCTTGCCATCGCGCATCAGCGGGATGACGTCATCCACGTGCGGGTAGGGGTAGACGTAGTGCAGACGTACCCAGATATCGAGCTTGGCCAGCTCTTCGCACAGGGCGACCATGCTGGTCTTGACCGGCATGCCGTCGTAGAAACCAGTGCGGTGCTTCACATCGACGCCGTAGGCGGAGGTGTCCTGGGAGATCACCAGCAGCTCCTTCACGCCGGCCTCTTTCAGGCGCTTGGCTTCCGCCAGCACGTCGCCGATGGGGCGGCTCACCAGATCCCCGCGCATGGAGGGGATGATGCAGAAGGTGCAGCGGTGGTTGCACCCTTCGGAAATCTTCAGATAGGCGTAGTGGCGCGGGGTCAGCTTGACGCCGTGGGCCGGAACCAGACTGGTGAAGGGATTGTGCTGCGGCTTCTCCACATATTTGTGGACGTGACCCAGCACCTCTTCGTAGGCGTGGGGGCCGGTGATCTCGAGCACCTTGGGGTGGATCTCGCGGATCTGATTCTCTTTGGCGCCAAGGCAGCCGGTGACGATCACCTTACCGTTCTCGGCCAGCGCTTCGCCGATCGCTTCCAGCGACTCTTGCACCGCGCTGTCGATAAAGCCGCAGGTGTTGACGACGACCAGCTCGGCATCGTCATAGCTGGGCACCACATCGTACCCTTCGGTACGCA
This sequence comes from Aeromonas sp. DNP9, assembly GCF_001728955.1. Taxonomy (NCBI): domain Bacteria; kingdom Pseudomonadati; phylum Pseudomonadota; class Gammaproteobacteria; order Aeromonadales; family Aeromonadaceae; genus Aeromonas; species Aeromonas sp. DNP9. The sequence goes on along the minus strand of NZ_LYSQ01000026.1, from coordinate 38,038 downwards.
GCTGGGTCAGGATGCGTTCTGAATCGACCAGGTTTTTGGGGCATCCCAAGCTCACAAAACCAATCCTTGGGTGATGAGACCTAATAATGCTGGAAGTCGCTTGTTGGACAGGTTGGTTGTCCAATGGCTGAGCCTGCGTGGTTGCAGGCGTCAGGCTGTCTGAGCTGGGGTCAAAACGGTTGACAGTCATAGGGGGGTCGCTGGTCACTGATGCAAAAAAAGATGGCGGATTATACCTGATGAGCAGGAAAGAGGAAGAAGTGATGTGTGCATTTTTTAACCTTCGATATTAGATTTCAATGCGCGATATTTTGTGTATTTTCTTGAGAGGTGATGACGATGCGATCATCAACAACAGTGCCCTCGGTCACGAGTTCTGACTCGAATTCCTCATGCCAGTGTCTACAGCCGACAGCATGAGGGGGAGACCTACACTAAACAGTTAGGCTGTGCCGATTTGATTGCAACCTGCGTCATGGATCATCATCCTGCTGGTTGCCGCGAACTTCGCTGCCAGTACCAGGAGTTGCTCGTAAGCAGAGTAACTCTTGACTACACCGATAGGGGCACAGGTAATTGTCGATCTGATAGTCTGTATTGAGCATGGGGTTTGTCAATAAGTAATAAGTCGACGGGGGGATAGGTAAAAACCAGCATTGTTGGTTGTAATTTAGTCAAGGGAGGTGATTTTTAACTTTTTTTCACATCCCCCCACTTGAAAAATTCTAAAAATTGTCCATTTACTAATAATAAGAGAGGTAATAAAATTTTAGCGTTTCAACATTCCGCTGCTATGCAGCGAAGAGAAACCAGTTTTACTACCCCTCGCAGGATTTTTATTGAAGAGAAAATATGAAAGTCTCTCTTGTAAATTAAAGTTTATTATGCATGGGGCATGCAATAAGTACGCTTATCACTGACTTATCACTGACTTATCACTGACTTATCACTGACTTATCACTGACTTATCACTGACTTATCACTGACTTATCACTGACTTATCACTGATAAGCAGAAAGCAGAAATGTGCCGATCTTCCTTACTTGCCAGTTGGTCAAAGAAGTGACATTCAATATAATTAACTAATATGTTTACGTGGTCACGTTCTTCCTGCTTATTTTGACCAAACTCATCGGCTGACCATCATGTTCTCGGTGCCACACCATCACGGACTTTGGTCAAGTATCTTTTTATCATTGGAGTCTATCGTCATCTTCACCGAATATGCGCGACCTTCATTTCGCGCTTGAGCAGGCGTATCTTGAGAAAGAGCAAGACATCGCCCTGGTGGTGGTATTATTACGGCAGTATGACTGCGAGTCCTCGTTTCTCCTTGCTACTTCCTAGCCTGAAATATATAAGTGGAAATTAATAATAGAGAGTATGGATAGTTTATTTCTGATGAGGTGATTATTTTTTTGATGGGGGTTGATATCTAGTGTTTTTGGATATAACCTTCCATTTAAATGTTTGCTAGTGGTTATATACCGTGTATCGGCAATAGTGTTTATGTTCAGAAAATGAACGGCGCCAAGTGATTGTGTCGTAACTGGGCGTCTGGTCTAGACATGTCTACTTTAATTCAACTGTAGCGGTAGCGTACACGTATAGTTGTGTATCTAGCATATATAGCCTCGTCATAGAATAAATTTTTGGAGATGTTATGGATTTAAGGTCGTCTGCACCAACTCTATATCTGTATAGTCGTGTAAGTACGGATAAGCAGGCCGCCGGTAATAAAACTGGCGTGCAACGCCAGACTGAGGGGCAGTTGGTTGAGGCAACAAGGGCAAAATATAGTGGCATGCCTGTTGTTCATATGTCAGATAACGGAATGTCAGCCAGTAAAGGTGAAAATATCGAGCATGGATGTCTAGGTGATTTTATTGAACTATGCCGTTCAGGTCAAATTGCATCCGGTTCTGTATTGGCCATGGAGAATATAGACCGTTTCTCTCGCCTAGCGTTAACAAAAGCTAGTGAATATTTAACCAGTGTTCTTGCAGCTAATATTCTTGTTTATACATGGATTGATGGGGCGGTGTATCAAAGAGACAATCTTGTATCCGCGATTTTTTCACTAGTTAAACTTGAAAGCAGCAACGATTATACAAATAGACTTTCTGCCCGAGTTACTGGTGCTGCGCGTGTTGCTTTAAAACGCCATCAAAATGGTGAGCGCGATGCAGATGGTTATCCAGCTGCAATTAATGGTTTCGGTAAAAATAAATTTTGGGTTGATACGACAACTGGGTTTGTACGCCCTCATCCATATTATTTTCCTATAGTTAAAGAAATTATTATGATGATTCGAGAAGGGCGGGGACATATAACAATTAAGAAGCATTTAGATGAAAGCTATACCCCCCCTACAATAGCTCAAAATTCTAACAAAGAGGGGTGGGGAATAAATCTTATTAAAAAAATTATCAGTGATCGTGCAGTTTTAGGCGAGAAAATAATTCATATTGATGGACGCGAGCATCTGTTGGTAAATTATTATCCTGCTGCTTGCACTGAGGCTGAATTTGCACAAGCTAAGCGAGTGCGTAGTGAAAAAAAACAGTTTACTAGTAAGATGAAAAACGCTGCGGGTATTGTTACTGGAATGCGTATAGCCACTTGTGGGGACTGTGGCAGTTCACTACAGGTCTACCGTAGTAAGGCGGGAAAAAAAGATGAAAAGCTCCGTTATAAATGCAGCGGAAGGTCAGACACTTCGGTGAAAAGCTGCACAGCTGCAACATTTGATAATAGATATTTTGAGTATGCACTAATGTTGCTGATTGGCAGCGTGATACTTCAGCCTAAGAAAAACACAAATGAGAATAAAGTTGCTTCGATTAAAAATAAAATTGATTCGATAAGTTCAAAAATAGAAATCATGATTCAATCTGTGGGGACGACCACAGAGGGAGATATACATATTCTGTTGACTGAGCGACTAGACAAATTATCTAGGGAACGTAGAAAGTTAAATGAGGAATTGATCGTTGAGATTAATCATGCAGAAGATTCCATTAACCCAAATATATATATGCAGATACCATCCAACTTCATTGACTATAATCGGGCTGATATAAGAAACGAGGTCAGGGATATTATCTTTCAGACAGTAAAGTCCATAAAGGTGCATTCTGTTACCAGTTGTTTTTATATTCAGGTTGAGTTGTTTGGTGGAATTAATACTGATGGTATTGTTATTGACAATAAGTATATCGCCGATTTCGGTTTTGACATGCACCATCAGCAGGAGAGCGAAGAGGCATTCTTAGCTTACAACAAATTTGTCAACAATTTTGAGTGTATAGATAAAGATGGGAAGTTGATTAAAATGCTAGACTTAGTTAATGGTACTGATCTAAGGATTGCTGATGAACAATATCTCAATAAAAGGATAAATGTTTTAAAGGGAAAATCTTTAACTGAGGAAATGTGTGCAGCTATTGAAAAGTTTGAATATTGGGTTCCAAAAATCCAGTAATTAATGTGTCAGTTGGTTGAAAGAATTTTGACCATTGTCAATAGTTGATATGTCAACTTACTAAGTTATCCTGCTAAGACAAGCAATACCATATATTGACAACATGATGCGAGCCATCTGATATATGAATGAGCAGGTAAGATTACATTTTCTTGTGGCTAGCTCCATGCAGCGTAAGCTGCAAACTCATCAAAGCCCTCAGAAATGAATATGAGTACCCACCTGAGCGCTCATCACGAAACCTATTTTGATACCAACCGCCTACTGGTTGCTGTAGCGCCACACAGCAGCAATAAATCCAGTTTTTCGTCAGCTCCTGTCTGAGATTTTCAGCCTGTATCTCCATCCTCATTACCAGCTCTGCTGGTCTGCTGCATGTGTTATATTCGGCTCAAACATTGAGCCGAATGATGGGCTGGGTCGGCTCATTATTGAGACCCTAGCATGTTGGATGAGGAAATAATGGAACCATTGTGGATTTGGCAACAAGCAGATTGGCCCCATTTTCGTTGGCAGGATAGCGAGATATTGCCCAGATTACGGCTGGTGCAACGCAGGCAGGGCATTCTAATCGGTAGTCATTCCAGGTTGGGGAACCCAGACCAAACGTTGGACACGTTATTGGCTAACATCATCGCCTCGTCCGCTATCGAAGGCGAACGCCTCAATGCACAATCCGTGCGTTCCTCTCTGGATAGGCGGTTAGGAGGTTCACAAACTCAGTCCTATCCAGTATCGGAGCGCTCAGAGGGGCTCGCGGCCATGATGCTGGATGCCATCGACAATCATGAACAACCACTGAGTATAGAACGCCTTTACCAATGGCATCGTTGGCTGTTCCCCGTCAACGAATGGTCGGTGCAGCCAGTGAATGTAGGACAGTTGCGAGGAGATGAGCCGATGCAGGTTGTCTCTGGGCGTGTTGATCGCCCCATCGTGCATTTTGAGGCACCGCCCAGAGCAGCTCTGGACGATCAACTGGCTGCGTTCACCCTCTGGTTTAACCAGACTCGGCATGATCCCACGATAGATCCCCTTCTTCGTGCGGCGATTTGCCATCTCTGGTTTCTGACCCTGCACCCCGTTGATGATGGCAATGGGCGGCTCACGCGGGCATTGACCGATCTCGCGCTGTCACAGGCTGACTGCCACAGCATCCGGCTGTATGCCATGTCAGTTGCCATTCTAGAGCTGCGGGGTGACTACTATCGAGCGCTTGAGTCAGCGCAGAGGGGCTCGCTAGATATTACCTCCTGGATCTGTTGGTTCCTCGACACACTGGATTACTCCATAGAGCTGGCATTACATGTTATTGATCGTTCTCTCGCCAAGACATTTTTCTGGTTGCGGCACTGTAATGACGATCTGAGTCCAGAGCAAACCAAAGTGCTGAATCGTTTACTGGATGGCGGCGAACAGGGTTTTGAAAATGGCATCAGTGCCAGTCAATATCAAAAAGTCGCCAGAGTTAGTAAGCCCACGGCTACACGCCATCTTGCGCAACTGGTAAATAGGGGGTGCATTGAGAAATTACCTGGTGGCGGACGCAATACACGCTATCAGATCCGCTGGGGAGATATTGGCTTCACGATGGGAGTCTGAAAAGACTCTATCTGTTAAATTGTTTGGACTCTCCCTGCGGGAGTTGTTTTAATTTGGTGGATTAGAGCCTCTATTGACGAACTAATAAAGCGCATAAATTAAATTTTGATGCCATGATGAGTGCCGTCAGGCATATGAATGAGCAGATAAGATGGCATTCTCTTGGGTGTGGCCCCATGCAGCGCAAGCTGCGGTAATCCCCGCGATAAATCTAGTTACGGGCATCTCACCTTTTAATGTATTTTTGAGAAGCCTCATGTACAGTATCCGTATCTATTTAAGTTGATATGAAGGATCTTTAATGAGAACGGTCGAGTTTCTCCAGTACACTTTACAGCCAAGTACAGGTAATGAATTTCATCAGATCATGCGAAGTGTCAGCGTTCCTTTGCATCAGGCCGCAGGAATTGATGTAGTCACTTATGGTCAGTCGCAACATGATCCAGACAGCTATGTTTTGATTCGAGCCTTTGATAACCCTGAGCATAGGGAAAAATCTCTTGATGCCTTTTACCAAAGCGATATTTGGCGCAATGGCCCAAGAGAGGAAATTATTAGCAGCATTGCTGTTAGTGTTATGTCTGTTGTGTCGATGGAGTCAGCGACTATTGATGCTCTTCGTCAGACCAGCTACACCTCTATGTCTGTCTAGGAATAATGACACATTCTGTTAGATAGGTTCAGAAGCAATAGCTCGGATTGCTTCGTAAGATGCTGTCTGTATGAAACCATTTAATCCATGTTGGATTATGAAAAATTAAATATTTACGCCATGATGCGTACCATCTGGCATATGAACAAATAAACTCAACCGACAGTCATGGCTCTCAACTAATCTTTTGAGTGATAACAAACTATCGAGAACATCGGGATCTATTGCAGGAACATCACCCGCCCCGATATTTGAAAGCAGTTTGGTCACAGCGATACAAACTCGCAGCTCTTCGGCATGCTCCTTGGCTCTCTGGACAACCTCGGGTGATTCGGATGAAATCATATCCTCCAATGTACTCCCCATACGGTGCTCCTACTACAGATAGAATTAAAGGCCCACGCCGAGCAGGCATGGGCTCTGCGCATTAGATCAAGAAGTCATCCAGTGCTTTTCCAGCCGCAACGGCTGCCGCGATAGCCTTGGGCATGCGACCTTGGCCAGTCCAGGTCTTCTCCTGACCATCCTCGGTGTAGCGATACTTTGCAGGACGAGGAGCTCGTTTTGCTTTGGCTGAACCGTCAGCTTTTGCCGGAGCCGCAGTACCAACCAGTTCGCTCGGATCGATGCCTGCCTGTTTCAACATTTCGGTAAACTCAGCCAGCTTTTGCAGGCGTTCAGCGGACTCGGCCTTGATTTTGTTTTCTTGTTGCTCACGCTCAGCAAAAACCTCATCAAATTTTTCTTTAACTTCGACCAGTTGCTCAAATGACAACTCACGCAATGCAGCTCGCAGACTACGGATATTCAACAAAATTTTCAAAAAATCGTTCATTTTTATCCTCATGTATCACATTTTTATATCAGTGAAATTATCTCTCAACCCCAGCATTAGCACCACTGTTTTCGGCACCAAGATGATTCGATAAAATAGCATAATTTAAAAATCGTGAGCTAAATTGCGTTTGGGGCTGCTTAGTGGTCTAGCTCCAATCTTCTACGAAACTGTGTAGCTAAAAAATTAATATAGGTGGTAGTGAGCGTTGAGACCACCTCACCAGATGAGCCGATGAACGATCTTGATCGGCTCACGAAATGAGCCGATTGGAGAATATCATTGGCTCACAGAATGAGTCGATGATAGGAAATAATTTCTCTCCACACAAACTAGGGTATGGGAGCATATCATTCATATTATTTCCCTATTAGAATAATCACGCCCAAATGTGTCTGGGTTTGCAGCCTCATAGTCATCGTCAAACATATGTTCCCCGCGATGCATCTCCCTCATTGTTGCGAGTATACCGAAAAAACACATTTCACACAGATGCACCAGATAACGCTCACCATCGTTACGGGAACCATAGCCAAAATTCGCCGATAACGAGCCGTATTGGTTGGTTCCAAAATTCGTTTTTGTACTACGACCACAGACATCACAGAGAATGTCAACGACCTGTTCTGTTGGCACAATTTCTTTTACGAGCATGCTACGCTCCTAATCTGATGAGAATAGGAGTTATCATACGCGCACTGACTATATATGGTGCAACCTGTTTTTGGTTACTTTTTGGTATCCATGCGAATAAGGGTTTTCACCTCAACAACAGTGGCTCCGATAGGAACACCCATCGAACTCAATAACTCGCCATTTTCAGTTCTGGTAACCTCGGGATCTCCCTTGTACCAACACCATTCTCGGCCAGTTTTTGTGTCGGCGGCCTCTAAGATGCCACAACGATAATCAAAATTGATGGTCACTGAATGTTCTCTCGGTTAGCTCGCTTGGTTATATCATAGTAAATATATGAGAATTCAGGTCTCATAAAGACCCCAGATAGAATTATGCCCCGAGATTCACAATAAATTTGATGCTGCCCGTGTGGGGCGCTTCAACCTCTGTCTCCAGTGCCTCATCCAACAAAGTCCTCAGACACATCGCCACCGCCGCACGGAACAGATAGGATGTGGTAATCATGTATTGCAAATTCAGGGGAGATACCACTATGTCCTATGCCAGCTATCATCCAGGTAAGGCTGAAGTCTCTGCTATGACGCTCTCTAGCTCTCTTGGCATACCGAGTGACCCGTTGGGGACACATTTATGGCTCGTGGCCGGAGTCGCACCGACCATGATTCATCAGTTGGCAGGAACGGTGAAGACAGACGTGGGTTCTATATGCCGCTTAGCAGGCATTAGCCGCCGCACTGTTGCTCGCAAGCTGAGGATTGGGGCTACCCTATCAATCTCTCAGGGGACTAGGGTATACGGCGTTGTGCAGGCTCTCGAAGCGGCACTATCCCTCAACAAGAAGGATACTGCCAAGGCGTTGTCATGGCTAAACAGACCAGCCTGGGGCCTCGGTGGCGTGGCTCCAGCCACATTGCTGAATACACCGATGGGGGTTCAGGCTGTTGTGAATTTGGTGGGACGGATTCAGCATGGGGTGTGCAACTAAATCGAGGTTTCTGATAGGCGAATCCCTACTGAATGCTTCAAAAACAACCAATCTCATCATTTTTTGAAATTTATTTCATTTACCCCACTTGAAAAATTCGGAAAACTGTCCATTTACTAATTATGAGAGCTTCAATCAAATTTAAGCAGCTCACCATTATTCCGCTGCTACGCAGCGAAGATAAACCAGTTTTGTACACCCACGGCTATTATTTCATCAACAAACACTCATAATTGAAGGTCATAACAATCTAATAACGAATTCTATCGAAGGAGATACCCTTACAATAACTGGTTAAATTAGTGCCTAAGGCACTGAATAGTAAAACTTAAATTTAATTTTTGCACATATATCAATCATACGGGATTCACGCTACATGGTGTCATGAACAGTGGTTATTGATATGCACTCGTAAATTCGATTCTTACCATCGCGTTTAGCATTGTAAACCTGAATGTCAGCTGCATTTATAAGCTCTTTTGCACTAATACCTTTTTTACTAACAGCAACCCCGCCACTGAGTGTTACTCGTAGGGCATCTTCACGCCAGTCCAGATGTTCAACTCCATGCCTTAGCGCCTCCAGCAAAGATATCGCTAAGTTACCTGAACCGACTTCAAATAATACTGCTAATTCTTCTCCACCATATCGACAGAACCAGCCATGTTCATAAAAAATTGAATTTCCAAGTTTCGCAACTCTTTTTAATACAGAGTCACCAGTTTGGTGTCCGAACGTATCGTTCACTTTTTTAAAGTCATCTAAATCCAACAGCGCTAAATAAAACGGCTCTTGCTTTTTTAACAGCTGAGCAAGCTTTATGTCAAAAAATCTACGATTGTATAAACCTGTCAGTTGGTCAACATTAGCCTGTAAGCGAGCTTCTGATAATTCATGTGTCGATTTTGCCACTTCATCATACACATGTGATAACTCAACCATTCTATTTTTGGGTGTTTTCAATGAGCTATTACGACTTGACCTAATAACACCATAAAGCTCATTGAGCATACGTTGAAAATAACGAGACCATGATAGCGCGAGCAATAGATAAAGGATGCAGGTTAGTGCGATGATCCCTTGAACATTAAGTGACACACTTTCAATTACACCTTGTAAGGTAGATTCTGGAACAACACTAACCAAGATCCAGTCTTGACCATCGACTTTGTTATATGCCACAAACATCCCAGATTCTTTATCATGGAATACGCCTTTGTCTTTTGTGAACTTCGAAAGCCAAGTCATATCTTTCATGGGCGTAAACATTAGCTCTTTATCAGGATGAACGAGCATCTTACCAGCCCCATTCACCAACATCTGATAACCAGCATCTTGCTTATAATTAAGCCACTTTGATATGGGTTGAAGTAATGTATCAATTGAAAAGACACCAACTAACTTCCCTGTCGGATCTTCAATTGTTTTAGCTAATGAGAGGGATAGCGTTCCGTAAATGTAGTCGTAATATGGTTCAGTCCAAACCATCTTGCCTTTATTATTAACGGCAAGTTGATACCATGGCCTTATGCGTGGGTTAAATTTTGAGTCAGGTTGCCATTCAGGATGAACAAGCAATTGTCGATGCTCTGTGCCAACATAGATGTATTGTAGCCCAGCAGTTTCCTGATAACGCCGCCAGTCCTTTAAGTATTCAGACTGATGTTTGATCTTGTTATCTATAAAGTCTTTATAATCAACATTGCGATAGATAAGCTCAAACTGTGTTGTGAGGGTATCAAGATATGGCTTAATCAAAACATTATGAAGTTGATCATTCTTGGATACTAACTGTTGCTGTAAATCACGTTGCAGAGTGACGGTCATATGATAGTAATAAATGGCCCCGAGAATTAATATGGGGACGAAAAGCAGAACTAACCCAAGACGCATGCGGGAAATCAATGACCATGTTTTCCACTGGGTTTTATCACTCATTACACCGACATCCTGTCTGAAAAGGTCTGAGGGGCTAACTATACTAGAAAGATTTGAATGAGCCCATGATTGTGATCACTCCCTTCAACCTGAACGCCCACCATTTAGGGCACACTCCTCGATGACGGCTTGCAACCTTGCATGCAATCAGAACGTTAAGGTTTGTCTACGATGAAGGCAATGACCGAAGAACGACAACCATAAGTGTATGAATCTGCTATTTTTTAATGGGATTGGTCGCACAACATCAAATCTATAGTCACAATAGCCAAAGCCCCGAACTCATCTACAGAAACACCTTCAGGTGCTGCGCTCAGGTCTAATCGCCTAGCATCACCAAACAACCTATTGGTGTGCGCTTCCAGAATCTCGTCCAGCTCTAAAGATGAGATCAGTTTTCTCCAGCTTGTGTGAGCCTTGAAATCCTCCACGACACAGTGTTGTAAACATAAACGCGGGATTTCGACCCACCTGCCGGAGTCAACGGTGGTGTGGATTTTGGCTTGAAAAATGACCCTGACCATTTCTGAGAAATCCTGATGCAGAAACTGGGAGTCTTCATGATATGAGGGAAGCAATTTAATGACAAATATGTTAACTGATGAGTGGCATGTTGCTAGGATGTCCAAATAAATGCCATGAGCCATTCGAACCCCTTTCTGTCGGGCGAGCAACTAAGACTGCTTCTGTCATCAAAGATGAGTTAGCTCGCAATCATGGGTCTATCTACTGTAATAGACTGTCAGTACATCAGGTCTAAAGACATGCTGTATTATGTTGGCAGCAGACCATGCCCATACAACAAGGAGATGTTGATGCAAAGCCCCGTAGTACCGGATAACGAACAGCTTCGCTTAGACGCATTGCGCCGTTTAGCGATACTTGATAGCCTCGCAGAGGAGCGTTTCGACCGGATTACCAGGATGGCTCGAAATATGTTTGATGTGCCCATTGCATTGGTTTCATTGGTGGATGAAAACAGACAGTGATTCAAGTTGGGGTCGTCTCAGAAAACGGAAAATAAAGCACATTAAGTCGGTTGCAGCGAGTGCATCTCTATCGGAAAAGATGGCGCGGCACCCACCACAGGTAGAACACCATGCCGAAGAGTTCGACCAGCGACTGTACCACGATGACAACCGCTGCGACCTCCCAACCAGCAGGCAAGGACAGGGCGAAGGGCAGCACGATGAAAGAGTTGCGGGTGCCCAGGCTGAAGGCCAACGTGCGTCCATGATCGTTCGGCAGTGCCATCCAACGGGCCAGCCCCTTGGCGATCAGTGCGGCCAGCAACAAGAAAACAACAAACAGCGGAACGACGACTGGCAACAGGCCCAGCGCATCCCACACCGCATTGACCTGCGCCCCGGCGATCATGAACACGACCAGAGCCAGCAAAGGCACAGGCCACCAGGCCAGCCGTTCACGTACATGGGCCCGTTCTGGTCGCGCTTCGATCCAGCGCTCTGACACCGCTGCTGCAATCAGCGGCAGGATCACCACCAGGAGCGCTGGCCAGACTTCGGCCAGGCCAATATCAGCGACCGCCCCGCTTCCCAACATGAGCCACAGGTAGAGCGGAAGCAGCAGGAGCTGCAACAGCAGGTTGATGGGCGTCACGGCGATGGCTCGGGGCACATTGCCGCCGCCGAGTTGGCTAAAGGTAATGAACCAGTCGGTGCAGGGCACCAACAAGACCAGCAGCACGCCAAGGCGTACAGCCTGATCAGGGGGTAAGCATTGAATCAGCGCCCAGGCCAGTGCGGGCAGCACGATGAAATTGCCGATCAGCATCGCGGCGACAAATCGATGGTCACGAAAGGCCTTGCGCAAATGCAGCAGCGGCACCTGCACAAAAGTGGCATACAGCAGTAGGACCAGCGCAGGCCATAGCAGCGCCTCGAAGGTCGGGGCGATACTGGGCCATGCGCTGCCGGCCAGCAAGCCGCCAAGGATGGCCGACAGGTAAATCCAGACCTGTCGGCGTTCAAGAACAAGACGATCCAAAGAAACGCTCCCTGTGGGTTTATTGAGCATGCTCGCACGCCATGTCAGTCTGAGGCATACCCTAACGCAACGTCAGGGAAGAGCCTGCAATCGCGTCAGAATAGAGTCGAATATTAAATTTATTGACACAATCAGTCAAGAGTAATAGATTTCATCCTGACACATACCCCTTGGAGGCACTTTGTACGGTCAACGCATCGGCTACGTTCGCGTCAGCAGCTTCGACCAGAACCCGGAACGGCAATTGGAGGGTGTTCAAGTGGCGCGGGTGTTCATCGACAAAGCATCCGGCAAGGACACCCAGCGCCCCGAGCTGGAAAGTCTTCTCGCCTTCGTGCGCGAAAGCGACACCGTGGTGGTGCACAGCATGGATCGGCTGGCACGCAACCTGGACGACTTGCGCCGCATCGTGCAAGGTCTGACCAAACGCGGCGTGCGCATCGAATTCGTCAAGGAGAGCCTGGCCTTCACCGGCGAGGACTCGCCGATGGCGAATTTGATGCTGTCGGTGATGGGCGCGTTTGCTGAGTTCGAGCGGGCCTTGATCCGCGAGCGACAGCGTGAAGGGATAGCGCTCGCACGGCAGCGGGGGGCGTACCGGGGCCGCAAGAAGTCATTGAACGATGAGCAGATTGCCGAACTGAAGCGGCGTGTCGCGGCGGGTGAGCAAAAGGCCCGGATCGCCCGAGACTTCGGCATCAGCCGCGAAACCTTGTACCAGTACCTCCGCGAGTCCTGAGCATGCCGCGTCGTTCCATTCTGTCCGCCACCGAGCGCGAAAGCCTGCTTGCATTGCCCGATGCTAAAGACGATCTGATCCGGTACTACACGTTCAGCGGCACCGATCTGTCGGTGATCCGTCAGCGGCGTGGGCCTGCGAATCGGCTGGGCTTCGCCGTTCAGCTCTGCTACCTGCGGTTCCCCGGCGTCATCCTGGGCGCTGATGAGCCGCCGTTTCCGCCTTTGCTGCGCATCGTGGCATCGCAGATTAAAGTGCCGGTAGAAAGCTCTGGGACGACTACGGGTAATGGGAGCAGACCCGGCGCGAACACCTACTCGAACTGCAAACGGTGTTTGGCTTCCAGCCGTTCACCATCAGCCATTATCGGCAGGCCGTGCACACGCTTACCGAGCTGGCCATGCAAAAGACAAGGGCATCGTGCTGGCCAGCGCGTTGATCGAGCATCTACGGCGACAGTCGATCATCCTGCCCGCACTCAACGCCATCGAGCGAGCCAGTGCCGAGGTCATCACCCGCGCCAATCGGCGCATCCACGAAGCCCTGTCCGAGCCGTTTTCGAGCGGGCACCGCCATCGTCTGGATGAACTGTTGAAGCGCCGCGACAATGGCAAGACCACGTGGCTGGCCTGGCTGCGGCAATCACCGGCCAAGCCGAACTCCCGCCACATGCTCGAACGCCTCAAAGCGTGGCAGGCGCTCGACCTGCCTTCTGGCATCGAGCGCCTGGTACACCAGAACCGATTGCTGAAATTCGCCCATGAGGGCGACCAGATGACGCCCGCTGACCTAGCGAAGTTCGAGCCGCAACGACGCTACGCCACCCTCGTGGCGCTGGCCATTGAGGGCATGGCCACCGTCACCGATGAAATCATCGACCTGCACGACCTCATCTTGGGCAAGCGGTTTAACGCCGCCAAAAACAAGCGTCAGCAGCAGTTTCAGGCGTCCGGCAAGGCCATCAATGCCAAGGTGCGTTTGTACGGGGCATCGGCCAGGCGCTGATCGACGCCAAGCAACCGGGCCGCGACCTGTTCGCCGCTATCGAAGCTGTCATGTTCTGGGACGCCTTCGCCGAGAGCGTCACCGAGGCGCAGAAGCTCGCTCAGCCAGATGACTTCGACTTCCTGCACCGCATCGGCGAAAACTACGCCACCTTGCGCCGCTATGCGCCGGAATTCCTCGACGTGCTCAAGCTTCGGGCTGCGCCTGCTACCAAGGACGTGTTCGACGCCATTAAGGTGCTGCGCGGCATGAACACCGACAACGCCCGCGAGGTGCCTACCGACGCGCCGACCGGCTTCATCAAGAAGCGATGGGAAAAGCTGGTGATGACCGACGCCGGCATCGGCCGGAGCTACTACGAGCTGTGCGCGCTGTCGGAACTCAAGAACGCGTTGCGCTCGGGTGACATCTGGGGGCAGGGTTAACGCCAGTTCAAGGACTTCAAGGACTACCTGGTGCCGCCCGAGAAGTTTGCTAGCCACAAGCAGTTCAGCGCATTGCCGCTGGCCTTTGCCACCGACTGCGACCAGTCCCTGAGCGAGCGCTTGGTGCTGCTCGAAGCGCAACTCGCCATGGTCAACCGGATGGCGGCGGTCAACGACCTGCCGGATGCCATCATCACCGAGTCGGGTCTGAAAATCATGCCACTGAATGCGGCGGTGCCCGACACCGCGTAGGTGTTGATCGACCAGACGGCCATGATCCTGCCGCACGTCAAGATCACCGAACTGCTGCTTGAAGTCGATGAGTGGACGGGCTTCACTCACCACTTCACGCACCTGAAATCGGGCGATCTGGCCAAGGACAAAAATCTGCTGTTGACCACCATCTTGGCCGACGCGATCAACCTGGGCCTGACCAAGATGGCCGAGTCCTGCCCCGGCACGACCGATGTGAAGCTCGCCTAGCTATCACCGAGCGCGGACGGCCGGTGGCTGATGTTTCACGAGCCCTTGGGGTATCTAGACATTCAGTCTGTATACTTGGCTCAGGCAGTACGGTAAGCCTGCTGACCAGCAGCTCGAAGAGTCTGCCTTGCAAGTCGAGCTCCGCCGCCTGAAAGTCGAACTGTGCCAAGTTACCGAGGCGCGCAATATCCTAAAGGAGGCCGCTGTAGATTCAACTTGTCAACGGCGTTGTTGCCCAAATCAACGAGCAAGTCATGACTTCCCCAGCTCCTGGTTACCTCTACACTCGGGGCTTTCTGACAGGTAAACCAAGGGTATTCAGCTTGTTTATGGCGCTAACGTACGCCATGACTTCTCCCACTTGGCCGTTGTAGCTACGCATTCTGATTTTTCCCGCCAGCAACTGTTTGAACCGATACATCGCTGTCTCTGCCAGCGAGCGACGATGATACCCCGACATCTTCTTCCAGTGCGCCAGCCCTTCCTTGCGCATCACCAGCACGGCCTCATTTCTTGGATGCCCCTTTTCCCATAACCCCGCGCTCTTGCGAGGCGGGATACAGGCAGTCGCCCCTTTGCGCGAGATAAGCTGATGGCTGGCTTTGCTGTCATAGGCGCCATCCGCATAAACACGTCCCAGCTTACGCCGTAGTGGCTTGAGCAAGGTGGGCAACACCTCGGCATCATGGACATTTTCCAATGACACTTCTGTTGCCACGACATCGTGGGTTGCCGGGTCTACCGCCAGATGCGACTTGCGCCAGACTCGCCGCTTCTCGGCGTCGTGTTTTTTGACCTTCCACTCATTTTCACCAAACACCTTCAGGCCAGTCGAATCGATAACCAAGTCGGTAACGCGTTCCTTCGCGGGCTGTCGATAAACCACCGTCACCAAGCGTGCTCGCTTGCTGACACAGCTGTAGTCCGGTGCGCAAAGCGGTACGTTCATCAACTCGAACAGGGAGTCGAGTTGTCCTTGGGTGGCCCGCAGAGTGAGACTGAAAATCCCCTTGAGCATCACGAAGGTACAGATGGTCTGGTCGGTGTAGAGTTGGCTGCGGCCCCGCCGCCCATGATGGTCGTGGTGAAACCAGTTGCCCATGGCCTCAGCATCAACCCAGAAGGTGAGTGAACCACGGTTAATCAAAGACTTGTTGTATGTAGGCCAGTTGGTGATGGGGTGAAGCGACGTGCCCATGATGCAGACTTGAAGAGGATGGTGGTGATCAGATCACCAAGCCCTCAGTTAGTTCCCTTCAAACAGCATCAATTTGGGAAACAACGCCCTTGTCAACTACAGTTGTCGAGCTTGTGGGGCGGATTGAACATTGGGTTTGCCAATAACTAATCAGTCGGGGGCTAAGAGGATAAAACCAGCTCAATTGGTTAACATTCATCCAAATAGAATGATTTTCAAAATTTTTTCGCATCCCCCCACTTGAAAAATTCGGAAAACTGTCCATTTACTAATTATGAGAGCTTGAATTAAATTTCAGCGTTTGAACATTCCGCTGCTACGCAGCGAAGAGAGCCCAGTTTTACAACCTCTCACACGATTTTATTGAAAATAACAAATGAAAATCGCTTTTATAAACTAAGATTAATTGGATTGACATAATAAGTTAATGTTCTGTCACTTGGTAATGGATTGAAAGTTCATAAACTGATAGAAAATAGAAAATAGAAAATAGAAAATAGAAAATAGAAAATAGAAAATAGAAAATAGAAAATAGAAGTATTGCCTCGGTCAAATGTGGTTATATTCGGCCTCTAGGGCGGAAAATTAAAAAAGTGTTTTTTGCAAAAATAAGAGCTCTATCTATACAGGCTCCTCTCTGCTATCATCCGCAGCCCATGAACAAATCGCATACTGGCGTGACTGTAACGCCGCCCTAACCCCTCCCTCTGCGGCTCCTGCCGCCTGACTCTGGTTGTCACAACCGGAGAGCTCTTTTACACCCATTAGATCCCAATACAACAATCTGATCCTGCCCGAACTCCATCTGACCTCCAGGTCGATGGATGCGTTGTGCTATGGATCCTAAACAAGCGAGAAAATCCCCACATGCTAGAACGAGCAAGAC
The DNA here is from genome assembly GCF_001728955.1 of Aeromonas sp. DNP9. Classification (NCBI taxonomy): domain Bacteria; kingdom Pseudomonadati; phylum Pseudomonadota; class Gammaproteobacteria; order Aeromonadales; family Aeromonadaceae; genus Aeromonas; species Aeromonas sp. DNP9. Next base: position 21,160 of record NZ_LYSQ01000026.1, on the reverse strand, counting down.
ACGAGTGGTTCTCCAATATCCGTGGTGACCTGCTAGCCGGAATCGTGGTCGCCCTGGCGCTGATCCCAGAAGCCATCGCCTTCTCCATCATCGCTGGAGTAGACCCCAAGATCGGCCTCTATGCCTCCTTCTGTATCGCCGTAGTTATCGCCTTTGTCGGAGGTCGCCCAGGCATGATCTCGGCAGCCACAGGCGCCATGGCGCTGTTGATGGTGACCCTGGTCAAAGAGCACGGCCTGCAATATCTGCTTGCAGCGACTCTGCTCACAGGGGGACTCCAGATCGCGGCGGGTTACCTTAAACTGGGCAGTCTGATGCGGTTTGTCTCTCGCTCGGTGGTGACCGGCTTCGTCAATGCGTTGGCGATCCTCATCTTTATGGCCCAGTTGCCTGAGCTCACCAACGTCACCTGGCAGGTCTACGCCATGACGGCGGCGGGCCTTGGCATCATCTATCTTTTCCCGCTTATTCCGGTTGTAGGCAAGTTAGTGCCTTCTCCGCTGCTCTGCATCGTGCTCCTGACGGCAGTGGCCATCACCATGGGTATCGATATCCGCACCGTGGGCGACATGGGCGAGCTGCCCGATACCCTGCCTATCTTCCTGTGGCCGGAAGTGCCGCTCAATCTGGAAACACTGGCCATCATCTTCCCATATTCCGCAGGTCTGGCCGTGGTCGGTCTGCTCGAATCCATGATGACGGCGGCCATTGTCGATGACCTGACCGATACCAGCAGCGACCGCAATCGCGAGTGCAAGGGCCAGGGGATCGCCAATATCGGCGCGGGCCTGATGGGTGGCATGGCGGGCTGCGCCATGATTGGTCAGTCCATCATCAACATCAAATCCGGTGGCCGTGGCCGCCTCTCCACCTTTGTTGCAGGCACCCTGCTCATCCTGATGGTGGTCTTCATGGATGAGTGGATCCGCCAAATCCCCATGGCGGCCCTGGTAGCCGTGATGATCATGGTTTCTATCGGGACGTTCTCCTGGGATTCACTTCGCAATCTAAAAAAGCACCCTCTCTCTACCAATATCGTGATGGTTGCAACGGTGGCGGTAGTGGTCGCTACCCATAACCTGGCACTTGGGGTATTTGTCGGGGTGCTGCTCGCCTCCTTGTTCTTTGCCAACAAGGTTGCCCGCTTCATGCTGGTCAAGAGCGACAGCGAACGCCATGGAGAAGTGCGCACCTATCTGGTTCGCGGACAGGTGTTCTTCGCCAGTGCCGAGCAGTTCTTTGCCGGATTTGATTTCAAGGAGGTGGTTGAGAAAGTGGTGATCGACCTCACCCACGCCCATTTCTGGGACATCACCGCCGTCACCGCACTGGACAAGGTGGTCATCAAGTTCCGCCGCGAGGGAACCGAGGTGGAGATCATCGGTCTCAACGAGGCCAGTGCCACCATAGTCGACCGCTTCGGGGTACACGACAAACCGGAAGAAGTTGAAAAGCTGCTGGCTGGCCACTGATCACAAGAAGGAACTTATCATGACAAACATTTTTGCCTGTATTGATGGCTCCCCAGCCATGACAGCCGTGTGTGATGCAGCGGCATGGGCCGCTACCAACACTGGGCTACCTATCACTCTGCTGCACGTACTGGAAAAGAACGAGTTTGAAGGGCAGGCCGATCTCTCCGGCAACATCGGACTTGGCAGTCGCGAGCATCTGCTCAAGGAGCTCGCCGAGTTGGATCACCAACGCAGCCGTCTCGCCCATGAACGGGGACGGGTGTTACTCAACAGCGGCAAGGTGTATCTAGCTGACTTGGGCATGACAGCGATCGAGACCCTGCAACGCCACGGCCAACTGGTAGAGACGACCCAGGAACTCTCATCCGATATGCGGATATTGATCATGGGTAAGCAGGGCACGGCCCATGCCCACGAACTGATTGGTAGCAATATCGAGAGCGCCATCCGTACCCTGGCTAATCCCATCATGGTTGTGCAGCCAGGCTTTCAGGCCCCAAGTCGCTTCCTGTTTGCCTATGACGCCAGCCCGACCGCCAAGAAGGTACTGGAGTTGATCGCAAGCAGTCCACTGCTCAAGGGGCTGGAGTGTGAGCTGGTTATGGTTGCCGAACCGAGTGACGAGTATGAACGCCAGCTGGCTCAAGCCAAACAGGTGTTGAAAAGTGCAGGTATCAGAGTTGAAGCAATGCTGCTGCAAGGAGAGGTGGTGCCAGTTGTTTGCCAGCATGCAGAAGAGGTAGGTTGCGACCTTATTGTGATGGGGGCTTACGGTCACTCACGGATCAGGCAGTTCATCGTGGGGAGCACCACCACAGGCATACTGAAAACGGCCAAAACCTCTCTGTTATTGCTGAGGTAATCAAGCAGCAGGGGCGGGTCATCCCGCCCCTGCGCGTATCAGAACCAGCGTTGCACTGCCTCTCTGGCCGGGATCCCACCTGCATGTACCACCTTGTCATCGATGACGACGGCTGGCGTAGACATCACCTTGTACTTCATGATCTCGGGCAAGGACTCGACTTTCTCAAGCTGGATCTCGACCCCCAGCTCATCCACCACCTGCTGGATCAGTTGAACGGTGTTCTTGCAGTTGGCGCAGCCCATGCCCAGCACTTTTACATGTTTCATCTCATACTCCTCATCAAGAAATTAACGGCGATACGAAGTTAAATACCCACCCAACCAGCGTGAAGGAGACCAGCAGCACCAGCAGCAAGGTGCCCAGTAACTGCCACTTCATCACTTGTTTGAGCAGAATAAATTCAGGAAAACTGGCCGCCACCGTGCTCATGCAAAACGCCAGTGTGGTGCCGATGGGTAGCCCGTTGACGATCAGGCTTTCCATCACCGGGATCACACCAGTCGCATTGGAGTAGAGGGGAATGCCGATCAGCACGGCAGCCGGAACTGACCACCATTGGCCTGCCCCCAGGTGAGCCGCAAGCCAGCCATCAGGGACAAAGCCATGGAGTGCGGCGCCGAGCCCGACCCCGACGATGACCCAGAGCCACACCCGTTTGAAGATGGTGAGGGTTTCCTCTTTGGCAAAGGCATGACGCTTGGCCAGCGAGAGGCGCGGGGCATCGGCATGCGGCTGGACGATATCACCTTGCTGATGCTGCCCTTGCTTGAGGGCCTCGGCGGCAAAATCGGCCAGCCAGCGCTCGGCCTTGATCTTGTCCAGAAAGGCCCCACCCAGCATGCCAACCGCCATGCCGACCACCACGTAAATCAGGGTGAACTTCCAGCCCAGCAGACTGACCAGCAACAGAACGGCCACTTCGTTGATAAGCGGTGAGGTGATGAGAAAGGCCATGGTGATCCCGAGCGGGATACCGGCTGAGGTAAAGCCGAGGAATACCGGGATACTCGAACAGGAGCAGAAGGGGGTGATGGCACCAAAGCCGGAGCCCAGGAGATAGCCCAACCCTCTATGCTTGCCCGCCAGATAGTCCCTCACCCGTTCGACATTCAGGGAGGCCCGCAGCATGGCCACGATATAGATCATGACCAGCAGTAGGGCAAAAATCTTGCTCACATCCTCCACGAAGAAATGCAGCGCATCCCCCAGCTTGGTTTGTGGGTTCAGGCCCAACTGCTCGTAGACCAGCCAACTGGCGAGGTCGGTGAAAATCTGCAACATAATGGCTCCATCAACATCGGTGTTATCCAGAAGACGTTGCATGTCAGCAAAGGATGCGCATATTTTCCGTCTTTTTTTGCTAGCGCAGTGATCTCATGGTTTGAGCCCAGCACTCTGCTCCATCAATCACTGAATACCAGCGAGTCAAGGACACCTTGCCCGCTATGAACACCGCCTTCTGTCGATTCGGCCGATTTGCTACGAATGAGATATCCCGCAAAGCTCTGCTCCGCGCAGGCAGGATGGCCATCGCTCTGAACAGTGAAGATCCCCAGCTCACTGATCAAATCCGTCACCCGATATAACTCTCCTCTACGCACTATCCAGGCTGGCATCGGTCTGGGAACGGGATGCAATCGGCTCATCAATGCCCAGGCCTGATATTGCCGAGGCTCCAGTGTCTCCAATTTTGCCAGGATGTCTGCCCCAAACAGACAATGCCCACCGCCTTCCCCTTGGTTTTTAAGTACCCAGCTATCGGAGGGGGCCGTTTTGATAAAGCATGCGCTATCAGGGGTAACAGGATGCATCTCACCCAGAACACCTCTCACGGTATCGGCGTCTTGCGGGGTCAAGCCAAATGCAGCGAATCCCTCTTCTCCCAAACACGACAGCAGCATTTGTACTCGCTTGCTGGTCGCCAATTGCTGGGCGACCGTGGCATTGACGGCGACTCTGTGTTGCTCAATCAATACACGGGTCGCCATCAGCGCCTGACAGCATCTCTGCTCGTTGAGATCGGCTGCCTCATAATCCGAATATTGGTATCCGGCCCGCAGGTAGACGGTATCGAGGGGGCCGACACCATCGAGGGTCAATCTGTTGTTGGAGCCCGTGCTCAGTCGATTATGCAGTTCACGAAAGGTTCTGCGCTGGGTCTCAATTCCTTTGCGCTGGAGTGCCAGCTCAAGCAGGTGTTGATCAAACACATTGTTTTCATGCTCCTGCACAATCATCAGAAACCTGGCAGGGCCAGTGACGCCAAACTCACGCTTAATCTTGAAGGTGGCCTCGGCAATGCCAGCTGATAATCCTTCAATGGCGTCATTGCCAACAAGCTCACCCATTGCCTCGGGTGACAACTGCGCATATTCAGCAGGCCATTGCCGTTGCAGATAGTGGTGCAGTTCATGTATTCGCTGACCAAATGGCACCATACCAGCGGCGATGCCATTGAACTCGACCAGTTTGTGGCCATCTCGCTTGTCGTCCATAAAGTCGCTGCGCATGATAAGCAGTGGCAGCCGGGGTGCCTTGGTGGCTGATGAGTGTATCTGTTGATGCATGCTGAGCAGGGCTGAGAAGAAGGGATCGCCTGCCGTGATGGGGTGAATGGCATCGTATAAAAAACCATGATCCTCAGAGACGGCATAGATCAGCTTGCTCAAGGCCTGAGCCGCACGTTTCAAATGCTGGTAGTCTCCCCGGCTAATCGGTGTAGGCGTCAGGGTAAACGGGGTATGCACGGCAGAATAGAGCGACGCTTTAAAGGCGACACCGTGGGTTAATGCCCACTCGACTGAATCATCCCTGATTTTCTGAATGCCAAGAGAACTCATCACTTACTCCTGAATATTGACTTACAAACCTCAAGTTTTGGTTACCCAAACCTCATATCGCACAGCGATTTTCATATCCTCATCAGACTATGCGCAGCGCATTACGAGGAGGACGTGCAAGCCGCGAAAAGGATGCTCTTTAATTTTCTGACCTACGCCAACCTGACCTGGGTACTGTCATATTCTCGTCATACTCCCCGGCGATGATTAATAAAAATTAATCAACCAACATGGATAAATGAGCATGAAGAAAATCGTCGCTTCCGCCGCCCTGCTGGGCTTTAGTCTGCTTGGCACCGCCGCCTTTGCGAGCGAATTCAACCTGCCCGGTTTTGTCACCGAAGTGGAAGATGGGCGGTTGTGGGTCTTTAAAGAAGGCTCGCCAGAGCTGGAAGAGTTCAAGCAACATGGCGAACCGGCAAAACAGTTCAGCAATATCGGGGCAGGCCCCAATGGCATGACGGTCAAGGCTGCAAGCCAGGAAACTCTGGATGAGTACCTGGCCGAAGCCAAGAAAAAATAAAGAAAAGGCCAAGGAGAACACCTTGGCCTTTTTGCTGAGCATCGTTCATGGCTTACTTCACCGCAGGGGTGAAACAGCAGACTCGTCCCAAGCTATCCAACCTGACCTGACAGTCCAGAGAGAGCTGCTGACGCAAGCGCTCCCTGGCTCGCAACAGACGCGACTTGGCGGCGGCAAGGGTCAAACCGTATCGGGCGGCATAGTCCGCCTGCTTCATGCCCTCCAAATCACAGTGCCTGAGAATATCCCGGTCAGACTGGGCAAGCTTCTCCAGCACTCTGGGCAAACAGCCCGCCAAGGAATCGACCGCATCGAGCTCACTGTGCTGCATGGCTAACTCGTCAGAGAGTGGCAGCAACGGGCGTTGCCTGCGGCTTTTATCAATCACCAGATGTCTGGCGACTTCAAACAGCCAGGCCCTGGCATTCTCGATGGCGCAGAACTTGCCCTGCTGGCGGATTGCCCGCAAGAAGGTCTCTTGCAACAGGTCATCGGCATCCATCGGGCTGCCCGATTGCTTGAGCAACCACCCATAGAGCTCATGTTCATGCTGCTGCCATGCCGTCATCAGGCAAGGTGGCGCACCGGTTGGTTGGGTCACTTGATGCGTTTTCCTTGTGCATCTACAACCTGCTCTCCATCCTCCTTGGTGAAGGCCCCTTGTTGAGGGCTCGGCAGGATATCCAGCACAACCTCTGACGGGCGACACAACTTGGTGCCAAGCGGCGTCACCACGATGGGACGGTTGATCAGGATGGGATGGGCCAGCATGGCGTCAATCAATTCGTCATCGCTAAACCTTTCCTCAGCCAGCCCTAACGCTTCAAAAGGCGGCACGTTTTTGCGCAGCAAATCGCGCACCGGCATGCCCATGGCGGCAATCAATGTAACCAGGGCCTCACGGTTCGGCGGTGTCTCCAGATAGTGGATAACGGTCGGCTCAACGCCTGAGTTACGGATAAGTTCCAGCGTATTGCGGGAAGTGCCACACGCTGGGTTGTGGTAAATGGTGATAGCAGTGTCACTCATGCTTGCGCCTCCGCTTTGCCATAGTTGCGCTTCATGCGCAGGGCCACATTGACCAGACCGATCAGCACGGGCACCTCAACCAGCGGGCCAATGACGCCTGCGAAGGCCTGATCCGAACTCAAGCCAAACACGGCGATGGAGACCGCGATGGCCAGCTCAAAGTTGTTGCCGGTGGCGGTAAAGGCGATGGAAGCGTTCTTGTCATAGGGAATACCCAGCTTCTTGCCCACCAGGAAGCTGGTGAAAAACATCAGCACGAAATAGACCACCAGAGGCACAGCAACCCGCAATACATCCATCGGCAGCTCAACGATCATCTCGCCCTTGAGACTGAACATCAGCACGATTGTGGCCAGCAAGGCGATCAGCGTGATGGGAGAAATAGCCGGAATAAAACGCTCGGTGTACCACTTCTCCCCTTTCGCCTTGACCAGATAGTGACGGCTCAGGAAACCTGCCAGGAAGGGAATGCCCAGATAGATCAGCACGCTTTCGGCGATATCCAGCATGGTGATATCCACTGCGAAGCCCTGCAACCCAAACAAAGGTGGCAGTACGGTAATAAACAACCAGGCCATGAAGCTGTAGGTGAGGATCTGAAAACCGCTGTTGAGCGCCACCAGGCCAGCACCATACTCCTTGTTACCACCACCGAGATCGTTCCACACCAGCACCATGGCGATGCAGCGTGCCAGACCGATCAGGATCAGGCCCACCATGTAGTCCGGGTAGTCATGCAAGAATGTCAGGGCTATCACGAACATCAGAATAGGGCCGACCAACCAGTTCATGACCAGTGAGAGGGTGATGGCCTGACGGTCGCGGGTCATGGCGCCCATGGTGGCGTAGTTCACCTTGGCGAGCGGCGGATACATCATCAGGATGAGACCGATGGCGAGCGGGATATTGGTGGTGCCAACCGACATCGCCTCATTCCACTGCGCCACCTGAGGGAACAGATAACCAATGCCTACCCCGATGGCCATGGCGACAAAGATCCAGAGGGTAAGATTGCGGTCGAGAAAACTCATTTTTTTGCTGACGGGCAGATCATCGCAGCAGGCTGTATTACTCATCACGAGACTCCATGGAGTTGAATGAAGTGGAAGGCTGATGGCGCGGCAAACCGATAGAGATAAGCGCTGCCAACAGAATAAAGAGAGTGGAGATCCAGAGGCAGGCCTCAAGACCGTAGAGCTGGAATACCAGCCCGGATAGCAGGGTGCCGAGCAGGCGGCCCAGGGCATTGGCCATGTAGTAGAAGCCCACATCCAGCGATACGCCATCGGCTCCTGCATAACTGACGATGAGGTAGCTGTGCAGGGAGGAGTTGATGGCAAACAGGGCGCCAAACACCATCAAGCCACCCACCAGGCTAATGGCCGGATGCAGATCGAAATGCAGCGCCAGAGCAATCAGGGCCGGGGTCAGTGCCAGCACTAGCGCCCAACGCATCGCAGCCTTGCCATCGGGTACACGTCCCTCTCGCTTGCCGGTAAAGCGGGGAGCCTGGGTCTGCACCACGCCATAGGCAATGATCCAGAGTGCCAGGAATCCCCCCACATACCAATGATCCCAGCCAAAGCTGGAGGCGAGGTAGACAGGCAGTGCCACCACAAACCAGACATCGCGGGCACCAAACAGGAACAGACGAGCCGCTGACAGGTAATTAATGGCACGGCTCTTGGAGAAGATCTCGCTGAACTTGGGCTTGTTCTTGGCTTTGCCGAGATCCCGTTTCAGGGTCAGCATGCTAATGCACCACACCAGCGCCAACGCCAGTGCCATGACCAGCACGGCCCCCTGAAACCCGAGCAGGGTCAACAGGGCGCCACCAAGGAAAAAGCCCATCCCTTTCAAGGCATTCTTCGAGCCGGTCAGGAGTGCTACCCACTTGTAGAGCTGACCCTGCGCCTCTCCCGGCACCAGCAACTTGATGGAGCTCTTGGCGCTCATCTTGTTGAGGTCTTTTGCTATCCCCGAGAGCGCCTGCGCTGCCATCACCCAGGGCACCGTCAGCCAGAGTGGCGGCACCAGCAGCATACCGAGCGCCAGCACCTGGAGGGCGAGGCCGATGTTCATAGTGCGGTTGAGCCCGAGGCGAGCACCGAGCCAGCCCCCCACCAGATTGGTCACCACCCCGAAGATCTCGTAGAAGAGAAACAGGGAGGCGATGGCCAGCGGGCTGTAACCGAGCCCATGGAAGTAGAGCACCACCAACATGCGCAGAGCGCCATCGGTCAGGGTAAAAGCCCAGTAGTTGCCGGTCACCAGCAGATACTGGCGGATCTCGGGGGAGAGTCGGGTCAGTGACATGGTCAGGTTATCCTTGCGCCTTGTCCATTTGACCGACCATGCGCATCAGCTCGGCGGTGCGGTTGGCATAGCCCCACTCGTTGTCATACCAGGCGTAAATCTTCACCTGGGTGTCGTTGACCACCATGGTGGAGAGCGCATCTATGGTGCAGGAGCGCGGATCCGTCTTGTAATCCACCGACACCAGCGGGCGCTCTTCATAGCCCATGATCCCCTTGAGCTCACTCATGGCAGCGGCCTTGAGCAAGCCATTGACCTCGGCTTCGGTGGTGGGACGGTTCACCTCGAACACGCAGTCGGTGAGGGAGGCGTTGGCCAGCGGCACCCGCACCGCATGACCGTTCAGCTTGCCCTTGAGCTCCGGGAAGATGTGGGTGATGGCGGTGGCAGACCCCGTGGTAGTGGGGATCAAGCTCAGGCCGCAAGCGCGGGCACGGCGCAGATCCGCATGGGGGGCATCCAGAATGGTCTGGGTGTTGGTGATGTCATGAATGGTGGTCATGGAACCGTGCTTGATGCCCAGTTGTTCGTGGATCACCTTCACCACTGGCGCCAGACAGTTGGTGGTACAGGAGGCAGCCGTTACGATAGGGTGCTGCGCCTTGTCATAGAGATGGTGGTTGACCCCCATGACGACGTTCAGAACCCCCTCCTCCTTGACTGGCGCGGTGACCACAACACGCTTCACCCCTTGCTCCAGATAGGCACCCAGCAGGGCCTTGGTTTTCATCTTGCCAGAGGCCTCGATCACCACATCACAACCAGACCAGTCTGTCTGACCGATCTCTTTGTTGCGAGTGCAGAGGATGCGATGGTTACCGATCACCATCTCGTCTCCCTCGGCACTGGCTTCATGATGCCAGCGGCCATGGACAGAATCGAAGGTGATGAGGTGTGCCAGTGAAGCGGCATCGCCAGCCGGGTCATTGATGCGTACAAACTCCACATCCGCCCAGTCAAAGGCGGCGCGAAATGAGAGACGGCCCATGCGGCCAAACCCGTTGATACCAACTTTAATCGTCATGCTGTTTTCCTTAACCGGCGAATGAGTAGTGGTTGTTGAGGTAGTGAACGTGGGACACCAGGGTCAGTGCCTTGGGGCGCAGCCCTTGTACCAGCGACTTGACCTGTGTCGGGGCGTAGCCTGCCTCCAGCAGCAGGATGGCTGCCATCAGTCCGGTACGACCCGAGCCGCCACGGCAATGAATTGCCAGGGTCTGACCTGCCGCCAGACGCGCCAGCAGATCCGCCTTGTGGTTGGCAAAGGCTTCGGCAAACGGTGTTTCGGGGGCGCAATCGTCCTCTACCGGTAGCTGGAACCAGGCCAAATCTAACGCCTCGCACTCGGCGGGCAAGCTATCTGCCTTGAATTCGCTAAGCTCGGCATCGGGCATCATGGTGACCACAGCCTCTGCCCCTGCTTCTTTCAGGGTCTTGAGGGACGCTTGCAAGGAAGCCTCCTTGGTGCCGGGACAGGGGGTGAAGATAAGGCGGGCGCCATTATCCAGATTCAGGATGTCAAACGGGTGCATGATAAACAGCGACTCCATGTCTCATTGAGAACGTCAGGTGGGTGAAGATAGATTGATGGTACGCATCGCTTGTTGCAGTGAGATGCGATCCAGTTTGTTCAGTGGCAGGCTGAGGAAGATCCGCAGCCGGTTACCAATTTCGTGATAAACCTTGTTAAACGCCGCCCATTGCGCCGCATCGCTCTCTGTCACTGCGGCTGGGTCGCTAAAGCCCCAGTGGCCGGTGATGGGCTGACCCGGCCATGCCGGGCACTGCTCGCCTGCTGCCTGGTCACAGACCGTCAGGATAAAATCCATCTTGGGGGCATCAGGATGAGCAAACTCTTGCCAGCTTTTGCTGCGCAGATTGCTGGTATCCAGATTGTGTTGCGCCAGCAACTCCAGGGTCAGCGGGTGTATCTCCCCTTTCGGGGAGACGCCTGCACTAAAGGCCTTGAAGTTGCCCTGACCGAGCCGGTTGAGCAGCGCCTCAGCCATGATGCTGCGGGCCGAATTGCCGGTGCACAGAAAAAGCACATTGAACGGACGTTGCATCTCACATCTCCTTGTGGACGGGGTGACATAAATCTTGCAGCGCTTTCACGCCCACCGGTTCGACCGCTTGCAAGGGCACCACGGCATAACGCTTCGCATGCTCCTGCTTGACCGCGTCGATATGGGGCTGCTGACGATACGCTCGCTGGGCCAGCAGTGGTGAGGTGACGCTGGCTGGGACCAGCATGTGATTGACCACCCAGGCCCATGGCTCGATACCGGCGCGGCGCAGGTCGGCTTGCAAGTTGGCCGCCTCCTGTACCGGAGTAGGTTCGGGCAGGGTGACGATCATCACCTTGGTCTGTTTCGGGTCTTGCAACTGCATCATGGGGGTGGTGAAGTGCATCCCCTTGCCCCCCATCTGACGGGCAATCTCCCGGTGATAGGCACCGGTCGCATCGAGCAGCAGCAGGGTATGGCCGGTGGGGGCGGTATCCATCACCACGAAGCGCTTGCCCGCCTCACGAATGATCCGCGAGAAGGCCTGAAACACGGCAATCTCTTCGGTGCAGGGGGAGCGCAAATCTTCTTCCAACAGGGCGCGGCCCTGGGCATCCAGACTCGCCCCCTTGGTGGCCAGCACCTGAGCGCGATAACGCTCGGTCTCGGCGTGGGGATCGATGCGGCTGACCTCCAGGCTGGGCAAGGCTCCAGCCAGGGTCTCTCCCAGATGGGCTGCGGGATCTGAGGTGGTCAGATGAACCGGCAGCCCCCGGCTGGCGAGCTCAACGGCCACTGCTGCTGCCAGGGTCGTTTTACCCACACCGCCCTTGCCCATCAGCATGATGAGCCCGTGGCCATCGCTGGCCAACTCATCGACAAGTTGCTTCAAGCCAGGATGTGGTTCAGTGGTTGCGCTCTCAACCTCATCAGTCCCAGTGACCGGCTCTGCACCCAGTAACTGGCGCAGGCTCTCCACGCCAACAAGATTGGTCGCCAACAGCGGCACTCTGTCTTGTGGCAAACTTGCCAGCAGCGTTGGCATATCAGCCATCGCCTGCTGCTCACGTTGCCATACGGCTGTCGCCAGGGGGTCATCCGTCAGCTCGCTTTGCGGGAAGATGCCATTGATGACCAGTTGCTGATTGGCAAGGCCGATGGCGGCCAGTTCGTCATGGGTACGCGCCACTTCCCGCAGGGTCGAGGCTTGCGCCCGGGCTACCAGGATCAGCCGGGTTTTCCCCGCATCGGAAAGGGCTGCAACAGCCTCTGCGTATTGGCTACGCTGTTTTTCCAGTCCCGCCAATGGCCCCAGACAGGAAGCATCGCCCTTGCCTTGCTCCAGAAACTCGCTCCATGCCCCCGGCAGTTGCAACAGACGTATAGTGTGACCTGTGGGCGCCGTGTCGAACACGATGTGGTCGTATTCGCCCACCAGGCTGCTGTCGGTCAAGAGCGCGGTGAATTCGTCAAAGGCGGCGATCTCTGTGGTGCAGGCACCGGAGAGCTGCTCTTCAATGCTGCGCACCACGCTCTCTGGCAACTTACCGCGCACCGGGCCAACGATACGTTCGCGATAGGCTTGTGCGGCGGCTTGCGGGTCAATCTCCAGTGCTGATAACCCACTGACTGCCGCGATGGCGGTAATGCTGTTACCTATCTGGGTGTCGAACACCTGGCCTACGTTTGACGCCGGATCCGTGCTGACCAGCAGTACCCGCTTGCCACTGTCACACAAGGCAACCGCACTGGCACAGGCCAGCGAGGTTTTACCCACCCCACCTTTACCGGTGAAAAAGAGAAAGGGGGGGGCATCATTGAGAAACGAGTAGTTCAGAAACGGGGACATGAGAGACTCCTATCAGGAAGAACGAGGCAATTGACCGAACAGAGAACTTGCCAGCCAGGCGATGACGCTTAGCAGCAACCACTGCTGCCGGAGCAGCATCCACTCTTGACGATCCCTTTGATGGCACCGGCTTTATTGGGCTCGGCGTCTGGCTGTTCACCTTCTTCGCCATCGACGTCAGCCGCTTTCGGTGACTCAAGTCCGGCATAACGGATCAGTTCAGCGCGGCTGGGATAGCGACCGGTGAGCACCACCTGGCCATCAACCAGGGTCACCGGCAATCCTTCTTCCCCGGACAGTTCCAGGAAGGAAGCCACTGCCGGGGTCTCGGCGAATACCAGAGGTTGCTGAGCCAGATTGAACCGAAACAGTGAAGCCCCTTGTTGCTTGATCCATTCGGCGTCACCGGCAAAGGTCACCAGTGCCTGGTCAACCTCTGCGCCACATACGCCGCTGGAACAGCACAGGGCTGGGTCAAATACTTGTATCAATCTCATGATCTCTTCCTCACTTAATCTCGGTGGCAATCGCATCCAGAGCGGCTTTTAGCCCCTCGCGATCATTGGAAAAACGGGATACATCCTGCGACAAGAGGGCTTCGATACGCTTTCTCAGCGTCGAGTATGCAGAGTGAAAGGCGAGCGCTATCTGCTCCTCGGTGCCGGTCACATGGGCAGGATCATCTACGCCCCAGTGGGCTCGTAATGCAGGCCCCAAATAGACAGGACAGGTTTCATTGGCCGCGTTACCACACACGCTGATCACAACATCGGGCGTCACCGGCAACTCATGCCAGGATTTGCTGTGCAATCCGCTGATGTCGATACCCTCGCGGGTCAATAACGCCAGTGAACGGGGATGCACCTCACCGGTTGGTTGACTACCGGCACTCATGGCATGCCAACCGGCTGGCGCCAGCTGGTTAAAGGTCGCCTCTGCCAAAATGGAACGGCACGAGTTGCCTGTGCATAGAAACAGGATATTCATGATGAGCAACCTTCCTTGTTAGTGCAGGTATGAACAGGCGGGAGCACCTCAGAAGCACAATTGGCCGCGCTGCGCATATCCGAGCACTGATCTGGATTGCCATAGCAGCACTCTTCGGTGAGATAACCGATCAAGTCGAGCATCAGGGGAATGTTGGCGCGGTAACGCGAAAAACGGCCCTCTTGTTCCACCGAGACAAGACCAGCATGCAGCATGGCTTTCAGATGGAATGAAAGAGAGTTCGGGGCGATATCCAGTTCACTGGCAAGCTGGCCAGCGACCATACCCTCCAGTCCCGCCTTGACCAGCAGACGCCATACATCGAGGCGGATACCGGATGCGAGAGACTCGAAGACTTTTGTGGCTGTATCTTTGTTCATTTGAACCTCTTCACTCACTTCATGAATACAACTATACAAGAATGATTGAAATGATCAACCCACCTAAACCTTGCTATTGATTTATTTAGGTACAGTTACTGTTTACACAGCACTCTTCACGGAAAAACGCGATGATCTCTTCCAGCACCTCGTATTGAGAGACGCACAGCAGGGTGCGGCTCTCCCGGTTCTGTTTGACCAGACCAACCGAGACCAGCGCGGCAATATGATGGCTCAGCGTCGATGCGGGAATGGCGAGCTGCTTTTGCAACTCTCCAACAGGCAAACCTTGCTCACCCGCTTTGACCAAATGCTTGAAAATGAATAAACGAGTCGGATGACCCAGCTCTTTCAATGCCTTGGCAACCTCTTCCAACTCCATAGCTCACTCTCCTTGATGGAACATATTTCGATAATACCAGAAATATCTTGACCACCCCAATGATTCGACTATTTTAGAAATATAGTAAATCAAAGAGGATATGAAAATGAATGACTGGTTAACCATGCTGACAAATGCATCTCAGATGTTTTTGTTCCTGGCCTTCGAGCTCTCTGTGCTGTTTCTGGTGATCAGTGCAGGGGTCAGCTTGATCCGCCAGAAGATCCCCGATGCCAAAATCCAGGCCATGCTGGGGGCTCGCAAAGGCAGAGGCTATTTGATTGCTGCGGTATTGGGGGCATTGACGCCCTTTTGTAGTTGCTCAACCATTCCGATGCTGCGCGGACTCTTGTCTGCCAAAGCCGGTTTTGGGCCAACCCTGACCTTCCTGTTTGTCTCGCCGTTGCTCAACCCGATCATCGTCGGCCTGATGTGGGCCACCTTTGGCTGGAAAGTGACGGTACTGTATGCCGTGATTGCAGCAGGCGTGTCTGTACTGGCGAGTATGCTGCTGGACATGCTGGGGTTTGAGCGTCATGTGATTGACCCCAAAGAGGGCAAGCAAAGTAGCTGTAGCACCGGTTGTGGCACCACGACAAGTGAACCTGCCAGTGTGAGTGCAACCACCTGCTGCGCAAGCAATGCTATCAAGTCCGTCAAACCGCTAAAGGCTCAGGCATCCTGCTGTACTGCGCAGCCTGATGAGACCGCACCCACTATCTCTTGTTGCGGAGATGGCACTGCGGCACTGACCCAGGCCCCTGTCATTCCCGCGGCCTTCGCTAAGGCACGCATCGATGCCTGGCAACAATTCAAAGAAGTGCTCCCTTACTTGTTGCTGGGGGTGCTGATAGGGTCATTTATCTACGGTTTCATCCCCGCCGAATGGATAGCGGCCCACGCCGGGGCAGATAATCCGCTGGCGATCCCGTTCAGCGCAGTTGTGGGTATTCCGCTCTATATCCGAGCAGAAGCCGTTATCCCGCTTGCATCGGTATTGTTGGGCAAAGGGATGGGCATGGGGGCCGTGATGGCACTGATTATCGGTAGTGCAGGAGCCAGCCTGACCGAGGTGATCCTGCTCAAGTCGATGTTTAGAACACCCATGATTGTGGCCTTCCTGACCGTCATACTGGGGATGGCCGTCATGATGGGCTACCTGACCCAACTGCTGTTTGCATAAATGACAAAGGGCCTTCTGAAACAGAAGGCCCTTTTACACGGAGCAATTACTTGGCTGTAGAGGAACGAGTGTTGATAAACAACCCCATCAGCTGGAACAGCAAGGCCGCCATTGAAATGCCCAAGACCAGAATTCCGATCTCGGCCAGATTCGGCACATAGTGCTGCACCGCACCAAACCAGGTCGCTTTTGGCCCAAGAGATGCCAGCTGTCCACTAGTCACAAAGGCAACCTCAGCCAGGAAGCAGCAAAGCAAGCTGACCAGCATCGCGACTTTCATGTTCATGAATGACAGCGCCAAGGTGATAAGAAACCCGAGCGGCAGCCAACCTTGTACCCACATACCGTTACCCACCCCGCTGTTTCTGATGCTGTAAACCCATAGCACGGAGAGCAGGATAATCTGGGCTATCACTGCCAGTCGCCAAATCCCCCATAAGCGTGGATTGAAGGCTTGGGTCACTTGCAGCAAGCCGATGATGGAGACACCGCTGACCATGGCACAAATAAGGGTAAACAGCGCTGATTGTGCCCCTGAAAATGCAGCTCTGGCCACAACAGTGCCAAAGACCGACCCCAATGTCAGGGAGGCCAGACAGGCAATGACCAGGGTACTCCAGGCCAGCACACGGCCTGGTGCAAGGTGTATCCCTTTCAATTCGGCCAGGAACTTGAACAACAACAGCACCAGTTCAATGGAGTAGAGCGTTCCCATCCACCAGATCGGTGACATCACGTTCGGTGACAAGACCAACCAGATGATGCTGAAGGGTGACCCCATCTCCGTCGCCAAGGCGGTGAACGCCCCCAGCAACGGGTGTATGGAGATGGTATTCACCTGACAGTTGCCCACAAAAGGGAGTGGTCATACGGCTTCAAACCGGTACCCCTACCGTGTCATCTGGAGTCACCGTATGACCACCAACGAGAAAGTAGCATGTCGCAAACTCAGCCTGCTAGAGCTCTCCAAAGAGCTCAATAACGTCAGCAAAGCCTGCAAGTTCCTCAGCTATAGCTGACAGCAGTTCTACGAAATCAGCTGCAACTATCAGACCTATGCAACCAAGGGCTGTCTCGACAGGTCGCTTGGTTGCAAAGGGGTAGCGATTAGTCCCTCCCAGGAGAGCTCATTGGGCCTTAGAGGATGGGCAGTGGCAGGCAGACCAACACAGGGAGGGACATGCAAGCAGAACCCCCTACAGCACGTTGCATATGCTCTGGAATTGATACCAAAGGAAGGGCGCACGAAAGTCTCGTAAACAAGACACCGGTTTGAGGTCGGTGTCAGGTAATAACTAGATCTGTACAGTCAGAGGGGCGCGATCAGTGCCCCTCTGATGAATGAGGGTAGCTAACAATCGCCGTCTGTCAGCTGAATAGTGGGCAAGTTTTGACGACATGTCCACCGTGTAGAATTTTTTAAATTGCCGTTAGTCAACGGCAGGATGCCAGTATAATAAAATACTTTTATTTTAATATTCCTGCGTACATACAATCCGTTGTTCATCATTTTTTTAGTTATTAGACCGAACTGTGTTCGGTATTTACTATCCAAACTTACCGTTAGTTTTATTTTTTAACAATGATACAGTTTTTGCTCTGTACCTAGGAGGTAGTTTTTTTTCTAGGTCGGATTGTTTAAATCCAATAACCTCAGTTATCAGGTAGGTAATGGGTTTCAATCCCTGGAAAATATTCTTAGCTTCCTCAATGTTTAATTTTGTTTTTTTGTGAGATCTGATAATTTCATCACACAACGGACTTAGCATGTCGACCAGTGTCCCATCCTTACGTATAAGGTGGAAATTTAATGCGTTACCTTTGTCTGATGTCGAGGGGAGATGGTTTATTTTTATCGGATCAGCGATAACGCCTATGAACTCACCTATACGTCTATTTTTAATAAACCCAAATTCATCGCGATATTTTTCATCATCGGAAACTGATCTTTTTATAACGGGGTAACCACCCCAAAACCCTCTGGCATGATTCGCGAGATAGGAATTTTTAACGTCATTTTGTTGCTGTTTAGCCCATTCGGTAAATTTTATCACTTCATCCTGTGTTAGACTTGAAATGAGTGAGTAATCAGAATCTATATCAACAGTGCCAAGGTGCTCATGTTTGGATTTATATATTGACCTAATGGTTCCGTCCTTGAGTTCTAAATTTTCTTGAATACTGATTGTTGTACTGAATGTGATTGTTTTTAAATTTGAATTCAATCTTGCTATTGCCATATAACTAACCTCATAATTTATTGTTTTAATTATTTTATCTTTAATAACTCAATGCCATTTGGGATGGTTCTTCCAGTCCAATCATCAATCCATTTGTTAGCGTTGTGAATTGACGTGACTAACTCCTCCTGATTGGATGATGTAATCACAACGATGTTTGGCGCCTGTGCCTCTGCATCCATAACGTACCCATCGGGTAGGTTTGGTTCCAATCCGTGATTAACTGACTCAAAACCATTCTTGAATATACGTTTTAATGCAGCCGTTATCGCGGCTAAGAACTCCTCAATCACTGAATCGGAAGGTTTTTCTTGCCATTCACATGAAAAATTCAGTTGTAGCAGGTTATGAGCGTTAAATCGTTTATCCCTGTATATGTATGACTTAACCCTACCTATAACTTTCTTATATTGCTTTTGAGTACAGCGAACCAATGCTATGAAATTATCTGTATATGTGTCACATTTAGATGTTGGTGATTTTTGGTTATGTTTTCTTTCATTTAAACTAACCTTTGATGCTATAGGGATGGTTTGTTTTAAATGTAAGTTTGGCTCTGGTGAAATTTTATTGTATTTTTGAAGTTCAGTTTTTATTTTTTGTTCCTCTAAATTGTGAGTACGTAACTCTAAAATTTTATCATCTCTAGTTGGTGAGTATGTAATACCCTGTTCTAGTAGCCTTCCCCAGGTCGCACGGCGGCGTTTAACATGCGTTCCTGAAATCCATATCATTCCATCAACACTGTACATAATGCCTGTTGGGACACCGTTTTTTCTACGCACGGCAACCATCACATTATAGCCCCGCAACTTTTTTACGAGTCCAGAGATGGTGCTCGGTCTACATTCAAACACTCTATCTAAAACAGATCTTATAAGATTTTTTGGATCTTGCTGAGCTGACAACGTTCCTCTACCAATGCCGGTTTTCATATCTGTGATAGAATATTCAGTTCCCCAGTTTTCATCAGGATTTTTTTGTTTAACGAGGCCAAGAATTTTTTCTATATCGCGCACCGCCTGTATGCAACGGTCATAATCGTTGTAGGTATTGACTAGAGTGCGATCTAGTTTTACGCGACATGCAACGATATGGATATGTTGGCAATGAGCGTCATTGTGTATTACAGAGGTCCATTTCGTGTCATTTCCATATCCCATCCGATCCATGAAAATTCGAGCTGACACGAACCAGTGATATGGGCTGAGGTTATCACCAGCAGGTAACGAAATTGAATAATGCGCACATTTCATTTCTCCAGAACCCAAATACAAATTCGCCTGCTGCTCTAGTTCTGTGAGCAGCCCACTGACATTATAATTTTTACCGCTTTCAGTGAGCGCCAACTCTGGGTAGCTGAATACATTTCCGCCAAGATAATTTATCTGTGTTGTGGCCTTTTTTTTATGGTCTTTCTTTTTGTTGTTAGGATTTTTGAATGGAGAATTCCTGAATATATAATCTAGTCTCCCAGAAAAACCTGGCGTCAGATCAAAAACCTCACCGATCATGTTTGCCCTCCGCATGTGCTACGCCTGAAATATTTATCAGTAATTTATAGACGGATTGGATTTTCTGGAGGATCAAAACATTTTTGGAGTGATTATTTTTGACTTCATCAGAATGTAAATGGAGTCTACACTCCAAAATGAATTCGTTGATATCTGCCGCCAGCCTATTTAGCTGAGCTAACCAATGGATCAATTCTACATGACGGATAGCTGGTTCCGAGTCTATGTGTTTCTCGTTGAGTGCAATTGCGCGAACGAGTTCGCTAATTTTAGCTACCCCGGATGCATGGCATCGTGCCTGTAATTTCTGATATTCGTCCGCTGTAAACGAAACTCGAACTCGCAGGGTGCGTTTGTCCGAGTCTATTTTGGGGGGTCTACCCCATTTTTGCCTTTTTATCATAAACACCTTCTTATAGTTGTTATTAGTGTTTTTGTGCCTATCTGTGTTCAATAAGACCAGATAAGTGGCCACCTAAATATAGCTGGTAAGGAAAATTATCAAGAACATAATAATTTAAATGTAATTTGTCATAAATATTGATGTTAAGCTACAAGGGAAAGTCTAAATCAATAATCTTGTTTTAATTATTGCAAATTATAAAAATGATATCAACCCATTCCAATGAAATGATTATTGATTTTTAAAAAATTATTTTTGAGTAAATTTCTAGGTTCGTAATTTTAGTTTTGATGATAGCTATGTCAGTGGCGTGATCACTCATTTTTTGAACGTAATAAATGGTCATATTTAAATTGATTTTACCGGTACGGATGGCGAAAAAAGTTACAGAGAAAATTTGATCTGATAGTGGGTATTTCTACCACCCTCAGGCATTTTTTCAAGGCAGCCCGGGAATTCAGATAATAAGTGCGACACTCATGGTTAAGCGGTGAGAGGTAGTCAACTGCTGACGGTGGTACGCTTCAGCTCGCCAAAGTAGAAGCAGTATCACCATGAGTTATCAGCAGGTGACTGAAGGGCAACGATACCAGATATCGGCAAAGGATATCCGTTGCCGCTATGGCTCACTCCATTGGTATTATCGTTCCACTGTCTATCGGGAACTGCGGCGTAACGCCTGCTAGGATAGCTATCAGCCTGGCTGCTGGCCGATCTTCGGCTCGGTGCTTTCTGGCAGATGGATTATCGGTAGCGTGAAATGGAACTCGGCCTGTCCAGCGATGGCGATTGTCAGCTGACAACGGAGTGATCAGTACATCAGTGCCCGCAGTCATCTGCATTATAAGTATCGTGAAATGGAAACCAAGCTGCTGGCTGGCAGCGATTGTCAGCTGACAACGGAGTGATCAGTACATCAACGCCCGCAAGCATTTGCATCATAAGTATCGTGAAATGCTTACATTACATCAATCTCGGTATCAGCGATTTTTGAATCGCCCCTAGGCACAGGGTTGTTGTTTTCAACGGTTTTGTTGTAGTCACAACGAGAGGATTGAGATACCTGCCGGCTTCCTAATCGGCCGTCTGGCCGATGCGTTTGTAAGTTGTGACACCGACGATTTCCTAAACAAGATCTCCTTTCCCTACAGGCCTCATGAGAGGACGG